>JBKJIS010000308.1:0-3491 GCA_046598305.1 Thiobacillus sp.
AAGGTCGCGATTGCGGTGGATACAATTTGTTCGGTCGAAGGTGATTCGGACAACTCTGGTTCTGATGAGAATCATCAGGGTGCGGTACCATTCCCGATCACGCTGTTGTCTCTGGTCGCCAGTCAGTCCGCGCAGGGCTGACTGCGCGGATCGAGTCTGGCCCCATTGATTTTGCAAGGCTGTTCTCTACTCTACCCTTTTTTTCACAGCTTTTTCAGGTCACGGTAAAAGTTCTCATGAGGGCCAACCGTCAGGAGTTTGAGACTGTCTTCATCGAGCATACGGTAAGCGAGCAGGCACAACTGGTTGACCATACGGAACTTGTAGACTCGAATGCCTGCGAGATCTCCGACTTTAATTTCACCAATCGTTGTGTCACTGGCGACGGCACGAACGGCCATGTCGAGATCGGCCTTCTGCTGCGGGTGCAACTTCTTGACTGTGCGCTCAAAGAGCGGGGTAACAAGGATATGCATCAGCCGAACTGGTATTCACCGACGGGCTCTTCCTGATCCGAAATGAGAATGTCGCGAATCATGGAAAAGGGCAAGTCAGGGTTTTCTTCGGCAATCTTGCCAATTCGTGACCAATATTCAATCTGCTTTGGAACTGAACGGTGCTCGATAACCGCAGAGCGCTTGGCCTGATCCACCAAGGTTTCTGACAATTTCACATTAACTGACATGGTAGCCTCCTGAAGACAGAAGTCATTTTGGACCATAATGGACCATAATGGAACCTTTTTTCAAGTTGAAGAAAATTGATCAACGACCGCTACAGGCAAATCAAATTGACCCCAATTAATTTAAATCATTTGTTACGCTTGGCTGCCGCCAGATAAATCGCACTGTCTTCGCGCTTGCCCACTGCCACCACGATAACGGTGACGGTTTTGTCTTCCACCTGATACACCAGCCGATAACCGGCTGCGCGCAATTTTATTTTGTAGCAATCCGGCATGGCGGTTAGCCGTGCCGATTCAACGCGGGGTTGTACCAAGCGTTCAAGTAGTTTCTTTTTAAACTGTTCACGCAGCGCGGAATCAAGCTTCTTCCATTCCTTTAGCGCGGAAGTTTTGAATTCAAGCTTATAGGTCATCCAGCGTAACTTTGACCGTCTTTTCGGCTTGCCGCGCTTTCACCTGGCGCGCCAAAACCTGGTCGTCCAGCTGGTCCATCATCGCCTCGAATGCCGCGACCGGTACCAGATACGCCGCAGGGCGGTTATGGTTAAGCACGGCCACCGCAAACCCTTCCGCATTCTGAATGATGGCGGAAGGGTTTTTCTTCAACTCGCTGATGCTCACCGACGTGTTGGCATAAAGCTGTTCCATAGCACTCTCCAATTAAGACCTAAATATAGAGCCGAATATTAACTTAATTCGATAAATGCGTTGAGGGTTTCTTCGTCATCGCGAGGCCGCAGGCCGTGGCGATCCATGGTGGCGGGCCAGCGGGGGCATGGATTATGCTCCGCGACCCACAAGTCGTGCGCCGCCAGTCGTGCAACCGCAAGAGGGCGATGCGGTGCTGCTGCGCCAATTCCGCCACCCGGTGCATGTCGGGGTCTGGCTCGTCGTCGATGGCGGTGGCGTACTGCACGCCGTCAAAGACGCAGGCGTTGTTTATCAAAAGCTGCTGGAACTGCTGCTGCACGGCTGGCAGGTAGAAGGCTTTTACCGCTTTACGGGAATGGCTTCATGACCATCCAAACGCCCAGCGCCGTCATCATGCCGCGCACCCCCTTCCAGCCACAGCAGCGCGAGGTCTTCCCGGCAAGCCCCCATCTCACCATCCGTCAATGGCTGCAAACCCAAGGTCACGTTCCGATGTTACGATCAGGCTGATAATTTGAAATAAGTTAGGGCGACACTGGCTTCTCAAGTTGGCCAGAAGTAAAGGGCGCTTCTATAAATTCAGAGTTCGCCCAAATGCAAGGCGGGGAAAAAGTTTCGCAGCGCCGCATATGTTTGATATGTAAGCAAGCCCGTAAGGGATACCGTCCCCGGTCAGACCGCGGACATAAAATTTTTTCCGCAACACGGTAGTTGGGATGAAATCTGGATTAATAGAAGTGCCCTAAAGAAATTGGCTGAACGGATTCGGGCCCCCCAATGAAAAAATCACTCAGCACCATCGCCGTGGATTTAACCCCCGTTCTCCCTGGCGGGGAGAATGGCGGGGCGAAGATTTTCGTGCTGGAATTGCTGCACCGCCTGGCCGAAATGGCACCCCAGACCCAATTTGTACTGCTCACGCAAGCGGCATCGCACGAAGAACTGGCGACATTGGATCGCCCCAACATGCGGCGCCTGATGGTCGTCGGCCCCCTGGTGGCGAATGGAATCCGCCCCCGTTTGATGCGCCTTGCCTCCCGTATTCTGCCGCATTTGCCAGCCAGGCTGCGCAGCGTCGTTAGTCGCCTGGGCTACAGATTGAACACGGCATTGAAGCGTAGTGGGTCCGGTTCGCTGTTGCGCAACATGGGTGCCGATCTGCTCTTTTGTCCCTTTACCGCCCCTACCTATTTCGAAACGGGGATCCCAACCGTCTGCACGATTTACGACCTGCAATACAAAACCTATCCCGAGTTCTTTGCCGCAGAGGATGTTGCCCACCGCGAGCGCACCTTTATCGAAGCGTGCCGCCGGGCAACGGCGCTCACCGCAATATCCGACTACTCGCGGGACTCCGCCATTGCCCATGGCAGCCTCGACCCGGCGCGCATACGCACCATCCACCTGCGCATGGCACAACGTATCGTGCCAGGAGCCGAGCACGACAAGGCCATATTGGGCCGCCTTGGCCTCGCCCCGCAGCGATACCTGATCTATCCCGCCAACTTCTGGAAACACAAAAACCACGAAATGCTGCTCACCGCCTTTGGCATGGCCTGCCATGGCGGCCTGGCGCCAGACGTCAAACTAATATGTACGGGCGCACCCGGCGAACGGCAGCAGTGGCTGGTGCGCGCCGCCAGAACCATGAATCTTGGCGAGCGTATCCTCTTTCCGGGCTATTTGCCCAATGCCGAGTTGGCAACTTTGATGGCGCAGTGCCGGGGTGTTGTGTTCCCCTCGCTGTATGAAGGCTTCGGTCTGCCAGTCATTGAGGCGATGGCTGCCGGAGTGCCGGTGGCATGCAGCAACACGACATCTCTCATCGAAGTGGCGGCCGATGCAGCTATACTCTTTGACCCTCGCGTTCCGGCGCAGATTGCCGAAGCCATTCGTACCCTGGTGCAAGACGACGCCACCTGTGCCATGCGAATTAAAGCCGGCCTCATGCGTGCTGCGGAATTTGCCGATACAGAGCGGATGGCCAGGGAGTACACGGATTTGTTCCATTTCGCGCGCGCCGGAGACCTGGTGTCGTGAACCAGAAATAGGGAAACATAATGAAACAGATGGATTTTTTTGCAGGGCATACCCGGACGGCCTGCGGCCTGGGCACAAGAGGCGCGAGGAGGCGACATAGCTGGCTCTATGGCAA
>JBKJIS010000012.1:0-5131 GCA_046598305.1 Thiobacillus sp.
GGCAACACCGATCCTTTCGAGATTGATCAGCTCATGGAGCATGAACTCGATACCTACAAGCATGAGGCCGAACTGCCGGCGCACTGTCTGGCCAAGGTCGGCGACGCGCTGCCGGCCCTCGGTATTGTCGCTGCCGTGTTGGGTGTGGTGAACGCACTGGCGTCCGCCAACTTGCCGCCCTCGGTCATGGGCGCACTGATTGCCCACGCGATGGTCGGAACCTTCCTCGGCATATTGCTGGCCTACGGCTTCGTCTCTCCGCTGGCGCAGTTGATCGAGCACAGGGTGGGTCACTCCCTGAAGGTCTACCAGTGCATCAAGGTGACATTGCTGGCCAGCATGAACGGCTATGCACCGCAATTGGCGGTGGAATTCGGTCGGAAAATCCTGTACTCGACCGAACGGCCCTCGTTTACCGAACTTGACGGGCACGTCCGTGAAGTCAAGAACCGCTAGAGCAGACAAGCCTGAATTGTCATGAGCGCAACTGAACGCCGGATCATCATCAAACGCCCCGTTATGGCCGCCGGCCATCATGGCGGCGCCTGGAAGATTGCCTTCGCCGACTTCATGACGGCCATGATGGCCTTTTTCCTGGTTATGTGGCTTCTGTCGACAGCATCACCGAAGCAGTTGGAGGGCATTGCGGAGCACTTCAAAATGCCCCTCAAGGAGGCGCTCAGTGGGGGCCCAAAAAGCAGTAACAGCAGTAGCGTTATTCCCGGTGGCGGCACCGATCCAACCCGTGCGGACGGCGAAGTCAAGCAATCCGAGAACGAAAGCGATGCCAATGACGTCAAGCGTCTGGACGATCTGAAAAAGCGCCTTGACGAGATGATCGAATCCAACCCGGTACTCAAGCAGTTTCGGCCACAACTGCTGATTGACATCACGTCGGAAGGTTTGCGAATCCAGATCGTTGACAGCAGCAACCGGCCCATGTTCGACCGGTCCAGCGCGATTGTCGCGTCTTACATGCGCAGCATCCTGCGCGAGATCGGGCCGGTACTTAACGCGCAATCCAACAAGATCACCCTGTCCGGGCATACCGACGCGACGCAATACTCAAACGGCGACAAGTCTTACAGCAACTGGGAGTTGTCCTCTGACCGGGCGAATGCCTCGCGGCGCGAACTGATTGCCGGTGGCATGGAGGAAAAAAAGGTGTTGCGCGTGATGGGCGTCGCCTCCAGCATGCACTTGAACCAGGATGACCCGTTTGGGCCAGTGAACCGCCGCATCAGCGTGGTGGTGCTCAACCGCCAGACGCAGGCGGAAATAGAAAGGGCGAACGCGGCCAACACCGGGCGTCCCGCCGTGATTCCCACACTTGGCCCGACCGGAGACAAAACGTGATGAAAAACAAAACAGTACTGGCTGTCGATGATTCTGCGGTGATGCGGCAGATGATCTCGGCGATCCTCGAAGAGGCAGGTTATTCGGTGTTGCTGGCCGAGGGCGGGCAGTCCGCCCTGGCGCACCTGAGCCGCGCGCAGGTGGATCTGGTCTTGACCGACTGGACCATGATTCCCATGGACGGCGGCGAATTGACCCGCCAGCTGCGCCAGCTTGCAGCCTATGCCCATGTGCCTGTGGTGGTACTGAGCACCATCAGCGGTGAAGCCGGTAAGTCGGACGCCAGAAAGGCCGGTGCCAATGGCTGGCTGTCCAAGCCGGTCCAGCCGGAAACGCTGCTGGACGTGATCGACAGCCTGCTCACGATGGGGCGGCCGTAAGAACGGTGCCCGCACGATGGTCGGGCGATGCTGCAGCCAGGCAGGCCAGGTGTATGCAAGATGAAGCCAGCCAGTCGCCTGCCAGGACAGGCTGGCAGCAGGAACTTCAACCAGGATTGAAACAAGATGGACATTACCCAGTTTTACCAGGCCTTTTTTGAAGAAGCCGACGAGTTGTTGGCGGAGATGGAGCTGCTGCTCCTGGGGCTTGACCTGGAGGCGCCGTCCAGCGAACACCTGAACGCGATTTTCCGGGCTGCGCACTCGATCAAGGGCGGGGCTGCGACCTTTGGCTTCGTGGCTTTGACCGACACCACCCACCTGCTGGAAAACCTGCTTGATCGGGCCCGCCACGGTGACTTGAAGTTGACAACCCAAATGATGGATGCCTTTCTGGAGACCAAGGACGTGTTGCAAAAACAAATGGGTGCTTATCGCACCGGTGGAGAGCCTGAGCCCGAGATGGTCGCGCATATCTGTTCCGTGCTGCGGCAACTGGCACTGGCGTCCAGCCAGGACAGCGCTGTTGCGTCGGCTGCGATCGCACCCGTGGCCCAGCCTGCCATGCTTCCCGCCACCGCGCTTGAACCGCTGCCGGCGCAGGCCGCCCTGTCACCAGCCCTGGCGCCCCTGAAGGTGCGCTTTCTCAAGGTGTCCGAGAATGACCGCAAGCTGCTGGGAGAAGAAATGGCCAATCTCGGCCATGTCATGGCCCAGACCCAGACGGAGGACAGCCTGACGCTGTGGCTTGACACCACCTGTGACGCCAACGACATTGTTTCGGTGTGCTGCTTCATCATCGAAGCCGACCAGATTGAAATCAGTCGCGAAACAGCTTCAAGCCCGCAGCCGCAAGCGGAACAAATCGACGTACTCCCGCAGGCAAGTGCACCCGATGCCGACCGGCACACGCCCGCGCCGGCGGCAGGCGTCACGGCCGCATCCGCCGCGCCGACGCCCGCCTCTGCACCCAAGGATTCGGGCTCGATCAGGGTCGATGTCGAGAAGGTTGACCAGATCATCAATCTGGTGGGGGAGCTGGTGATCACCCAGTCCATGCTGACGCAAACCGCATCCGCGCTGGATCCGGTGTTGCACGAGCGCCTGCTCAGCGGTATGGGCCATCTGGAGCGCAATGCGCGCGATTTGCAGGAGTCCGTGATGTCGATCCGGATGATGCCGATGGACTATGTGTTCAGCCGCTTCCCGCGGCTGATACGCGACCTGTCGGCCAAGCTCGGTAAACAGGTGCAACTGGTGACGATAGGCAAGGAAACCGAGCTGGACAAGGGCCTGATCGAGCGCATCATCGATCCGCTGACCCATCTGGTGCGCAACAGCCTGGACCACGGCATTGAAGTCCCTGAGCGGCGGGTGTCCGCCGGCAAGGATCCGGTAGGCCGTCTGACCTTGTCTGCCCAGCACCAGGGCGGCAGCATCGTGATCGAGGTCAAGGACGACGGTGGCGGGCTGGCCCGTGAAAGAATCCTGGCCAAGGCGACCCAGCAGGGCATGATGGTCAGCGAAAGCATGGCCGATGAAGACGTCTGGCAGCTGATTTTTGCGCCTGGCTTTTCAACGGCAGAAGAGGTGACCGACGTTTCCGGTCGCGGTGTCGGCATGGACGTGGTGAAACGCAACATCCATGAGATGGGGGGCCACGTTGAAATTGTTTCCGCGCGCGGACAGGGCACCACCATCAGGATTGTGCTGCCGCTGACGCTGGCCATCCTCAACGGCATGTCGATCAAGGTGGGCAAGGAGGTTTACATCTTGCCGCTCAATTACGTCATCGAATCGCTGCAGCCGCTGGCCAAGGATGTCCATTCCATCACCAGCGATGAACATGTGATGCATGTGCGCGGTGAATACCTGGCACTGATCGAATTGCACAAGCTGTTTGAGGTGCCCGATGCAATCCATGATCCGATGCAGTGCATCGCAGTCATTGTGCAGGCCGAAGGAACGCGTTTTGCGTTGCTGGTGGACCAGCTGCTGGGCCAGCACCAGGTGGTGGTCAAGAACCTGGAAACCAACTACCGGAAGGTGCCGGGGATTTCCGCGGCAACGATTCTTGGTGACGGCAATGTCGCGCTGATCATTGACGTGGGCGCCACGCAGCGGACAAGTCGCGAGAAACTACAGCGGCGGGTTCCGGCCAGTGTGGCCGCGCCCCGGAAAGCCGTTGAAATGCTCTGACATGGAGCCCCCCTAGATTTGAGTGATCGCTGAACGGCCTTAGGTCGCAATACTGTTCGGTTAAACCCAAAACCGTTCGGGCTGAGCTTGTCGAAGCCTGGCTCCAAGCTGGCAACCCTTCGACAAGCTCAGGGCGAACGGCCTTAAGCGAACAGTATTTCCTTAGGTCGTGAAATTGCAAAAAAGCACTGAAAATGCTGAAATAATGAGGTATATGATTCAAATTCAACAAAAAAGCGCTTGTCTGGCTTCTTTTTCTGGATCTACCTGTGACGCGTGAGCCACCGTCATTCGACAGCGCTGTTGCAGCAAAGGACTTCGCCAGCGGGGATTACTGCGGCACCAGTTATGCCGCAAAGTTGCTGGGACTGTCAGTAGCGACCGTGCAGTCGCTGGTGGAAAAGGGGGAGATTGAGGCATGGAAAACCCTGGGCGGGCACCGCCGGCTGTCCCTGCGTTCGATTAACGACTACCGCAACAGGGGCAACCCGCTGGGGGCTCCGGCCGACACGAACCCGAGGCATCGCTTGAGCGTGCTGCTGGTGGAAGACGACGAAGCCACCCTCGAGCTGTACCAAGCGCATTTCGATGCGTGGGACATTGCGATGGACTGCATCTTCGTGCCGTCCGCCATGGAAGCCTTGATCGTCATTGCCGGCATGCGGCCAGACCTGTTGATCACCGACCTGAACATGCCGGGGGTGGATGGCATCGAGATGCTGCGCGTCATGAAACGTAACCAACAGCTTGCAGCCATGCAGATTCTGGTGATCAGCGGCGTGCCGGCCGACATCATCAGGGAGAGAAACGGTCTTCCTGCCTACGCGCATTACCACGAAAAGCCGATCAATTTTGACTGGCTGCACGGTTATGTCACTGCCCTGGAAGGCGCCAACCGCATGTGGCGTTGAGACGGTGGTTGTTCGGGTGTTGTAAACCCCGTCGTCCAATTTCCGCCTCGTCAGACGGGCTCAAAACGGTAGATGCCGTCGCCGCCCAGCTGCCGCCGCAGCTTTCCCTCAAACCACAAGGTGTGCAGGTGGGCCACCGCTTCGCCCATGGCAAACGTGGTCTGGTGCAGATCAAGCGAGCGCTTGAACATGACGGGCAGGATGTCGGCACCGCTGCAGGGGCTGACCGTGCAGGCGACCATGACTTCAGCCAACCGGTCCGAGTGGTGCGCATGCAGCTGGTCA
>JBKJIS010000302.1:0-16923 GCA_046598305.1 Thiobacillus sp.
GTCTTGAGCTGCGTGGTGTCGGTGCCGGTGCTCGGTTCCGTGACGGCCATGGACTGCAGGCGCAACTCGCCGCTGGCGATTTTCGGCAGGTAAAGTTTTTTCTGCGCGTCCGAGCCATGGCGCAGCAAGGTGCCCATGTTGTACATCTGGCCGTGGCAGGCGCCAGCATTGCCGCCGGCAAAATTGATCTCTTCCATGATCACCGAAGCTTCGGCCAGGCCCAGGCCCGAACCGCCGTAGTCGGCGGGAATCAAGGCCGCCAGCCAGCCGGCCTCGGTCAAGGCTGTCACAAAGGCTTCGGGGTAGCCGCGCTCGTGATCTACTTTTTGCCAGTAGGCGGAATCAAACGACGCAAGCATGCCGCGCAGGGCCTCGCGCATGTCCTGGTAGGCGTCGGGCGTCGGGATCTGGGTTTTCATGAATCTTCTCTGTTAGGTGTGGCCGGCGCTTATGGAGTTGGCAATTGCCAAAGTACCACCCACTCGTCATTGCGAGCGAAGCTCGGCAATCCATGAACGCCTGGATTGCCGAGCTTCGCTCGCAATGACGGAAAAAGGTACATCGGTATCGTCCAACTCCCTTAATAGAAAAGATCCGGTTGCTCACGCGAGATGGCGTCATAGATGGGCTGGAAATGCAGCCAGGCCATGAGCGGTGAGCCAAGGTGCTTGTTGGAATGCCGCGCCGCCTCGGCTGGGATCATTTTTAGCGGATGACCTGTGGCCTCTGCCTTGAGCTGTATCTCGCAGGCCTTTTCCAGGGCGATGAACCACCAGGCTGCCTCATCGATACTCTTCCGGCCCGACGAGAACAGACCGTGATTCTGGTGAATCGCGACTTTGTTCGTTCCGAACGCAGCCGCAACCTTCTGGCCAGCGCTTGGCTCGACCACCACCGCGCCCGCTTCCTCGCTGATCAGCGCGTGGTCTTCGAAGAAGCAGGCTGCTGTCTGCGTGATGGGGTCAAGCCGCCGACCCAGCGCGGCCCAGGCCATGCCATTGACGGTATGAGCATGGCAGGACGCAAGGATGTGAGGATTGGCTTTATGAATCGCGGAATGCAGCACGAAGCCGGCGCGGTTGACCGCCCGCTTGCCCTCCAGCACCGTACCGTCATGATCCACGAGCAAAAGGTCCGACACCCTGACCCGCCCGAAATCCATGGCAAACGGATTGGTCCAGAACAGATCGGGGTATTCCGGATCCCGCACCGTGACGTGGCCCGCGAAGCCATACTCGTAGCCGTACTTGGCGAACACACGGCAAACCGCTGCCAGACGCTGCTTTCTATGCAGCCTTTCGTCGCCGACTTTCGTGAATATCGGAGGCTGCGGAAAGTGCAAGCCTTCCTGGGTCGGGGCATAAATTGATCTGATCTCTTCACGTTGCATGATGTTTTCCTTATTTACTGAAATCGATGGCCAGAACGCCGGTCCCGCAGCGCGTTATCCCGCTGCCATCTGAAGGATGCGCACGACATCTTCCGAACCTTGAATCTTGCGCGGGTTGGTATGTGTCCACGGGTCGTTCATTGACTTGATTGCGATCGCTTCGAAGCTTTCTTTATTTACACCCACCTCCGCAAGCGTCGAGGGCAATCCAAGTTGTCTGATGAGCGCTTCCACCAGATCACCGGCAGCACGCTCCGGTGCGCCGAAAGCTTCACTTACCAGCCGTTGCCGTGCCGCGTTTACGCTCACGTTATAGCGCAGCACCGAAGGCAACATCACGCACGAGGTAAGCCCATGCGGGACCCCCGCTGCGGCACCCAGCACATGGCCAATGGCATGACTGGCGCCTTTACGGACACCTGCCTGGGAACCGATGGTTGACAGCCACATGCCAATCTGGCAGTTCTGGCGGGCCGTCAGATCGTGCGTATCTTCGTGGGTGCGCTTCAGCCCGGCGCTCAGCAGCCGGATGGCATGCAGGGCCGAAGCTTCGGAAAAGGGCTGCGTGTCGATCGAGCAGATGTCTTCGACCGCATGGTCAATCGCCCGTACGCCGGTGGACAACCAGAGCTCTCGCGGCGTGTGGCGCGTTACCGCTGGGTCGAGCACCACCACGCAAGGCACATTCATGGGATGCAGGTAGGTCTCCTTGACCCCGTGTCGCGCGTCGGTACAGCCGGCATAGGCCGTAAAATCGCCTGCTGATAAGGTGGTGGGGACCGATATCAGCCTCACCGTCGGCGCCCGCGGCATGACGCGCCTGTCTGCAGTCAGGCCCGGACCGGAAGCCCGAAACGCATCCAACTGCTCGATGGACTTGACTTCATTGGCCAGACACAACTCAACCATCTTGCCGGCGTCGGTCACCGAGCCGCCGCCAATCGACACCAGCAGGTCTGCTTCGCAGACCTGGGCCGCATTCGAAATATCGATCACATTCTGGCGCGGCGTGTGGGCTATCACCCGATCCCAGGTTCCCGCATGCCGCGAGCCGAGCGCTTGCTCGATGGCCCCCACCTCGTTGGTCTGGGAGTTGAGGGTATGGCTCGCCAGCAGAAAGACCCTTTTTGCGTCCAGGCGCAAGACTTCCTCGGCGATGACCTGCGCCGCAGGCCGGCCGAATACGACCCGGTCAATTTCCGGCAGGCGATACATGCCGGACAGAAGCTTGCTCATGGCGCCTCCGGCGGCTGGGATACGATGCCGCGCGACTGGAGAGAGGCTATTTCCTGGTCGCCATAGCCCGCTTCGCGCAGGATCTCCGCAGTATGCTGGCCCAATACCGGCGCATGGAAACGCACCATGGCCGGCGTGGACGCGAATTTGGTCGCCGGGTTCACGTAGCGGATCGTGCCTTCGGTCGGATGCTGCGCCGTCTGGAACAAGCCCACCGCCTTCAGATGCGGATGCTCGGGCAGATCATCGATGCCATAGAGGGGTGTCGCCGGTATGTCGAGCGTTGCGCACAGCTCCATCCATTCTGCCGTGGTGCGCTGCCTTGTAATCTCCGCCATCTCGCGGTACAGATCGACGAGACGGGCATTGCGGGCCACTCGGTCGTGGACCTGGTACTTTTCGGCGAGTTCCTCGCGGCCAGCCAGCTCGAAGAGCGCGATCCAGTGATTGGTCGTATACGGCAGCATCGCGATGTAGCCGTCCTTTGTGGGAGCTGGCCTGCGGCCGCCGGAAAGCAGGCGGGCATATCCGGCCTTGGCCGTCGCCGGTTCGAATGTGAGCCCACCGAGATGCTCGGACAGCACGAAGGCCACCATGGTTTCAAACATCGGCACTTCCACATACTGCCCTTGGCCCGTTCTCTCGCGGTGGAACAGTGCAGCCAGCACGGCATTCGCCAAGGCCATGCCCGCCGTCTTGTCGGCCACCAGGGTTGGCAAATAATCCGGCTGCTCGCGTCCGATACTGCTGAGGTTGGCCAGTCCGCAGGCTGCCTGGATGATGTCGTCAAATGCCGGCTTGTTGCGATCCGGCCCATCCTGGCCAAAGCCGGTGGCCGCGCAATAGACGATATCGGGTTTTATGGCGGTTACCGCCTGGTAGCCGAAGCCGAGCTTTTCGATGGCGGCGACGCGCATGTTGTGAACAACCACATCCACGGTAGGAATCAGCCGCCTCACGATGTCTTTGCCCTCGGAGGATTTGAGATCCACCGCGAGGGAGCGTTTGTTGCGATTGAGGGCCAAAAAAACCGAACCCATGTTCGGGTTCCGCAACACGCCGTTGGCACGCAGCAGATCGCCCTCCAGCGTTTCCACCTTGATGACTTCTGCGCCGAAATCGCCAAGTATCTGGGTTGCCAGAGGACCGAGCACCACGGCGGTCAGGTCCAGGATGCGGACTCCGGTCAGGGGACCCGTCGCCCCCGCAGGTTGCCCGGCAACAGGGGAATCTTCGCTCCTCATTTGACTCCTCGTCTTCGGATCTCGTCCCAGTCCTCGTCCGACCAGTTCTGCATGGTGAATGCCGATGGCCCAGCCGCGCCCTGCAGCCATTTTCCGCCGTCGATGATGACGGCATCGCCGGTCATGAAAGCGGCGCTGTCGGATATGAGGAAGGTGCACAGATCGGCCAATTCCTCATGCCGGCCGAGGCGGCGCAGGGCAATGCAGTTTTCAATCGGTTCGCCATGGCGTTTCGCAGGCATCAGCCGGGACCATGCGCCTTCGGTTTGGAATGGCCCGGGCGCCACGCCCATCAGCCGTATGCCTTTGGGCCCCCATTCAACCGCGAGGCTGCGGATCATGGAAAGCACACCGGCCTTGGCCATGGCGGAAGGAACCGTAAACGGCGCACCCACCAGGGCGGACTGCGTCAGTATGCAAAGCACCGTGGCACTGCGTCCTTGTTCGATCCACCGCCTGCCGGCCGCTATCGTGCAATACGCACTTCCTTTTAGGACGATGTCGATGACGGCATCGACGGCGCGCGGCGAAAGGCGCTCGGTTCGGGCCAGGAAGTTGCCGGCGGCATTGTTCAGGAGCACGTCGAGCGGAGCTTTCTCCCAGATACGATCCATCATGCGCTCCACCGCTGCGGCGTCGCGGACATCGCACACGTGAGTCTCTATCTGCGCTCCATGATGACCAAGAAATTCATCCGCCGTTCGCTGCAACACGTCCGCACGGCGTCCGCAGATGACAAGCTGCGCACCCAACTCGAGATAGCGTTGACCGATGCCTTTGCCAAGCCCGGTTCCGCCACCGGTGATCAGTATCCGCTTGCCGGCAAGCAAACCGTCACGAAACATCGTCACTATTGCGGCTTGATGCCTGCCACATCGGCAATGCGGCGGAACCGTTCAAGCTCGTCGCCCTGGAACTTGCGCATCGCGGCAGGTGGTAAAGGCATGAGTTCAGCCTCGGCCTTCTTTGCGAACTCCGCAGCCGCGTTCGAGGCCAATACCTTTTGCAGGGCGTCGGTCAGCTTGTGGGCCACATCTTCAGGTACGTCGGAACGGACATAAAAGGACGTCCAGGTGTAGTTCACGTAGTCGTGATAGCCGCTTTCTCTGATGGTCGGCACTTCGGGAAAACTCGTGTGACGCTTTTCGCCCGACACCGCCAGCACGCGCATCTTTCCGGCCACCAGCAGCGGAGCGACGCCGCCCATATCCACAATACCCCATTCGAGCTGGTTACCCATGATGTCCGTGAACATCTGGGCGCCGCCCTTGTAGGGAATGTTCGTGAACTTCACGCCGGCGGTGCTGGAAAACCACTCCAGCGCCAGCCGATATCCTTCCGAATACGTGCCCGCGCTCATCGGTTGCTTGCTGTTCTTTGCAGCGGTGACCAGATCGTCCAGGGTCTTCAGCTTCGAGTTGCCCGGCACGGCGAATCCACTCATGCCTCGCGTCAGTCCGGACAAAGGCTTCAGATCCTTGTTGGGGTCGTAGGGCAGATCCTTTATCACAATGGGATTCACCGATAGCGGCGAATTGCTGGCCAGAAGAATCGAATAGCCGTCGGCAGGAGCATTTTTCACAGTCATGACCGCGATCGTTCCACTACCGCCCGGACGGTTCTCGACGACGAAGGGCTGGCCGAGGCTGTCGGCAAGCTGCATGCCGAAAAACCGGGCCGCCGTGTCGGATCCACTACCCGCCGTAAACGGTACGATCACCTTGACGGGGCGATTCGGAAAGTCTTTTGCCTGGCCCAGTGCAATTGACGTGGTAGATAGCATGGCGAGAAATAACAACCAAAACTTCTTCATTTCATCTCCTTAGTTAAAGGTGTAACAGGACTCTCTTGCTCATCAAATCAGGGCAACGCGGAAGGGGAAAGCTCTGCCGAAGACTGATTTCAATCCATCATGATGCTGGGATGGACATGCCCCGCGCCGAAGGAACCCGCTACAAGTCGAGTCTGTCGATGAGGAGTACGAAATTTGGGTTTATGTCTTTTTCGGATGCTAAAGCGTTGCCAGCATGTTCCAGAGCCCGTCCGGACCTCTTGCCGCGACGGCTCGCCCGAGACGACACTGCCAATAGCTTTCGTTGCCAAACTCATCACGCCAGGACCATAAGCGGCGCGTGGTGTGATGAAGGTTATGCTCGTGCGTGTAGCCCATCGCCCCGTGCACCTGATGGGCGATCTCGGCACTCTTGCCGGCGGCTTCGCCGATGCGCGACTTGGCCACGGAAACGGCAAACTCGTTCGCCACGGCGCGCGATGCCTCCACGGCGGCGTCGGCCACAGCAGTCGAAGCAGCGACCTGCCCGGCAAGCAGGGCGAGCATATGCTGTATGGCCTGGAACTTGCCGATCGGACGCCCGAACTGGATGCGCTCGTTCGCATACTGCAGCGAATATTCCAGCGTACGCTCCAGGGCTCCGGTCATCTGCACACTGCGGTACAGCGCGCCTTCCGTTTCAAGGCGCTGCCAGGCGTCGTCGAGCGCAGCGACCGCGATGAGTGGCGTGTTTTTAAACTGCAGCAGCGCCCGCGGTTCGCCCGCCAGATTCTTTTGGACGTCGGCCGCAAGACCTGCCGTCGATACCAACCCGACCATAGGCCTGCGGTCAAACTCAGCCACTACGACGGCGTAGGGGCACAGATTGCCCCAGGGTACGCGATGCGCCGTTCCCGACACATTCGATCCAGAAGCATCCCTTGCGACTTCCAGCCGGTCGCCCTTAACAACCGGGGCGATGGTCAATGGACCTTGCGGTACCTCCAGCCCGGCGGCGACCAGTAGCCGCCCCGCGAGCATCGTTTCCGCCAACGGCACCGGCGCGGCATGGTAAGCGCTCCGGCGCAACGCGAGCATCGCGTCGTCAAATTCAAGTCCCGCACCACCGGCCACCTCGGGCAGTGCTGCGCGCACCAGACCGACCTCATCCAGCGCCTGCCATAACGCGGTCGGCCACTCGCCAGTTTCAGCGGCTGCGCGCACCGGTCGTCCGCACTGCGTGTCGCAAATACGGTCTATCGTATTGATCAGGTCGTTTCGCATGTCGTTCATCGTAGTCCCAGCCCCCGTGCAATCATTCCTCGCAAAATCTCCCGCGTACCGCCGCGTATGGTGAAGCCCGGCGCGCGCAGAATCGTCATGCCCAGCAATTCCGAGTAGCTGCCGCCCTCGCTCTGCGTAGGTTCGGTCGCTATCAGATGGCGGAAGGTTTCGGGGATTTCCCGCTCAAACGTAGTTCCGATATCTTTGACCAGCGCAGCCTCCACGGTCGGCTGCTCACCGCGCTCAAGCATGCCGGCGATCGATGTCGACATCCGCCGCAGGGCTGCAAGATGGGCGACAAAGCGACCGATTTCGTTGGCGCTGCGGTCGTCCGGGGTAGGGCCGATCACGCGCATCGATTCCAGCAGGAGCTGATAGGTGCTCAGATAGCGGTCCGGACCGGAGCGTTCGAACGCCAGTTCACCGGTAACCATTTTCCACCCCTCACCGACTTTGCCAACCACCATATCGTCGGCAACGAAGTAGTTGTCGAACACCACCTCATTGAAGTCATGGCCGCCATACAGGTTGTGGATGGGCCGTACATTCACGCCGGGGTGGGACAGGTCGATGATGAACTGGGTCAGCCCGGCATGCCGGTCATCGCCCTTCAGCTCGGTACGAACCAGCGCGATCAAGTAATGAGACCGATGTGCATTGCTGGTCCATACCTTCGTTCCGGTAATGCTCCAGCCACCGTCAACCTTGGTGGCGCGGGTGCGGACTGCGGCCAGGTCGGAACCGGAGTCCGGCTCACTCATGCCGATCCCGAAAAAGCACTCGCCGGCAGCAATCTTCGGCAGGATCGTCAAACGCGCCCGTTCGCTGCCATGGCGCAGGATTTGATTCCCGCTCTGCCGGTCTGCCACCCAGTGCGCGCCGACCGGGGCGCCCCCGGCAAGCATCTCTTCGGTCATTACATAGCGTTCGAGCGCCGACGATGCATGACCACCGTACTCCTTCGGCCATGGCATGCCGATGAAGCCCGCCGCGCCGCACTTTCGGCTGAACTCAGCGTCGAATGAAGACCAGGAATTGCGACTCGGCGCAAATGTACCTTTTGCCTCCTCATATGAGAGGAACGCCCGCACTTTCTCGCGCAAGGCCTGCGACGTCTCCGGCAGTTGAACCGGATCGAACCTGAACTGATGCATATGCCGTGACCGTCCTCTTGGGTAGTTGTTGTTTCTACTTAAGCGAATCCGTATGTCTTAAATATACTGCTGACCGCCAGCGTCCGTCAATGTAAAATTCATCTATGCATTTATATAACGCATATGTATTTTGAGTTTTCTGTTGATGAATTGCTCATGATGTCCAGTCGCTTCGTTTCGAATAGGCGGAAGATGTGGAAACCAGCCCGTTCAAGGGTTAACCGAGGAATAAAAAATGATCTTGGAAGCAGTTAATGGCCGTTTGTTTTACACATGATCGATGTCTTGTAAACGCAGGGAACGCGACTACTCCAGGGTAATCTCGCCACTGCGCGCCACTTTCGTCCAGCGATCGATTTCTCCCTGAACGTAGGCTCTGTAACCCTCAGGCGTGCTTCCAAGCGGGTCAGTTCCCTGCTTGCTCATTTGCGCCCGGACGTCGGGGTTAGCCAGCACCCGAGTGATGGCCTGATTCAGTCGAGCGATCACAGCTGCTGGCGTTGCAGCGGGCGCCATGATGCCCTGCCACGCACTGGCTTCGTAACCCGGGATCCAACTCTCCGAAATGGTTGGCACCTCCGGCAGGACCGACAATCGCTCCTTGCTTGTCACAGCCAGAGCTCGGACACGGCCATCGCGGATATAAGGCAGGGCCGAACTCATCGCATCGACTGCAAACTGTATTTGCCCGCTGAACAGGTCGACCAGTGCAGGTGCGCTACCTTTGTAAGGAATGTGAACGGCATCGAGACCGCTGGACTGTAGCAACTGCACGGGAATCACGTGTGTGATGGTGCCCTTGCCTGCAGATCCGTAGCTAAACTTGCCCGGATTCGCCTTGATTTGAGCGACGAACTCCTTGATGTTGTTCGCCTTGAATCCGGTATTGACGATCAACACGGTTGGAGCAGCTGCCGTCAGCGCGACGTAGGTGAAGTCGCGTACCGGGCTGTAAGGCAATTTCGGCGACAGCGCGGCTGCCAACGCGAATGACGACGTGTTGTAGAGCAACGTGTACCCGTCAGCCGGAGAACGTGCCACCGCATCGGCAGCCAGCACGGCATTGGCGCCCGGACGATTTTCGATCACGATAGGTTGTCCGAGCTCCTCGCCAAGCTTGACGCCGAGGATACGCGCGATGTTGTCGGTGGGACCGCCTGCCGAGAAACCTAGCACCAGTTTGATGGGACGGTTGGGAAAGCTGCCCTGTGCATAGCCTGGCAATGCGACGCTTGCAGCGACCGAGCCCAGCACGGCCAGCGCATTGCGACGCGTGACACGCGCACCGAATTGGATTTGATTCATGACTGTCTCCTATGTTATGTTCGATTGAGGAAAAAAGAGCCTTGCGGCATCGTCATGCGACTGCACTGCGCCCTGCCAGCTACGTGCCACGATCGACGGCCAAAACCGTGCGGGACCGGCGTTGATTGAGGCGCGCCCCAACTCGCCGGCCCACCAGACGTCCGAACCATACTCGCTGCGCCACGACCAAAGTCTGCGCGTAAAGAAATGCAGAATATGCTCGTGCGTGAAACCAATGACGCTATGGACCTGGTGTGCAATGGCGGCCGCCAGCCCGGCGGTTTCGTTCGTTCTCACCTTGGCGACAGCGATGTCAAAATAAGGTCTGCGCTGGCGGCGAACTCCCAGGCTGCCAGCGCGTGGCCTCCCGCGCGGACGCGATTTGCCCAGCCAGCGCGGCCAGCGACTGTTGAATGGCCTGGCTCTTGCCAATCGCTTTGCCGAACTGAATCGTCCGCCACGAACTGCACAAGGCCGCCGCCAACTGCTTGCGTGATGTTTGAAGCCTGGATCGGCAGAGCTCCACCGACATTCATTTTCACGCTGACGGCGCCCTTGGTCTCTTCCTTGATGATGTTGGCCAGTTTCTCCATTCCCTTGTACGCGGTGGGCGCTGCAAACCCTACATAGGTGTACCCTTGCTAAACGGTTTGAGCTGTCACAACTGTGGCGAGCATCGAAAGGGCACATATCTCGAAACTGGCGTCATCTATAGGTGAGTATTTGAACGAATGGAGATCAGGACAAACCGTCTTCGTCCGTAACCTCACTCTGGCTTGACGCCAGAGTCATGCGCCACTTTTTTCCAACGTCTGATTTCCTGTCGAATGTACGCACCAAACTGCTCGGGCGTGGAAGAGACGGCCTCCGCGCTGAATTGCGCAAATTTTTCCTTGATGTCGGGTGCACCAAGCACTTTGACGAGTTCACGATGCAGTCGCTGAACAATCGGCCTGGGTGTGCCCGCTGGTACCACAATCCCCTGCCAGGAACTGACGTCATACTGTTGTGCTGTGCCCGATTCCATCACCGTCGGCATGTCCGGGGCTACAGGTGACCGTTTTTCAGTGGTCACTGCCAGTCCCCTCACTTTGCCGGAAGCCACATGGGGGTAGAGACTCGAAAACGGATCGAAAAGAACCTGAATTTGCCCGCCGATGAGATCCGTAATGGCTGGCGCGCTACCTTTGTATGGAATGTGATTCAGCTTGATGCCGGCGGCAGTGCTGAACAATTCCACCGCTAGGTAGATCGAGCTGCCTGCTGTGCCGTAGTTCAGCTTGCCGGGTTGACTTTTCGCCAGCTGGGTCAGTTCGTCCAAAGATCGCGCAGGCACGGAAGGATGCACGGCAATGACCAGCGGTTGGATAGCGACCATGCTCACCGGCTCAAAACTCGTGACCGGGTCGTAGGGCAGTTTCGCAAACGTCGCCGGATTGATCGCGAGTGTGCTGATGTTGCCCATGACCAGGGTGTACCCATCAGGCGCCGCCTTCGCACCTGCTTCGGCGCCGATCGCACCACTTGCCCCAGCGCGGTTGTCTACCACCACCGGCTGGCCGATCTCCAGGGAGAGCTTGTTGGCCACGAGGCGCGCGACGATATCCGTGACTCCGCCCGCAGGAAACGGCACGATCAGGCGCAGGGGTTTGGACGGGTATTCTTGCGCGCCGGCCGCAGTGCAGACGACGAGCACGCCGATACCGGCCAGCATTTTGAAGACAGACGCGAACATGGCATGCCCTTTCACAAATAGGCGGCCGCCTTGTGCGGCACATGCATTGAAACTACCTGGACGCCAGAGTTCCCCGCGACCAGCACCGGAAATACATCATCCACAGAAACAAAGAGGCTCTCCCATTGGCCGAGCTCTATATCGCGATAGCGAAGCGTCCCAGCCAGCACCACAAGAAACTGCCCTTCGCTGTTCGGCACAGTGACACCACCGAGTTGCGTCCCGCGCGGCTGTCGAACGACAGTGACACCAAGACCATCGTCGGAAAAAGGCATCGGCGTATCGAGCTGCACATCTACCAAGTTAAGCAGATCCTCCGTCAAAGCAACCTGAATGGGCGCTGTATGCGCGTGACGCTTGGGGCCCCGGATCATCTGCTCCCGGGATTCTGCAATTGTCAGCAACCCACTCTCACAGACCGGCCGCATCGTGAAATACTTGATTCCTTCCACCCCCGAAACCAGCGGACCGTACCCGGTGTAAGCGCCGGCATAGTGAACGATGACAGGCTCGAGCGAAGTCTGCCCGATCGTGCCGGTGCCCCCCACGAACAGTTGAAACTGGTTTTGTCGATGAAAGTGCGGAACCAGCGTCGAATTGGGCGGCTGCTCGATCAGGGACACCGTCGGGGACAGCTGCGGGTCCTCGCCGGACTCCATCCACTCCGCCTTGAAATACGTCTGCCCAAGTATTTGTATGGCTCGACGCCTACGCTGACCTTGCGCCTTCGTTCCTAAAAGAATCATGTTTGTCTCCACTCTAACTTGGCAAATCTCGTCTGACACCTGTGTTTTACATGTCGCCAGACGTCATTCAGCCCGCTCAACATCACACCTACGATACTTGCGAAGAGTGGGGTTTTCATTCTGTCTCCTGAGTTGATAGTCGAAATACGAAGCAACTGAGAAAAATATAGCCTAGACAAAACAAAAATGCAAATATAAAATTCGTTTGTGCTATTTAATAATTCATATGTGTCTTGAGATTCAGTTTTCTCTATTCTCTGATCAAGGACAGGTTGTCGTCCTTGATCGGCGAGGGATGCCTCAGGAACGCCCGATTTTGTTGAGAGTGTGAATGGAACGCAAAGTTATCAAATCTGCAGCGCGGGTCATCCAGGTCCTGGAATTTTTCGACCAGGTGAAGCGCCCGCAGTCGGTCGCTGAAATCGCCGATCATCACAGTTGGCCGCACTCGAGCACTTCCGCACTGATGTCGAGCCTGGTCATGCTCGGCTACGTACACTACGACGCTAACAAGCGTACCTACCTTCCGAGCATGCGCGTCGCCTTGCTGGGCGACTGGATACAGGGCAATCTGCTCAAAGACGGGCAGCTGATGCGGCTCATGCAGCATTTGAACGATGAATCCAGTGAATCCATTGTCCTGGCGTCACAGAACGGTCTGCACTCCCAATACCTTCGCGTTGTTCAGGGCACCACCGCCTTGCGCATGCACCTGCATATCGGCATGCTGCGCCCGCTGTTCGGCTCTGGCACCGGCAGCATGCTGCTCAGCCAAATGGACGACAACACAATCCGAAAATTGGCCCGGAAGTTCAACGCGGTAGCGGATCCAGAGAAGCAGGTCGATGTGCCGAAGGTGCTGCAGGACATCGCCGCTGACCGCGCCAGAGGGTACGCCATGTCGTTGAACCAGGTCACGCCCCACTCCGGGCTGATTGCCATGTTACTGCCCACCGCTCCGACAGAAAAACCACTGGTACTGGGCATCTCCGGCCTCACGGTGCGGCTGGTCGAGAACGAACATCGCTACGTTGAAGCGATGCGAAACGGCATGAAGCGATTTGTCGTCGAATGAGACGATAGTATTTCAACGGGCAGTTTGCCCACACCACAGAGGAATGGAACCATGAGCGAATCAGTGCTGTATGAGCAAGATGGCGGCGTTGTCACCCTGACATTGAATGAGCCGGCAACCCGTAACGCAATTTCTCCCGCAATCATCGAGGCTTTGGTCGAACATACCCGCCGCATCAATCGCGACCTGAGCGTGAGCTGCGTCATCCTCACCGGTGCCGGCGAAGGTTTTTCCTCCGGTGGCAATGTGAAGGAAATGAAAGAGCGTGCGGGTCTGTTTGCGGGAATCCCCGCCGAAATACGCCGCGGCTACTGGCACGGCATTCAGCAAATCCCGCTGAGCATGTATGAGCTCGAAGTGCCTTCCATCGCCGCGGTCAATGGCGCCGCAATCGGCGCCGGCTGCGACCTCACGACCATGTGCGACATTCGCATCGCCGGGCGCAGCGCTGTCTTCGCCGAAAGTTTCCTTCGCGTCGGCCTCGTCTCCGGTGACGGCGGCGCATGGTTCCTGCCGCGCGTTGTCGGGCTTTCCAAAGCCTACGAAATGACTTTTACCGGCGACTTCCTCAAGGCCGATGAGGCCGAGCGCATCGGCCTGGTGTCCAAGGTCGTCGACGACGACAAGCTGCTGGACGAGGCACGCGCGCTCGCGCAGCGCATTGCCGCCCAGCCGCCGCACTCGCTGCGCCTGACAAAGCGCCTGCTACGCGACTCACAGCAAGTCAGCCTGCCGATCGCACTCGAGATGGCCTCGTCGGCGCAGGCACTGGTGCAACACACCCATGACCAGCATGAAGCTGTCGTGGCTTTTGTCGAAAAGCGCAAGCCGAAATTCGAGGGTCGCTGAAGAAAAAAACCAGGCGCAGCCGCCGTTCCCCCATTGAGCAAAAGGATACCGTCCATGGCTACATCGCAAACTACCGGCTGTCTTAGCGGAATACGGGTCCTCGACCTGACAACCGTCATCATGGGGCCGTTTGCCACGCATATCTTGGCCGATCTCGGCGCCGACGTCATCAAGATCGAGGGACCCGAAGGCGATTCACTGCGTCGTTATCGACCCAGTCGTCACGAAGGTATGCCCGGCTCGATACTGAATCTCCACCGCAACAAACGAAGCATCCTGCTCGATCTCAAAAATCCCGCCGGACGGAAGGCTCTCGATCGGCTGATCGAGAGTGCCGATGTACTGATTCATAACCTGCGCCCGGGTGCAGCCAACCGGCTATCCCTCGACTGGGACTCGGTGCGCGCCATCAAGCCGGGCATCGTGCTGTGCGCGGCGCGCGGATTTTCGGAAAAAGGCCCGTACGGGCATAAGGCCGCCTATGACGACCTGATCCAGGCGGGATCGGGCGTCGCGGCGCTCTGGGGTAAGGTGCACGGGACGCCGGCTTACGCGCCGACTGTCCTGTGCGACAAGTTAGCCGGGCAGGCGGCAGCTTACGCCATTCTCGCCGCATTGCTGCATCGTGCCCGCGGCGGAGAGGGGCAAGCGATTGAGGTGCCAATGTTCGAGGTCGCGATTGAGTTCATGCTGATGGAGCACTTCGGGGCCGCCGCTTTCGAGCCGCCTATGGGCCCGCCCGGGTTCGTCCGTCTGTTGTCGAAACACCGCAAACCCTATCGTACGACCGACGGCTGGATGTGCATCTTGCCTTATTCCGACCGCAACTGGATCGATTTCTTCACCTTCGCCGGTGCGCCCGAGATGATCGCCGATGCGGGTTTCAAGACCCTCGAAGACCGGGTCGAAAACATTGACACGCTCTACCAGTTCGTCGCCACCGTTGCCAGCCGCCACAGCACCGACGAATGGGTCGAGTTCTGCGACCGCGTCAGCATTCCGTGCATGCCAGTGCTGGCATTGGAGGACTTGCCTGACGACCCGCACGTGCAGGCGGTCGGCTTGTTTGAAAAGATGGAGCATCCGTCCGAAGGGGCTTATCACTCTTTACGCAGTCCGATTCGTTTCGGCGCCACGCCATACGAACTGTACAGGCATGCGCCGCGGCAGGGCGAACACACGCACGAAGTACTTTCCGAGGCAGGATTGACCGCGCAGGAGATAGCGCAGCTCTCCATTGACGCCACAGCAGCCGGGTCTCCGCAGTAATACACCGCAAGGCAGTCGAACGAGCCATCCAAAACAATGCCGGGCGGTTGTGCTGTAAGCCGGCGTAAAACGCTGATGGTCAGAATTATTCCATTTCTATTTCAATCCGATGGTCATTGCGGGTCCGGGATGACAACACTATTGAAGTGAAAATAGAATTAGGCGTGTGACCAGGCTGGCCTTTTTGAATGCTGCAATGGGGTGTCGATTCCTGCTGCGCGTTGAGGAACTTCGGTACCACGCAGGACACCACCACTGGTAGCGTGCTGGCGCACCAGCTCGGCAAAGGCGGTCTCGCAGGTGTCACCTTTGAGCAGTGCCGCCACTTCGATGGGCTGGTCCGGTTCGTCCAAAACTGCGCCCGGCGCGGCGACCTGCAGCCGGCTCATATCAGCAGCCCTGGAATCGGGCCGGGCGTTTTTCGATGAAGGAGCGCACGCCTTCGGCCGCGTCCGCACTGCGCGACAGGCCCTGCTGCACCGTGATGAAGTCCTGCATGGCGGCCAGCGGGCCCTGCTCCACCGCCTTGAGCGCGTTGTTGCGCGTGGCGACCACGGCCAGCGGCGCTTGCGCGGCAATCGCGTCGGCAATACGCAGGGCTTCATCCAGCAGCTGCGCGGCCGGCACCACCTTCTGC
Organism: Thiobacillus sp.; assembly: GCA_046598305.1. Taxonomy (GTDB): domain Bacteria; phylum Pseudomonadota; class Gammaproteobacteria; order Burkholderiales; family Thiobacillaceae; genus Thiobacillus. Next base: position 15,696 of record JBKJIS010000302.1, read on the forward strand.
ACGAAGTTGAGCCGCAGGGCTTCGGCGCTGCCAAACTCATCGCCGGTCAGCAGGTGCAGCAGGGCGTTGCCCAGGCCGGCGCGCTCGGCCATGCGCAGGGTCGCGCCGCCGGTGGCCATGATGCCGCGCTTGACCTCCAGCTGTGAAAACCGGCAGTCGTCCGCAGCCACCACGATGTCGGCGGCCAGCATCAGCTCGATGCCCAGCGTGTAGGTGATGCCCTGCACCGCCACCACCATGGGTTTGCTGCGGCGCCGGTAACCGTCCATGGCCAGGTTGAGCGGGTCAACCAGCCCGAGCGGCACGGCTTTTTCGCCGCGCTGCATCAGCGGCGCAATCGTCGGCAAGTCCAGCCCCGCAGTGAAATGATCGCCCAGCGCGTGCAGCACGCCGACGCGCAGCGCCGGGTCATCGTCGAGCCGCGTGTAGGCTTCGCCCAGTTCACGGAACATCTTCGGCGTGAAGCCGTTGCGTTTAGCCGGGCGGTTGATGGCAATCAGCAGCACGGGGCCGCGCACGCTGCAGTCGATGCTGCCTTCGGTGTCAATGGGTGGGGTGGTGTTCATGCATGCATCCTAGTGTGCTGTCCCGATCGACTCACAGGGCGACGATTAGTTCGACGTATTTCCAACTCACCCCACTAGCAAGCGATTTTGTATTACAATAACGACTTACATAATTGAGATGCAACCATGAGCACCGCCACGCTTTCGCTGCGCCTGACCCCCGAATTGGCCGAGCAGACCAAGGCCCTGGCCAGTGCGCTCAATATGTCCAGCTCGGACTACGTGCGCGAAGCGGTTCGCGAAAAAAACGAGCGCGCGCTGAAACAGCGCATGACCTTCCTGTCCAAGGCGCTGTCCGCCCGCCACTTGGCCGAGAACCGGGCGATGGACGCCGCGACAGGGGATGGGATTGCCTAAGGTCAAACGCGGCCAGCTATGGGAGGTGGATTTCGAGCCCCAAACGCACAAGCAGGAGCCGGGTAAGCGCGGCCGTCCGGCACTGGTGATCCAGACCAGCACTCTCAACAACGCGGGGCACGCCACGACCATCGTCATCCCAGGCACAACCAGCACTTACCGCGATGCGCACGGCGACGGCTACCCGTTGCGCGTGGCTATCGGCAGGTTGGGCAAGGCCAAGGAAGAGACGGATTTGCTCATCGACCAGATTCGCACCATCGCCAACCAGCGCTTCATGGGCGACAAACCACTGGCCGAGCTGT
>JBKJIS010000256.1:0-10040 GCA_046598305.1 Thiobacillus sp.
AATCTCGTCAGTTCCGGTCGCAATCTTCCGGATGACTTCAATGTCATTATCGAAATTCCCGCCCACGGCGAGCCGATCAAGTACGAAGTAGACAAGGAGTCTGGTGCGATGTTTGTCGACCGCTTCATGTCGACCGCCATGCATTACCCCTGCAACTACGGCTATATCCCGCATACCCTGTCGGAAGACGGTGACCCGGTCGATGTGCTGGTGATCACCCCCATTCCGCTGATTACTGGCGTGGTGGTGCGCTGCCGTCCCATCGGCATGTTGAAAATGACCGATGAAGCCGGCATCGATGCCAAGCTGCTGGCGGTTCCGGTCGACAAATTGTGCGGGCTATACAAGGGCGTCAACAAACCCGAAGACGTGCATCCCATGCTGCTGGCGCAGATTTCCCACTTTTTTGAGCACTATAAAGACCTCGAGCCCAACAAATGGGTGAAGCTCGAAGGCTGGGTCGGGGTTGACGATGCGCGTGCCGAGATTCTGGCCGGCGTCGAACGTTATCGTAATGCGGCCGACAAGCCGGCTTTCTGATGAAAATCTGCATCCTTTCTGACTCCCACGATAACCGCCGGCTGTTGGGCGCGGCGGTCGAGCATGCCAAGGCACACGGGGCGGAAGCGGTGCTGCACTGCGGTGATGTGGTCGCGCCGACCACGCTGCGCGTGCTGCAAAAATACGAATTGCCGGTGCATGTTATTTATGGCAACAATTCCGGCGATCTCTACAACATGAGCCGACTGGCAGCTGAACCCAACAGCGTTATCCGTTTCCACGGTCAGGACGCGGCCTTGACCCTAGCCGACCGCAACCTTTTTCTGGTGCATTATCCGCATTATGCGCAGGCACTCGCCTGCACCGGCGACTACGATCTGGTCTGCTGCGGCCACGACCACAAATCCAGCATTGCGCAAGTCGCCACTGTCAAAGGTGGCCAAACCTGGCTAGTCAACCCCGGCACCGTCGGCGGTGTCGGCGCCCCGCCCACCTACATCATGGCTAATCTGGCCACCATGGAATTCGAAATTATCACCATCGAGGCAGCAGCGGCTTCGGTACTGCCCCCCGTTACGCCACACGTTTGATAGACGGGCTGGCGCTGCGTTAAAAAATGACGGCCATTGCACGCGGCAAAACCGTCCGTGCAACATGGCTATAAACACTTCCTCTTATTCCCGCATAGAAAACTTCGATTGAGTTTGCGCGCTTGCCCGTGGCGGCAAGCATGGCCTTGGGAGTACCATTCAAAGGATTAATCCGATCTTATGATCGGTTATCCGGGAGGATCCAAAGCCTTGAATCCCGGGTAATCCAAGAAACGGCTTTGCATCCATCGGATGGAGGAAACAATGACGGAGCATGTTGCGACCAACGAGACCATACTCGTGGTGGGCGGCGGGATTTCCGGCATGACCGCTGCACTTGAAGCGGCCGAAACCGGCAAGAACGTGGTTCTGGTAGAGAAAAATCCTGCACTGGGCGGACGGACTTCCCAGCTGTATCGCTACTTTCCCAAACTGTGCCACCCCACCTGCGGACTGGAAATCAATCTGCGCCGCCTCAAGGGCAATCCGCGTGTTCGCGTGCTGACGCTGGCTGAAGTCAGCGGCATAGAAGGCAGCACCGGCAATTACACCGTTTCAGTCAAGGTCAAACCCCGCTACGTGAACGAAAACTGCACCGCGTGCGGCGACTGCGAACGCGCGGTTGAAACGATGGTAGACGACCCGTTCAATTACAACCTCGGCCAGCACAAGGCGGCGTTCCTGCCCAATGCGATGGCCTATCCGCAGCGCTTTGTGCTCGATCCGTCGATCATTGGCACGCCCGACGCCGAGCGTGCCAAGGCAGCATGCAAATACGGCGCGATCGACCTCGACATGAAAGAAGAGACGATCGAAATCAAGGCCGGTGCGGTGATCTGGGCAACCGGTTGGCAGCCCTACGACGCGGCGAAAATTCAGCCTTATGGCTATGGCCGCTACAAGAATGTCATCACCAGCGTGGAGTTCGAGCGCCTGGCTGATATTCATGGCCCTACGGGCGGCAAGATTTTGCGTCCGAGCGATGGCCGCGAAGCGAAGAATGTCGCCTTCATCCAGTGTGCCGGTTCGCGTGACGAAAACCATCTGCGCCACTGTTCACGCATCTGCTGCATGGCGTCGCTCAAGCAAACGCATTATGTGCGAGAGAAATTTCCAGACGGCGGCAAGTCGACTATCTATTACATCGACATTCGCGCCATCGATCGCTTTGAAGATTTCTATCAAAAAGTGCAGGCCGATCCTACGGTGACGTTCATTAAATCCAAGGTGGCGAAAATCACCGAAGACGAGAGCGGCAACCCGGTGTGCTGGGGTGTCGATACCGAAGGTTATAAGCGCTACACCACGGCGCATGACCTGGTGGTGCTGGCGGTGGGCATGGAGCCCTCGGTCAAAGGCATCAATATTCCAGGCCACATTGCTTCGGATTCCAGCGGCTTCATCGAAGCCGATCCGGCCAACGGTGCCGTGTTTGGTGCGGGTTGTGCAACCAATGCGCTGGATGTGAACCGCGCCGTGCAATCGGCAACTGCGGCAGCATTGAGAGCCATCCAGGTCGTGAACAAAGTAGCAAAGGCGGAGGCATAAATGGCAGACATCAAAGTTGCAGCGTATATCTGCAAAGGCTGCGGTCTGGGCGAGCGCCTGGATGCAGACGCACTGGTCAAGATCGCCCAGAAAGACGGCAAGGTGCCGATGGCCAAAACGCATGATTTCCTGTGTAACGCCGACGGCGTGGCGATGATCAAGAACGACATCGCCAACGAAGGCGTGACGCACGTCATGATCGGCGCCTGTTCGCGCCGCGCCAAAACCGAAGCATTCCATTTCCCTGAAAACGCAGTGGCACGTGCCAACCTGCGCGAAGGCGTGATCTGGATTCGTCCTGATACCGACGAAGCACGCGAAACCACCCAGGAAATGGCGGAAGACTACATCCGCATGGGCTGCGCTGAAGTGAAGGCGATGACCGCGCCTGAAGGCAATCCCAACACCGGCGGCAGCAAGACCTTGCTGGTGGTGGGGGGCGGGATCACCGGCATGACGACGGCAATTGAAGCCTCGAAAACCGGGTACTCGGTGGTGCTGGTCGAAAAATCCGGTGTGTTGGGTGGCTGGGCAGGCAAGCTGTACAAGCGGGTTCCCGTGCATGAACCGTACAAATCGCCGGCTGATACCGGCGTGGCCGATCTGGCTGCGCAAATTCTGGCCGATGGCAACATCAAGCTGTATCTCAACGCCACCATTGCCAAGACCGACGGCTCGCCCGGCAAGTTTGTGGTGAGCATCGCCACCGAATCGGGTGCGACGCATACTGAAGACATCGGCGCCATTGTTCAGGCCACGGGCTTTACCCCGTATGACATGAACAAGCTGCCTGAACTCGGTGGCGGTAAATCGGCCAACGTGGTCGATCAGGCGGGGCTGGAAGCGCTGGCGATTGACGCTGCCAGCAAAGACGGTGTGATCCGCCGTCCCAGCGACGGTCAGCCAGTCAAGTCCGTGGTGTTCGTGCAGTGTGCCGGTCAGCGCGATCCCACCGGCAAGCATTTGTCGTTTTGCTCGGGTCATTGCTGCAATACCAGCATCAAGCAGGCGATGTACTTCAAGGATGCGAATCCGGATGTGGATACCACCATCATTTATTCGGATCTGCGTACACCCGGAAACGGCGAAGACTTCTACCGCAGCGCGCAGGAAAAGGGCGTCATCTTCACCAAAGGCAAAGTCGCCGAAGTGGTGCCTACCGGCAACACCAGCACGGTGAAGTTCAACGATCTGATTCTGGGCGATGCTGATGCCTCGATCATGGATGCCGATCTGGTCGTGCTGGCAACCGGTCAGGTACCGAACTCGGGTGTCAACATCGAAGCCCCGGTTGTGGCGGCGGAGGCGGGTGCGGTTGAGATCAAACCGATTTCCATCCTCAACCTGAACTACCGTCAGGGCCCGGACGTCCCGCATTTGAAGCAGGGATTCACCGATTCACACTTCATCTGCTTCCCGTATGAAACGCGTCGTACCGGCATCTACACAGCTGGCCCGGTGCGCCGCCCGATGGACATCCCGCAGGCACGTGAAGACGCGACCGGTGCGGCACTGAAAGCAATTCAGGCACTTGAAAATGCTGAACTCGGCCGGGCTGCGCATCCGCGCTCAGGCGATTTGTCGTTTCCAAAAGTGCGTCTGGAAGGCTGTACCCAGTGCAAGCGCTGCACAGTTGAGTGTCCGTTTGGCGCCATCGATGAAGATGCAAAGGGCTTTCCACTGTTTAACGAATCGCGCTGTCGCCGTTGCGGCACCTGTATGGGCGCCTGTCCGGTGCGCGTGATCTCGTTCGAGAACTACTCGGTCAACACGGTTGGCGCGCAAATCAAGGCAGTCGACATTCCCGATGAGTTCTCCGAAAAGCCGCGCATCCTGATTCTGGCCTGCGAGAACGATGCTTATCCGGCACTCGACATGGCCGGCATGAACCGCATCGAGTATTCGGCTTACGTGCGAACCATCCCGGTGCGTTGTCTCGGTTCGGTCAATACCATCTGGATCACCGATGCCTTGAATGCCGGCTATGACGGCGTGATGATGATGGGCTGCAAATCAGGCGACGAATACCAGTGCCACTTTGTCAAAGGATCGGAACTGGGCCGCGTGCGCCTGTCCAAAATCGAGGATACGCTGAAAACGCTCAACCTCGAATCCGAGCGCGTTCGCGATCTCGAAGTCGCCATCACCGACATCCAGCGCCTCCCGGAAATGATCAACAAATATGCCGCCGAGCTGGTTGCCGTTGGCCCCAGCCCGTTCAAAGGCTTCTAACAGGAGACCCCCATGAGTGCTAACACTGCAGTGGCGGAGAAATACCGCAACAACTTCCTGAAGGAAATCGAAGAACAGGTCGAGATGGGCGACTGGGTCAAGATGTGCATGCAATGCGGCGTCTGCTCCGGTTCCTGCCCGACCAACTTCCAGAGCGCGTGGGAACATCCGCCGCAGGAACTCTTCATGATGATCCGTGCAGGCAAGCGCGAAGAGGTGCTGACCTCCAGTTCGATGTGGAACTGCACGTCTTGCTACAACTGCATCGTGCGCTGCCCGCGCAAGATTCCGATCACCCACATCATGCACGGCATCGCCGAATACGCGCACCGCATCGGCAAGGCGCCGAAGATGCAGGCCACGCGGTTTTTCAGCGGCCTGTTCTGGAAAAACGCCACCCACACCGGGCGCGTCAACGAGCTCAAGCTGTCGCTGGGCCTGTATTTCAAGGACGGTTTCGTGCAGGGCGTCAAGAATGGCATGGCGATGCAATCGGTCGCGCTGGGGCTGGTCAAGGCCGGGCGTCTGAATGTGATGGAGCTGTTTGGCGGCCACAAGTGCAAAGATCAAAAAGGCATCCATGCCATGTTGGCAAAAGCCTACGAAATCGAACGCGTGCGTAAAGCCGCCAAGATGGCAGGCTGAGGAGAAAGATAAAATGGCTACCAAAGAATACGCGTTTTACCCCGGCTGTTCCTCGCAGAAAGGCGCATCCGCTTCCAACTACCTGACCTCGGTTGAGGCGATGTGCAAGACGCTGGACGTGAAGCTCACCGAAATTCCCGACTGGAACTGCTGCGGTGCATCGATCGGTTATGCCGAAGCCGGCGAACTGCCGCGCCATGTGTTGAATGCGCGCAACTTCGCGCTGTCCGAACAGCACATGCCGGGCAAGGAAATCGTTGCTACCTGTGCCGCGTGCTGGCTGGGCGCGCGCGAAACCCGTGAGCGCCTGACGCATTCCGAGACGTTGATGGCGGACACCCGCGAAGCGTTGAAGGAAGCGGGTTTGGAAATCAACGAGATGCCCAACATCCGGCACATGGTCGAAGTCCTGATCGAGGATATTGGCTTTGACGAAATGAAAAAGCATGTCGTGCGTCCCCTGGAAGGCGTCAAGATTGCGGGTTATGTCGGCTGCCAGACCAACCGCCCGTTCGGGGTCGATGGCGAGTCGTTCGAGAATCCCCAGTACCTCGACAAGATGGTCGAAATGGTTGGCGCAGAACCGATTCCGGATTACGAGCAGAAAGTGACCTGCTGCGGCGGTGCACTGGCATTCTCGGAGCCGGAAAAGGCCCAGGCGCAGATCAAGGACATTGTCGAATCGGCCTATGACCACGGCGCCGAAATGATCGTGACGCCATGCCCGTTGTGCCAGGCCAACGTCGAGATTTATCAGGGACAGGTCAACAAGCGCTACGGCACCAAGTTCGATATTCCGGTGATGTATTACAGCCAACTCATGGTCGTCGCCTATGGCGGCGATGCCAAGGCCGCCGGCCTCAAGGGTCAGGTCATCAAGGCGCGCCGGCTGGAAGAAATCGCCGCCAAGCCGGTCAAGCGCTGAGCCGTTTGATCGACGCATTGAACAGGGGCCGCGTGCCCCTGTTTTTTTGCGCAGGTGGAATGCGCGATTCGAGGGGCATGACTTGCATGACAAGGAGGCACACGCTACAGTCCAGCCATGCGTCGGCTTCGCGTTTTCCTCTTCCTGCTGCTGTCCACTGCGATTCCCCTGCAGGGATACGCGCATTTTGCCTCGCCCAAACTGCCCTGCCCGATGGAGCAGATGGCCATGATGGAGGCGGCGGATGCAGGCGTCATGGACGATTGCTGCAATGATGCCGAAACCGCCGCAAAAACTGGAAAGCCCTGCAAATCCGGTCAGCCCTGCCAATCCGTGGCTCAATTCCTGTTGTTCCCGGAATGGGAGGGTGTGCCCCAGCGCATAACGTCCTCCGTCCGTTTCCCGCGTCTCGCGGACATCCCCATCACCTTTGACCCTGCCGCGACCTGGCGGCCGCCCGCCCAACTCTGATTCTCGTGTCGAGTGCTGCGTTGCGTCTGTTCGATCGGGCCGCAGCGCGGAGTTCTGGCGCCGTCGAGCCCTGGCTTATTGGCTCGATCGTCGCACCCACGTAAGGAGTTGGAACATGGCTATTCCCAAATGGGCCAAGCGTTTGAGTCGCTGCCCTTTATGTTGCACAGCGGCGCTTGTTGCGCTGACAGGGCTTGCCGGTACGGCGTTCGCCGAAGCACTTTCTTTCGATGCGGCCTTGGCCCTTGCCGTGAGCGAAACGCCTGCGTTGCGGGCGGAAGCCGCGCAGATCGATGCCGCCCGTCAGGCCGCGATTCCGGCGGGGGCGTTGCCCGACCCCAAGCTGGCGCTGGGGATCGACAACCTGCCGCTTAGCGGCCCTGACCGCTTCAGCCTGACCCGCGATTTCATGACGATGCAGCGCATCGGCGTGATGCAGGAATTTCCCAATGCGGCCAAACGCGGCGCGCGTGTCGATGCTGCGCGCGGCCGGGTGGCGCTGACCCAGGCGCAAATCCGCATCACCCGGCTTACCGTGCTGCGGGAAACCGCGCTTGCCTGGATTGCGCGCGATGCCGTCGAACGTCAGCTTGCCCGCATCGATGCGCTGGACGGTGAGAATCGCCTGTTTGACGCCGCAGTGCGCGCCCGTATTGCCGGCGGCAAGGGCAGTGCGCTGGAAGCGGTGGCGGCGCGCCAGGAAGCCGCGCTGATCGAGGCGCGCCGCGATGAACTCACCGCACGCCGACAACAAGCCCTTGCAGCGCTCAAACGCTGGGTGGGCCCGGGTGCGGCGGCGCCCCTCAAAGGGACGGCGCCGGATTGGCCGATCACCCGTGCAGCGCTTGAACACGCGCTGCACGGGCATCCGGAACTGGCGATATTCGACCCGAAGGGACGCGTGCTGGACGCGGAAGCGGCCGAAGCCCGGGCCGAAAAGAAGCCGGACTGGGCGCTGGAGCTGGCTTACCTGAAACGGGGTTCGCAGTTCGGCGACATGGCCATGGTGCAGGTGAGCTTTGACTTGCCGGTGTTTGCCGCCACTCGCCAGGACCCGAAGATCGCGGCCAAGCTCGCCGAGCGCGTGGGTCTCGATGCGGAACGCGAAGCGGTGTTGCGCGAACATGCGGCGATGCTGGAAGCCGATTTCGCCGAATACCAGCGCCTTGTCAACGCCGTCAAACGTCAGCGCGGGGTGCTGCTGCCGTTGGCGGGCGAAAAGGTGGATTTGGCGCTGGCCGGATGGCGCGGCGGCAAGGGCGAACTCGTCGATCTGGTGATGGCGCGGCGCGAACGCATTGACGCCGAACTCATGGCCATCGCACTCGAAGGCGACCTCCGCCAGATGGCTGCGCGGCTTCATTATGCGTATATCGAACCCGTTTTGACTGGAGAAAAATAATGAACCGCCAAAAAATTAAAAGAATCGTGCTGGGCCTTTTTGTTGTGGCGGCGCTGCTCGCCGTCGGGGTGGCGGCAGGTTTGTGGTGGGAAAGAAATGTCGTGCCGGGCGGCGGGACGGAGATGCCGGCCGACGCGGCAACAGGGGGCCGCGCTGTGCTGTATTGGTACGACCCGATGATGCCCCAGCAAAAATTCGACAAGCCCGGCAAGTCGCCCTTCATGGACATGGCGCTGGTGCCCAAATACGCCGACGAAGGCGGCGATGCCGCGACCGTGAAGATCGACCCGGCGGTGTCGCAGAATCTGGGCGTGCGCCTGGCCACCGTTACGCGCGCACCGCTGGACTCAGGTGTGATGGCGACCGGCATGGTCAATTTCAACGAGCGCGACATTGCTATCGTGCAGGCGCGCACCGGCGGTTTTGTGGAACGCGTGGCCAGGCTGGCACCCAACGATGTGGTGGGTGCCGGCGCGTTTATCGCCGAACTGCTGGTGCCGGAATGGGCTGCGTTGCAGGAGGAGTATCTGGCACTCAAGGCGCTGGGTGACCCCTCGCTGGAAGAAGCGGCACGCGCGAGGATGCGCCTGGGCGGCATGCCCGAAAGCCTGATTCGTGAGGTCGCCAAAACGGGCAAGGTCAGAAACCGGATCTCGATCACCACGCCCCGAGGCGGTGTGATCCAGGCACTCGACGTGCGCCCCGGAATGACGCTGATGGCCGGCCAAACCCTGGCGCGCATCAACGGCATCGACACAGTCTGGCTCGATGTGGCCGTGCCAGAATCCCAGGTTGGCTCGGTGCAGGTGGGGCAATCCGCCGAGGCAGAATTTGCCGCGTTTCCGGGCAAACCGGTGCAGGGTCGCGTCACCGCCCTGTTGCCGACGCTGAACGATGCTGCCCGTGCGCTCAGGGTTCGGGTTGAACTGCCCAACAAGGACGGGCGCCTGCGGCCGGGGTTGACGGCGCAGGTCAGTCTCAAGAGCCGGGGCGGCGAATCGGCGCTGCGCGTGCCGACCGAAGCGGTGATCCGCACCGGGCGCCGCGCACTTGTTATCGTGGCCGAAGCGGAAGGACGTTATCGTCCGGTCGAGGTCGTACTCGGCCCCGAGACCGGTAACGACATCGTCATTCTGTCCGGACTCGACGCAGGCCAGAAAATCGTCGCCAGCGGCCAGTTCCTGATTGATTCCGAAGCCAGCCTGCAGGGCATTACCGCGCGTGCGTCCGGCGCGGCCAAGGCAATGCCCGCGCCCGTTGCGCTGCACGAGGCCGATGCCGTGATCAAGGAAATTTCCGATGCCTACGTGACGCTTGCGCACGGCCCCTTCAAAACGCTGTCGATGCCCGGCATGACCATGGAGTTTCCCTTGGCCAACCCCAAACTCGCGAAAGGCTTGAAGGCGGGCGAGCGGGTGCGCGTCGGTGCGCGCGAAACCGACGACGGCCTGGTGGTTGAAAAACTCGACAAGACCGGGGGCGCAAAATGATCGCGCGCCTGATTCATTGGTCGGTCGCCAACCGCTTTCTGGTTTTGCTGGCGACGCTGTTCACCGTGGCCTGGGGCATCTGGGCGGTGAAGACCACGCCGATCGATGCGCTGCCCGACCTGTCCGACGTGCAGGTCATCATCCGCACGGCTTATCCGGGGCAGGCGCCGCAGATCGTCGAAAACCAGGTCACTTATCCGCTCGCCACCACCATGCTGTCGGTGCCGGGTGCAAAG
>JBKJIS010000103.1:0-10155 GCA_046598305.1 Thiobacillus sp.
GCGTTCAATGGAAGCCGGCCGTTACCTGGAAAAATATGGTTTTCCCGAGGTGTACAACATCACCCACGGGTTTGAGGGCGACATGGACGCGTCACGTCACCGCTGCACCAAGAATGGCTGGCGCTTTGATGACCTGCCGTGGGAACAGACCTGATGCCTGTGTTCTTTCGATTTCTTGAGCGCCAGCCCGGTCAGGCCAACGTGACGCCCAGCCAGGCGCCGATGAAATAAGTCGCAAGCCCCGCCGCGCCGCCGATGCCGAGCATGCGTAGGCCACTCAATAAGGCGTGGCGGCCGGTGAACAGGCTCATGCTGGCACCAACGGCGAACAGCCCCAATGCGGTGAGCGCGATGGAGGTGGCTAATGCATGGCTGTATCCAATCAGAAAAGGCAGCAGCGGGAGCGACGCACCGGACGTGAAAGCGACAAACGACGAGATTGCTGCCACCCAGGGCGAGCCCAGTTCGTCGGGGTTAAGGCCGAGTTCTTCGCGCGTCAGCGTATCCAGTGCACGTTCCGGATCCTCCATCAGGCGGGTGGCCAGCCGCCGTGCCTCGTCCATGGGCATGCCCTTGGCAGCATAAATCAGTGCCAGTTCAGCGGCTTCTTCTTGCGGATATTTTTCCAGTTCGTCGCGTTCCAGACCGATCTGATATTCGAACATTTCGCGTTGCGCGCGCACCGACACGTATTCGCCCGACGCCATCGAAAACGCGCCTGCCAAAAGCCCCGCCACCCCGGTCAAGACGATGATCGACGGTTCTTGCGCAGCCCCCGCCACGCCATAAATCAGCGCGGCATTCGACACCAGGCCGTCGTTGACGCCGAACACGGCGGCGCGCAGGGCATTGCCTGAAGTCCCATTTTGATGGCGCTTGCCGATATCGTCGACCCGGGTCGGCATCGGGTGGGGTGGGCTTTGCGTGTAGAGCACCATGCCGCGCACCTTCATCGCCGCCAGTACACCGCGCATGGCGCGCGGCGTGAACGCACGGGTGAGCAGCGCCACAATACGGGTGCGCAGATCGGGCCGGTAAGCCTTGGGGGGCGAGCCACCGGATTGGACGATCGTGTTCAGCCAGATTTCAGCCTGGTCATCGGCTGACTGTGCCAGTTCGTTGAACAGCGATTCGCGGGTCGTGCCGTGCTCGCATTGGGCGACCACGCGATAAAGCCAGGCCGAGCGTTTTTCTTCCCGCCAGGATGCGTGCGGGTCGCTCATGCGGCTTGCCTCCGGTATTGGATCGCCTCGGCGAGGTGCGCGGAACTGATCGCCTCACATCCTGCCAGATCGGCCACGCTGCGCGCCAGTTTAAGCACGCGGTGATAGGCGCGTGCCGACAGGTTGAGCCGCGCGATTGCTTTTTTGAGCAGGGTTTCTCCGGCCGCATCCAGCTGGCACAGTTGGTCGATTTCCTGGGTCCCGAGGGCCGCGTTGGGTTTTCCCTGGCGCGCCATCTGGCGGTCGCGGGCTAACTGCACGCGGGCGCGGATGGCCGAACTGGGCTCGCCCGTACTTACCTGCATCAACTCATCTTGCGTCAGCGTTGGCACGCTGATCTGAATGTCGATGCGATCGAGCAGCGGCCCGGAAATGCGCCCGCGATAGCGCGCAATCTGGTCGGGCGTATCGCGACACGCCTGAGTGGGGTGGCCGAGGTAGCCGCAGGGGCAGGGGTTCATCGCCGCCACCAGTTGAAACCGCGCGGGAAAATCGGCCTGCCGTGCCGCGCGCGAAATCGTGATGCGGCCGGTTTCCAGCGGTTCGCGCAGCACTTCCAGCACCTGACGCGAAAACTCCGGCAGCTCGTCGAGAAACAGCACGCCGTGATGTGACAGCGAGATTTCGCCCGGCCGCGGATTGCTGCCGCCGCCGACCAATGCCACCGCAGAAGCGGTGTGATGCGGCGCGCGGAACGGCCGGCGCTTCCAGTGCTCGTGGCGAAAGCCGCCGTTGAGCGATTGCACCGCAGCGGCTTCCAGCGCCTCGGTCTCGTTCATCGCCGGCAGGATGCCGGGAAAGCGCGCGGCGAGCATCGACTTGCCGGTGCCGGGTGGCCCCGCCATCAGCACCGAATGGCCGCCCGCCGCAGCCACTTCGAGCGCGCGCTTGGTGGCGGCCTGGCCTTTGACGTCGGCAAAATCGGGGTAGTCCGGCGCGGCACAGGCGGTGTCCGAAACGGGTTCGAGAAGCGAGCCTTTCCCGGCCAGCCACGCGCAGACTTCCAGCAGGCTGGTCGCCCCAAGCGTATCGACTCCGCTGGCCAACGCGGCTTCACCGGCCGAGGCTGCGGGCAGTATCAGTTGCCGGCCCGCCGTTCGGGTGGCCAACGCCATCGCCAGCGCGCCGCGCACCGGGCGCAGTTCGCCGGTCAGCGCCAGTTCGCCGGCGAATTCAGCCTGCTTGAATTTGTCGGCGGGAATCTGCCCGGAGGCGGCAAGAATCGCCAGCGCGATCGGCAGGTCGAAGCGGCCGGATTCCTTGGGCAGATCGGCCGGGGCGAGGTTGACCGTGATGCGCCGCGCCGGGAATTCAAACCGTGCGTTCTGGATCGCCGCGCGCACGCGGTCGCGCGCTTCCTTAACCTCGGTCTCGGGCAGGCCGACCAAGGTGAATGCCGGTAACCCGTTGGCCAGATGCGCCTCGACCACCACCTCGGGCGCGTCCATGCCGTTCAACGCCCGGCTTTTGACGACGGCGACGGCCATTTATAGGGCGCGCTGCTTTTCCAGTTCGGCCAGACGCGCTTCCAGAAGCTCGAGCTTCGCGCGGGTACGCGCCAGCACTTCGGTCTGCACGTCGAATTCCTCGCGGCTCACCATGTCCAGTTTGCCCAGCATGGACGTGACGCCAGCCTTGAGATTTTGCTCGAATTCTTTTGCCGGGGATTGCTTCAACAATTCGCCCAGCTTGCCCATCGCATCGTTGAGAAATGCAGGATTGGGGAATTTCGGATTCGTATTCATGTGGCCTCCAGTAACGCAAGAGTGTAGCAAGCCCATTGCGCTCACGGGCAGCCCGAATAAGGTGCATTGCTATTTTGTTGTGCACTACTAAAGTGCGCACAGTGTGCTGGATAGCGGGGTATCGATCTCATCTATATGTTTTTTATACAAAAAATAACTGGCACGCCTCATGCTAAATTGAAATTGCAATTTTGCGAGTCTTCACATTCGGAGAATATTCATGAAGAAACTTGTACACGCGTTGGTTGTGGTTGGTTTTGTGGGTGTACCCACTTTTGCAATGGCTGCCGAGGAAAGCCCGCACAAACTCAGTGCCAACATTGGGATGACCAGCAACTATGTTTTCCGTGGCATCTCCCAAACCGGCGGTGACCCCGCCGTGCAGGGTGGTCTTGACTATACGCACAGCAGCGGTTTCTACTTGGGCACCTGGGGTTCCAACGTAGGCTGGATTGAAGACTATCAGGGTTACGCCTCCGGCAACGTGGAGATCGACGTGTACGGCGGCTTCCGTGGCGGCATCGGCAAGACCGGTCTCACTTATGACCTGGGCGCGATCCAGTACCTGTACCCGGGAAAGAAAGCCGGGGCGGTTGATGCTGATACTACCGAGATTTATGCCGCTTTGGGTTGGAAGTGGTTCACTGCCAAATATTCCTACTATGTCAGCAATGAAGTGTTTGGCTTCACTAATGCCGATGGCTCCGGCTATCTGGATATTGCTGCGAACGTGCCCATCGGCGAAACCGGCCTGACCGCTGGTGCGCATTGGGGAACATTCAAGTTCAAGAACAACGGCGCCCAGGATTACGACGATTGGAAGGTCAGTCTGGCCTATGACATGGGCAAGCTGAGCAATGTCGTGTCTGGCGTGACCGTTGGCGTGATGTACACCGACACCAATGCCGACAGGTCTGTTTGGACTGACGCCAATGGTGAGTTTCTAGGTAAAGATACGACCACCGTGTGGATATCCAAGGCTTTTTGATTAATTGACTAGCCGGAGTGGTGCAAACAGTCGCTCCATTCCCCCCTGACTTATTTGGGAGATAACATGAAATTCGTAACGGCAATCATCAAGCCGTTCAAGCTGGACGAAGTGCGCGAGGCGTTATCCGCCATTGGCGTCACCGGCTTGACGGTCACGGAAGTAAAGGGATTTGGGCGGCAAAAAGGTCACACCGAGTTGTATCGCGGCGCGGAATACGTAGTCGATTTTTTACCCAAAGTGAAGATTGAAGTAGCCATCAAGGCGGAGCTGCTGGAGCGCGTGATCGAGTCGATCGAAAAAGCGGCCAACACCGGCAAGATTGGCGATGGCAAGATTTTTGTCACCAGCCTGGAACAGGTCGTGCGTATCCGCACGGGCGAATCCGGCCCCGAAGCCCTTTAAGGAGTATGACGATGAAAAAGCTACTTACTTCTCTGGGCTTGATGTGCGTACTGCTGGCACCCGGCATGATATTTGCGCAGGATGCGGCTGCCCCGGTAGAAACACCCGCAGTAGTCGAAACCATGGCCGTGGGCGAAGCTGCTCCGGTTGCGGTTGAAATTGCCCCGGTTGCCGCAGCAGAAACGGCTACGCCCGTCCCCGACAAAGGCGACACCGCCTGGATGCTGCTGTCCACGCTGCTGGTGATCCTGATGATCATCCCTGGCGTGGCGCTGTTCTACGGTGGCCTGGTGCGCGCCAAGAACATGCTGTCGGTGCTGACCCAGGTCATGGCCGTCTTCTGCATGATCTCGATCCTGTGGGCGGTCTATGGCTACTCGCTGGCATTCGGCGATGGCGGCAGTCTCAACTGGATGATCGGCGATCTGTCCAAGCTGTTCCTGGCCGGCATTACGCCTGACAGCACGGCGGCGACCTTTACCGACGGCGTGGTGATTCCGGAACTGGTGTTCGTGGCGTTCCAACTGACCTTCGCCGCCATCACCGTGGCGCTGATTGTTGGTGGCCTGGCCGAGCGGGTGAAGTTCTCCGCGCTGATGGTGTTCGGCGCGTTGTGGTTCACCTTCTCCTACCTGCCGATCACGCACATGGTGTGGGCAACCGGCGGTTATCTGTTCGAACACGGCGCGCTCGACTTTGCTGGCGGCACCGTGGTGCACATCAACGCGGGTATCGCCGCGCTGGTCGGCGCCATTGTGCTGGGCAAGCGGATTGGCTACGGCCGCGACGCCATGCCGCCGCACAGCCTGCCGATGACCATGATCGGCGCTTCGTTGCTGTGGGTGGGCTGGTTCGGCTTCAACGCCGGTTCCAACCTCGAAGCCACCGGCGGTGCGGCACTCGCCTTCATCAACACCATTCTGGCAACCGCTGCTGCGGGCATGGCCTGGATGCTGGCTGAGTGGATGCTGCGCGGCAAGCCCTCCATGCTGGGTCTCGCGTCCGGCGTGGTGGCGGGTCTGGTGGCGGTCACCCCGGCAGCCGGCCTGGTCGGCCCGATGGGTGCGATCGTCCTCGGCGCAATTGCCGGCGTGGTCTGTCTGTGGGGCGTTACCGGCCTGAAGAAGATGCTCGGCTACGACGACTCGCTCGACGTCTTCGGCATTCATGGCATTGGCGGCATCGTGGGTGCCATCGGCACCGGCATCTTTGTTTCGCCGGCGCTGGGTGGTGTGGGTGTGGACGGTTACACCATGGGTGGCCAGGTCATGACTCAAGCTACGGGTGTGCTCATCACCATCGTCTGGTCGGGTGTGGTCAGCTTCGTGCTGTTCAAACTGATCGACATGACCATCGGTCTGCGCGTTTCCGAAGAACAGGAACGTGAAGGTCTGGATACCGCAAGCCACGGCGAGCGGGCCTACAACCTCTAAACCATCCTTTCTCCGAAGGAAGTTGGGGCGCTCTGCAGAGCGCCCTTTTTTTGGCTGAATGAACGACAACGAAAGTGGCTTTTACTGCTTTCCATTTACCCATTTCACGTGCTGCCTGCCATTCGATTGTGAGCAAAACGGTGCATTTATGCAGGGCATTCGCACCAAAATAAGGCTGGTTTCAAATGCGCTGCAAAAGGGTTTTGTATGGGTTTGTTGTTATCTATCATCAACATATAACAATAATATGATCGTGGCACGGTGATTGCTAACCAGCTTATGAATATTACGAATATTCGTTTTGGTAATACCTCTTTCACCCAGGAGCCCACCATGAATGTGAAGCACATCGGAAGCACTCTCAAGACATTGTTTATACGGTTGCTGATTCCTGCTGCCGCTGCCATGTCCTTTTCGGTTCAGGCCGCCCAACCGCTCAAGGTCGGCTACAGCGATTGGCCGGGCTGGGTTGCCTGGCAGGTCGCCATCGACAAGGGCTGGTTCAAGGAGGCGGGCGTGCCTGTCACCTTCGAGTGGTTTGACTACTCGGCTTCCATGGATGCCTTTGCGGCCGGAAAAATTGACGCGGTCACCATGACCAACGGCGATGCGCTGGTGACCGGCGCGGCTGGCGCCAAGAGCGTGATGGTGATGCTGACCGACTACTCCAATGGCAACGACATGATCATTGGCAAGCCAGGTGTACGCTCCATCAAGGCACTCAAGGGCAAGAAGGTTGCGGTGGAAATGGGCTTCGTTGAGCACCTGCTGTTGCTCAATGGCCTGAAAAAAGCGGGCATGAAGGAATCCGATGTCACGCTGGTGAATGCCAAGACCAACGAAATGCCGCAGATGCTGGCTTCGGGTGACGTCGCCGCGGTCGGCGCCTGGCAGCCTGTCGCCGGCCAAACCATGAAATCTGTGCCTGGTGCCCGGCCCATCTACACGTCTGCCGACGAGCCGGGCCTGATTTATGACGTGCTCGCTGTGAACCCCGCCAGCGCCAAGCAGCGCCGTGCCGATTGGATCAAGGTCGTCAAGGTATGGGACCGCGTGGTGAAGTACATCAACGATCCCAAAACGCAGCCTGATGCCGTGAAGATCATGGCCGCTCGCGTTGGCGTGTCACCCGAAACCTACTTGCCCTTGCTCAAGGGCACCAAGCTCTTGAGCCTGGATGAGGCGAAGAAGATCTACGTCAAGGGCGATGGCTTCAAGACCCTGTATGGCTCTACCAAGATCGCGGACGAGTTTAACGTGGCCAATGGTGTTTACAAGACGAAGCAGGATATGGATAGCTATCTGGATGCGTCTTTCACCAACGCCAAGTAAGCCGAGTTGAGCACGGAGCGATCATGAGCCTGATTGCTAACCTGACCGGCGCCGATAGCGAGATGCGCAAGCGCACGCTGCTGGCAATCGGTTCGTTTCTGCTGCCTCTGCTGGTTTGGTGCATGGTCAGTTATGTGCCGTTCATCTGGCACCCCAAGGTCGAGGTCACCGTACCCGGTGGCGTCGACTACTTCCAGGTTGGCATGCTGGTGGACCAGTCGCAGTTCGACGATGAAGCCACCTACGCACGGGAGCAGAACCTGGCGCTCCCGGCCGGCAAGCCAGCCAACCCTATTTATTTGCCTGCGCCGCACGAAGTCGCGCAGGCCTTTTACACCGGCTTCACCAAGCAACCCGTGCAGAAAGATGCACCCTGGTTGCACGAAAGCCTGTGGCATAGCATCAAGATCATTTTCTGGGGTTTTTTGATCTCCTCGATCATCGGTGTGCCGCTGGGCATTCTGGCGGGAACCTATTCCACCTTCGCCCGCTTGACCGAACCTTTCATCGAATACTTTCGCTACCTGCCAGCGCCGGCGTTTGGTGCCCTGGCAGTGGCTATCCTGGGTATCTACGACGGCCCCAAGATCGCGATCATCGTCATCGGCACCCTGTTCCAACAGGTGCTGATCGTTGCCAACACCACCCGCAAACTGGAAGCCACCATCATCGAAGCGGCTCGAACCCTGGGCACGCGCGGACTCAAACTGCTGACCAAGGTAGTGGTGCCCGGCATCCTGCCCGACCTCTATCGTGACCAGCGCATCCTGCTGGGCTGGGCCTGGACTTACCTGATCGTGGCCGAGCTAATCGGCACCAGTTCCGGCATCACTTTCTACATTACCCAGCAGGCGCGTTATCAGCATTTCGACAACGTCTACGCCGCGATCATGATCATCGGCATCATCGGCTTCGGCACGGATCTGATCTTGGCGCGCTTCAGCCGTCGCCTGTTCCCCTGGGATCGTTCCCAGGATCGCCGCTGAGAGGGCACGCCATGAACCAGACTACCTTACCCAGCTACCTGGCTCAGTCGGACGACGTGAAAGCGCGATTCGACAAAATCAACCAGCGTGAAACCATTCTCGAAGTGCGCAACCTCGGCAAGCGTTTTCGCTCGCAGCAGGGTGAAGTCGAAGCTTTGCGCGGCATCAACTTCAGCGTTCGCCGTCGCGAGTTCGTTTGCGTGATCGGTCCTTCCGGCTGCGGTAAATCGACCCTGATCCGCATCCTGTCGGGCCTGGAAAACCACACCTCCGGTGACGTGCTGCTGGACGGCAAGCCGGTATCCGGGCCCGGCCAGGACCGCGGCATGGTGTTCCAGGGCTATTCGCTGTTTCCCTGGCTGACCGTAAAGAAAAACGTGATGTTCGGGCCGCAAATGAATGGCCACGGCAAGGACGAAGCCGAGCGGGATGCCCGGACCTGGCTGGAACTGGTCGGCCTGGAAAAATTTGCCGACGCCTATCCGCATCAGCTTTCTGGCGGCATGCGTCAGCGCGTGGCGATCGCCCGGGCACTGGTCAACCAGCCGCGCATCCTGCTGATGGATGAGCCTTTTGGCGCGCTCGATGCCCAGACTCGCTCGAAGATGCAGTCGCATCTGATCGACATCTGGAAAAACATCGATATCACGGTGCTCTTCATCACCCACGACCTCGATGAGGCGATCTACCTGGCCGACCGCATCCTCGTACTCAAGGCTCATCCCGGCGAAGTGCAGGAAGTGATCGAGGTGCCAGTGCCGCGTCCGCGCTCGCCGGGCCAGTTCAACACCCCGGAGTTTCTGGCCACCAAGGCGCGCCTGGAAGAACTCATTCATCCCGCGCAGTCGCCTGAGTCGGAAGACGAGAAGGCGGTGAAGCCGCAACTGATCCGCTTCACCAACGTGAACGACAACGTCGAGTAAATCCTCATGCGCTGGTCTGATCTCACCTGGTCCGAAATTCCCGACGTGCTGGCCCGCTGCGGCCAGGCCGCCATCCTGCCGGTGGGTGCCACCGAGCAGCACGGGCCGCATCTTGGTTGCGGCGTCGATTTCGTGATCGCCGAGCAGCTGTGCGCTGCCGTTGCCGCGCAGACCGGCGTGCCGATGCTGCCGACGCTGCCGTACGGCTGTTCGCTTGGCCACAGCCGGCGCTGGCCCGGCACGCTCGCCTTGCAGCCGGTGACGCTGATTCAGATGGTCAAAGAAATCGGCGACTGGGCTTATCACAGTGGCATCCGCCGCCTGTTCATCGTCAACGCACACGTCACCAACGCCGCGCCAATGCGCTGCGCGCTGGAGATGTTGCGCGCCGAGCACGACGACCTGATGGTCGCGGTGATCAATACCGCAACCCTCAGCGAGCGGGTGCGCCAGTTCCATTTCGCCGACGCTGCCGACTGGCACGCCAACGACGCCGAGGCCTCGATCATGCTGGCTATCGCCCCTGAAGGTGTGCGTCCGGACAAGCTGGCTGAGGCTGACGATCCGGATCGCACCTGCGGCTGCGTCTTCGCCCATCCGGTCAACCGCACCAGTCTGAATGGCGTGACCGGCACGCCCAGCCTCGCCACGGTGGAGAAGGGCACGCAGTGGTTTGATTGGCTGGTTGAAGACCTTGCTGAACGAGTTTCAACCGGGTGTAGCGAAAACCCCCCGCTTCCCCATTCGTATTTCGGGGACGCCTGACGGCCCCGCATTTCAACGCAACCAGGAATCACCATGTATTCAAACGAAGAGCTCGTCCAATTGCAAAAAGAGCTGACGGACAAGGGTGTGAAATACTGCATCGGCGCCTATGTCGACATTCATGGCGTGCCCAAGGCCAAAGTGGTGCCGATCGCTCACCTCGGCCACATGGCCAGGGGTTCCGAGCGCTATACCGGTTACGCGCTGGATGGCCTCGGTCAGGCGCCCAATGATGACGAACTGACCTCGATGCCGGACCTCGATCGCGCGATCCAGCTGCCTTGGGAGCCTAAGATCGCCTGGATTCCCTCCGACAACTATTTTCAGGGCAAGCCCTATCCGCTGAACACCCGCG
>JBKJIS010000164.1:0-4035 GCA_046598305.1 Thiobacillus sp.
CACCGCATGCGCCAGGCACTCTACCGAGTCAGCTTGACGAATACGCTGCAAACTGCGCCGTCGAGCCAAGCGCCAACGCAACATGTTGCGCGCCTGCCAGATGAGTCCGCCGAGCAGAAGCGCACTGAAAACTCCGCCCGCCACCCAACCCGCCTGCTTCCAGAATGGGTCGAATACGATCAGCGACCGCGTCTTCAATACCGTATTCGCCAGTTGGCCGCGTGTTGCGTCATACCACGGTAAGAGCACAACAGGCAGCGTCAACTCCCCGCGCTTGCGAGGCTGAAAATACAAGGTGACCTGATATCGAGACAACGGTGATGCGCTGTCGTCCATCGCCGCGACTTCAACCAGGGGCGGATACAGTCCGAGTTCGGGCGACTCGCGTAGCTGTAGCTCAAGCACTGTTTTCAGACTTTCTGCGCTATAGCCGCCGGTCACCTGAAAGAGCCAAGTCAATGGACGATTCAGGGGCCAGCGCGCCGGCAACGATTCCATCCGTACCTGTGGGGCCACTGGGGGCGCGGTCCCCGGCAACCACGCAGGAAGTGCGCGAGCCTGAAAGTCCACAACCGGCCCCGGAAAACGCAAGCGCTGACCCAAGCGGCCGGCGTTGATCATGGATACACCCAACGATGCGGGTCCGCTTTGTGTGGCAATCAGCGACCAATGGAACTGGTGCAAGGTACACGCTTCCTCGCCGCGCATCCCTTCGCTTTCTGCTTCACCCAGCGCGCGCACCAAGCGCCCCGTTGACGTGGGCAAGACGGGGCGTTGCCACTGCAGGCTGCCATCGTCGCAAATCGACAGCGTGAGGCGCGTTGGTTGATTGACCAGGGGTAACGCGGGGGTCAGCGTCCAGTGTGCCGTTACGCGCGGTACGGTGTCGCTCCCATTGGCCACCTGCAGTGCCAGAGCGGTGGTTCGCTGGGTCTGCACCTGCAGCGGTGGCACGAAGCGCGCGCCCACTCCACGCGGATACAAAGTCAGCTCCAAGGTTTCCAGGTCCGCACCTCGGTTGAGGGTACGCGCGGCGACGTCGAAAGATGACGTGATCGGCGTGATATCCAGTGCATCCAGGCTCAGATTGCGCGCCTCGATTGTCAGTCGCACCGGCTCGCCCAGTGCAATGGCGGACTTGTCTAGCCGTGCCGTAAGCGCAGCAGCCTGGACCACGCCACAGGAGAACAACGCCAGGAACAGGAGCTTAGGGCTCGTGAATGAATAACATGGACAATTATGGGTGTACTGGCGGGATGCGATGCAAGGCGCCGGTCGCGCAGCATGGCTATTCCATGCAAGCGGACGGCAACGCCGCAGCGCGCCTGCCAGTGCAACCAGAATGTTCAGGTTATTCATTTACGGGCCCTTACCATGGCGAACGCTCCACACCGTCTTGACGCGCATCCTGCTTCAGCAGGTTTTTCAGCATGGCATCCGGGCGATCTTCCAGCCGGTCCAGCTTTTTCAGGCCCGAACCAACCAGACGCGAATTGACCGTGACGGCTTGCCGGGTGCCAACGGCTGCTTCCAACCGTGCCCCCGCTGCGCGCTGCGATTGCCTATCCACCTGAACGCCGATTGGATCGGACTGCGTGTCTTCCCTGCGCCAGCCCGGTTCACCGTCAAGCGCAATCTGGCCTTCGGCCAGCATGCCCCGCCGTCCGCGCAAATCGCTTTGCATTGGCTTTTCGGCCTGCTGACGGCTCAAACGCTGCTTGGCCCAGCCCAGATTGAGTTGCGCTTTTACATCTTTGGGCCGCAGCCGTAATACGGCTTCATAGGCCTCGACGGCAATGGCGTATTGCCGCCGCACATACTGCGCGTTGCCGAGGTTGTAGAGCGCGTTAGCGCGCTGGCTGTCGTTTGCCGCCAGCAACAGGGCCGCGCCAAAGTGTTGGGCTGCAACGGAATAATCGGCCAGCCGCCAGGCCGACGCGCCTGCACCCATCTGGCCTGAGTAACCGCCCACTTGCGTGTAAAGCGTTTGTGCGCTGCCATATTGTTTTTGTTGCCAAGCCTGCCAGGCCGAGGCCTCGTCGGCCCAACCTGAAGCAGGCGACATTGCGCCAGCCCACACAGCCAGCACCACGATGGCGACCACTCGACGCGGCAACAAAACCGCCATGAACAGTGCCAGCGCGGGCGCAAGGAACCATGGATAGCGTTCGTTCCAGGCAGCGGACGCCTCGGGTGAAACCTGATCCCCCGGCACGTCAGCAATCCCCCTATCGTGCAATGCACTCCAATCCGAATCGCCGTCACTCACTTCGGCGAAGCGCCCTCCCGATGTTTGCGCCAACTGACGATACGGCGCAACCGCCATGCGGCTTTGCACCTGCACGCCGTCGTGCTCGGCAAACCCGCCTTCAGGCAGCGGAACCGGTGCGCCCGCCTCGCTGCCAACCCCCAAAACAAAGAGCGGCACGCCGGCTTTGCGCAGCGACTGAAACGCGTGCTCTGCAGCGGCATCGGCACTGCCGGATTCGGCATCGGTAACCAGCAGAACCGCACGGGCCTTGCCGGGTGCCGCTTCGAGTTGAGTCCGTGCCAGATCCAATGCCGCCCCGAGGTTGCTGCCCTGAGATTCGATCAGACGTGGGTCGGCTTGTTCGATGGCACGCTGCAGCAACGCCGTGTCGTCGGTTGGCGGCAACAGCACCCCAGCTTCGCCGGCATAGACAATCAGCCCCACACGCTCACCCTGCAGTCGGGGTAGCCAGTCCAGCAGTTCAAGTCGCGCGCGGGTAAGGCGGTCCGGCGCATACGACTTTTCACGGGCTTCAGCCCGTAGAAAATCGGAGTCCCCTCGGGGGACGATGTCGGTGGCGCGCATCGAAGCCGACACATCGAGCGCCACCATCACGGTCAGCAGATGGCGCGGCGAGGCTTGGCCTTCGTGCAAGACCAGCGGCGTGCGCGGCCCGGCTGCTGCCAAAGCGAGCAGCAGCCAGGCCAGGCCATGGGCCCAACCCCGCAGGTTCGACGTCGGGCCCATGCCGGGCAAACTCGCCGCCCAGGGCAACAACGCGGCATCAGCGTAACGCAACAAACGGGCACGCCGCCGCCAACGCCACCCGGCAAACACCAGCGGCATCGCGGCCAGCCACAGCCACAGCGGTTCACGCCAGTGCAGGTTCAGGAGCATGTCGATCAAGCTGTGTGCCTCAGGTTGAGCCAGCGCGCGCCAGCCAGCGCAACAGCCGCCAGCGCGAGTAAACCCCAGTACCACTCACGCACCTGCCGGTGCTGCGCCGGGTTCGCGAGTGTCGGTTCGAACCGGTCGATGGCACGGATGACGCGCACGGCGTCGTCCGCGCTGCCGATGGCGAAATGCTGGCCCGCAGTGAGGCGCGACAAGTCGGCCAGATCGGGCTGCGGTTCGGGGTCATCCGATTTGATGCCGATCGGTGCAGCCCGACCTGCAGCAAAAGGATCACTGCCAAACTGCAGTGTGTGAATGGCCACGCCAGCCTGCCGGGCCACAGCGAGTGACTCGGCGGGCGTGAGCGCACCCGCATTGTTGTCCGCGCCGTCACTCACCAGGATAATGGCCGGACGCAAGCGGCGCGTTTGCACCTGCTTGAGTGCCAACCCCAACGCATCCCCAAGCGCGGTATCGGGGCCTGCCATCCCCACCTGCAAGCGCTGGATCTGGGCGATGGCATGCATGCGATCAAACGTCGGCGGCGTCAGCGTCGCCACTTCGCTGCCAAACACGATGACGCCGAAGCGGTCGCCAGAGCGGCCTTTAATGAATTGCGACAAGGTGTTTTTCAACACGGTCATGCGTTCGACTTCTTGATCGCCCTGCTTGAAATCACGAATGCTCATGGTGAGCGAGGTGTCGATCAGCAGCACCATGTCGCGCCCCTCGGGCGGCGGCGTGATCCAATCGCCCATTTCGCGCGGCTGAGCCAGCGCCAGCACCAACAAGCCCATTGCCACCCCGCGCAACATGACCGGCACGCGCAGGCTGGGCGCGGGTAATCGGCTGACCTCGGCCAAGGGCAAGGCCGGGTGATTGAGCATCAC
>JBKJIS010000234.1:0-7268 GCA_046598305.1 Thiobacillus sp.
CCAGGCTACCTACACCAACAGCGGGAGCAACGGCTTCGCAGCTGCCATCGACCTGCTGGAATCCTTCGGCAAAACCAAAGTGCTCTCCAGCCCAAAACTGATGGCTTTGAACAACCAAACCGCACTGCTAAAAGTGGTCGACAATCTTGTTTACTTTTCCATACAGGCCCAACTGGGGGCTTTGTCTTCCACGACCGGCAACTCCGTTCAGCCAACCGCATTCACCACCACAGCCCACACCGTACCCGTTGGTGTGGTGATGACAGTGCTGCCGCAAATCAACGAGAACGGTATGGTGTCGCTGACCGTTCGCCCAACCATCTCGCGCAAGGTGGGTTTTGTAAATGATCCCAATCCAAGTCTTAAAGGTACAGGGTTCAACAATGCCATTCCCATCATCCAGGTACGCGAGATGGAATCACTGCTGCAGGTCCGTAGCGGCCAGACCGTCATCCTCGGCGGCTTGATCCAGGACGACAGCAACAACGCGCGCGACGGACTGCCGGGCCTGTCGCGCGCCGAAGGCATCGGCGCCCTCTTCGGCCAGCACGAACGCATCAACAGCCAGACCGAACTGGTGATCTTTCTGCGCCCCACCGTTGTATCGAATCCCACGCTGGAAAGCGATGAACTGCGCCAGTTCCAGCGTTTGCTCCCCAGTCGGAGTGCTCAGTGATTAAGCCTCGCGTGCGGAGCACGTCTTGAGCCTACTTCTCAAAGCGCTAAAACAGGCTGAATCCACCCATGCGGCCAAGCCCAAAGCCGGTGAAGCCGGGCTGAGTCGTGGTGAGGGGCACCTTGAATTGGAACCGCTGTCTGCCGCCGGAACAGAGTCAGATCCCGAATGGGTCAAGCCGCCGGGCTTGCTGTTTGGCACAAGCGGACTGGCACCAGATGCTCCGCGTCTCGCGCCGGCTTTTCGCTGGCCGCAGCTCTCGCTGGTGCCGCTGGTTGCCCTGCTTGCTGCACTCGTTGCCGTGGGCTACGGGATATACCTGTATTTTGAATTGCGGCCCCCTGCTTCGGTAACCACGCCCCCAGCAAGTGTTACGCCCGCCGAACCACCCCTCGTCGCTGCACCCGCCCTCATCAGCCCGGCGCCAATAGCCCCTTCTGCACACGCGCCCGCCCTATTGGCCTCCACGCCCGCATTGCAACGTTCAGAACCCTCAGCCGCCACGGTCGGCTCCCCCACTACGCCAGTTAAAGCCACTGTGCCTCCGCCTGAGCCTGAGAAGTCCATTTCAGCCGCCTCCGCCACAACCCGCAGTGTTCGCGCGAGCCGCCCAGCCAGCAGTGCCCTCGCGCGCCCACCTGCCGCGCAGGTGCAGTTCCAGCCCGACATTCACACCGCTTTGCTCAGCCAGGCCTACGCTGCTTATCAGCGCGGTGCGCTGGCTGAATCACACCGGTTTTACACCCAGGCCGCGGCGCGCAGCCGCAGCGTGGATGCCTTGTTGGGATTAGCCGCCATTGCCAGCGTTCAGAACCGCGAGGTTGACGCTCAACGTTTGTACCGAGAAGTTCTGGATAATGATCCGCGCAACGCCGCCGCTCAAGCTGCCCTGCTCGACCTGTTGGGCAACACCGACACCCTGGCGGCAGAAAGCCGTCTGAAAACACTGATCGACCGCGATCCCAGTCCGCAGCTCTATCAAACGCTTGGCAACCTGTATGCAGACCAGAAGCGTTGGAACGATGCCCAGGCCGCGTATTTCGAGGCCTATCGCAATGCGCCTGACAATGCTGATTACGCGTTCAATCTCGCAGTCAGTCTCGACCAGTTGCGCCAGACTGCGGCGGCACTGAGGTACTACGAGAAGGCGCTTGCACTCGGTGGCGTACACCGTTTCGATCGCGCGCAAGCCGAAGCGCGCGTGCAACAACTCAAGTCGGCTCGGTAGGAATATCTCATGGAGCGTCGTAAAAAACTCCGCATGGGCGAAACCCTGATTTCCCAGGGTCTCATCACCACCGACCAGCTACGCATTGGTCTCAAGGAACAAAAAACCACTGGCCTGCTCATTGGGCGCCAGTTGGTTGCTCTTGGCTTCATGACCGAGGCGGTGCTGCGCGACCAGCTTGCCAACGCGCTGGGCAGCCAGGGCATCGATCTCACCCAAGTGGTGGCCGATCCCGAAGCGCTGCACCTGGTGCCGGAGGAATTCGCGCGCCGCCACCATCTGTTGCCGATTGCCCACGACGCCGCGCGCAACGTGCTGACGCTGGCGACCACCGACATGTTCAACGTCGTCGCGCTCGACCAATTGAAAGCCTCGCTCGGCGGCCAGCTTGAAATCCACACCCTGCTGGCGGCCGAAGCCCAACTGCTGGAATGCATCGACAAGTTCTACGGCTTCGACCTTTCGCTCGATGGCATTCTGCGCGAAATTGAAACCGGCGAAGTGGACTACGCCAGCCTGAATCCCGAGACTGAGGAATACACCCAACCCGTGGTGCGGCTGGTTGGCGCACTCCTCACCGATGCGATGAAGCGCGAATCCTCCGACATCCACTTCGAGCCCGAGCACGCTTTTTTGCGCATCCGCTACCGCATCGACGGGGTGCTGGAACAAATCCGCAGCCTGCACAAAACCTATTGGCCGGGCATCTTGGTGCGGATTAAAGTGCTGTCCGGGATGAACATCGCGGAGACACGCGCACCACAGGATGGCCGCATGTCGCTCACCCTGAACGGCCGCCCAATCGATTTTCGGGTGTCTTCTCAGCCCGGTATCCATGGCGAAAATCTGGTGCTGCGCATTCTCGACCGAGAAAAGTCCATCGTGCCGCTGGAGCAGATGGGGTTTAGTCCCAGCGCGCTGCGTGAACTGCAGCTGATGATGGCGCGGCCGGAAGGCATCCTGGTCGTTACCGGGCCAACCGGATCCGGCAAAACCACCACGCTGTATTCGATGCTGTCTCATCTGAATAACGAGACCGTCAACATCATGACGCTGGAAGACCCGGTCGAATATCCGGTCACCTTGATGCGCCAAAGTTCAGTCAACGAAACGCTCAAACTCGATTTTGCCAACGGCATCCGCTCCATCATGCGGCAGGACCCGGACATCATTCTGGTCGGCGAAATTCGCGACAAGGACACCGCCGAAATGGCCTTCCGCGCCGCCATGACCGGCCACCAGGTGTTCACCACGCTGCATACCAACTCCGCGCTCGGCGTGTTTCCACGCCTGATGGACATCGGTATTCAGCCCGGCATTTTGTCCGGCAACATCATCGGCGTGATCGCGCAGCGGCTGGTTCGCAAACTCTGCCCGCACTGCAAGGAAGCCTACACGCCGGACGAACATGAAGTCGGCCTCCTCGGTGCCGATCCGACCCAGCCGCCGCAGATTTATCGCGCCGCAGGCTGCCCGGCGTGCAGCAACAAAGGTTACAAAGGCCGGTTGGCGCTGATCGAACTGCTGCGGATGGACCCAACGCTGGATGAGCTCGTGGCCAACCACGCCCCGCTACACGAAATACGTCGCGCCGCACTCGAGCTTGGTTACCACCCTTTGGCAGAAGACGGCATCCAGCGGGTGAAGGATGGCATCACCTCGCTGGCGGAAGTGGCGCGGGTGGTGGATTTGACGGGGCGGGTGTGATGCGGATCGGGTCATCGCATTCTTCTGCGAAAAGCGAAGCCCCACCCTCCGCCAAATCCAGGAAGGCAACCTGACCCATGCCCTTCTTCGACTACCGCGCCATCGACCAAACCGGCCGCTCGGTCAAGGGCGTGCTCTCTGCCGTCAACGACGTTGATCTCGAACTACGCCTGAAACGCATGGGGCTCGACCTCATCACGCTATCCGAGCTGTCACGCCAGTACGCACCGCAAGGTCGAGAACGGGTAACGCGACGTGACCTGGTCACGTTCTGCATCCACATGCGCTATATCACCCGCGCCGGGATTCCCCTGCTTGATGGCTTGCGTGATTTGCGCGACACCATGGAAAAGCGGGGTTTTCGTGATGTTCTGACTGCGCTGCTGGAAGACCTGGAGGGGGGCAAAGTTCTATCGCAAGCATTGGCTGCGCACCCGGCTGTGTTCGGCACCGTGTTCGTACACAGCATCAAGGCGGGCGAACAGACCGGGCTGCTTGACGCTGTTTTCGAGCGTTTGGCCGAATCGCTCAAATGGCAGGAAGAAGTGGCAGCCAAAGCCAAGCAGTTGATGATCTATCCGGCGCTGGTGCTGGTCGTGGTTGGCGCGGCCATTCTGTTTTTACTGATCTATCTGGTGCCACAGGTACTCTCGTTGGTGGAGACCATGGGCGTTGTGATGCCGCTGCCGACGCTGATCCTGATGGCTGTATCGAGTGCGGTGCGCTCATACTGGCTGGTGGGTCTGTTGCTGGCACTCGCATTGGGGGTGGGATTGCCGCTATGGGTAAAAAAGAGCGAGGCGGGACACGAATGGTGGGACAACGCCCAATTGCGGCTGCCCATTATCGGGCCTATCGTGCAGAAGATTGTGCTGTCACGTTTTACCAACACGTTGTCGATGATGTACCGCTCGGGCGTCACGGTTCTCGACGCGTTACGCGCGGGTGAGGCGGTAGCGGGCAACCGGGTGATTGCCCGTGGCATTCATCGCGCTGCGCAGCAAATTTCAGAAGGTCGGGGGCTGTCCGAAAGCTTTCAGGCGCAGGCGCTGTTTCCACCGCTGGTGATCCGCATGTTGCGCGTAGGTGAAACGACCGGTGCGCTTGATGAAGCACTGGATAACGTGACGTTTTTCTATAACCGGGAAGTGCTCGAATCGATTGAAAATGGCCTTAGAATTCTCGAGCCCATGCTCACTGCCATTCTCGGCATTCTGCTCGGTGGCATTTTGGTCTCGGTACTGTTGCCCATCTACGACCTGATCGGGAATCTGCCATTGTGATGTTTGACCACCGCCTCATTCTTCTTGCCACACCCAACAAGATCGGCGTGCTCGACTGGCGTCCGGGCCACATGCACTGGCTGGGCGAGTTTTCTGATAACGCAAAAGGTCTGGCGGCTTTCCGAAAGGTCATTGAAGAACATGCCGGCCTGCCGGTGTTGCTAGTCGTCGACACCGTTGACGAAGATTACCGCAGCGAAATCATGCCCCACGTACAAGGGCATTCACGCGACGAACTGCTCGCGCGCAAACTCAAGCAGGTGTTTCGCAATGCGCGCTTTACCGGCGCGTGGCTGCAAAAACGCGAAACTACGGGCCGCCGCGACGATCGCTACCTGTTGGCTGCTCTGACCGATACCGACTGGCTGATGCCCTGGCTATCCGTACTGCACCGTGAACGCGTGCCGTTGTCTGGCATCACCCCGTTGGCTCTGGCCTGCCAGCACTTGCTGGGCAAGTTGCGCGTCCAGGAGCCACATACTTTGCTGGCGTGTCGCCTCAACAGCAGCTTGCGGCTTTCCTACTACCACGATGGCATGCTGCGATTTTCTCGTCTGATCGGCGGCGACTCGCCCACGCAATTGCCGGGCAATGCCGCCGATGAAATCGCCAAGACCCAGCTTTATCTCACCGGCCAGCGCATCCTGCCGCGCGAAGCACGCCTGCACGTCTTGCTGCTCGATCCCAGTGGACAACTGGACAGTGCGCTGGCGCAGCTCAATGCCGATCCTGCGTTCAGCACACGCCTGATTGATCTCTCCGGCCTCGCACGAGCGCTGCGCATTCCGGATGATTTCCTGGCCGCAACCCCGGAGGTCGCACCGCTGGCCGCGATTGCGGGCGAGGCCGTGCAACTGAACCTGGCGCCACCCGAACTGCTGCAACGCCATACCGAATTCCGCTGGCAGCGCGGCCTGCATTGGGCAGCCGGCATCGTTGCCGCGATCGGATTGACCCTGTCCGCAAGCTACTGGCTCCATGCACAGGATCTGCGCGATCAGGCGCAGCAGATTGAGGGCGAAACGCAACGCGCGGACGCACGCCACACCGCCATCGTACGCAACTTTCCTGCACTGGCCACGCGCCCCGACCAGCTCGGCCTGACCCTCGCCCTGGCCACCCAGTTGAATCGTTCGCCGCTCGATGTCAACGCGCTGTTTCTGCCGCTGGGGCAGGCGCTGGCCGCGCACCCTGAAGTCGTAGTCAAGGTCTTGACGCTGCAGGACATGGTAGACGGGGCGGCGGATATCACGCTGGACGCGCAGCTGTCCGACTTTGACGGCAACTACCGCGCCGCCATGTCGCGCATCGACAGTTTTGTCGCGCGGCTGGCTGCCACGCCCGGCGTCACGGCAGTCGAGCGCTTGACCAGCCCGGTCGACACCGCCCCCACCGCCACCCTGACCGGCAAAACCACAGGCGAAACCAGGCCTGAAGAGACCCGCTTCACCTTGAGCCTGCAGGTGCGCACATGACCCTGCCGCCAATCGCCACGCTTAAAACCTCGATCCTGCTGCTGCTCGCCGCGCTGTTGCTGTCGGCTGCAGGCCTGTTCTGGAACCACAAGCAGGACACGCAAGCGCGCGCCGCCGTATTCCATCAGCAAGCTGCGCTCAATGCCGCGCACGCGCGCCAGCAACAGGGCCAAACCGAAGCGCGCCTGATTGCGCAGCATCTCGATGCCTACCGCGCACTGATCGCGCGGGGCTTTGTCGGCGAGGAAAATCGCCTCGCCTGGATCGAGGCGGTACACCTCGCCAATCAGGACGCCCGGCTGTACGGCCTCACCTACACCCTGTCGCCGCGTGCTGCCGCCCCGGCGACCCTGGCCGGCGGCCTGCCGCTCAAGCAGACCCGCATGGTTTTGAAAATGGCCCTGCTGGTGGAAACCGACCTGCCGCGCTTTCTCGATGCCCTGCGCGCCCGCGCGCCCGGCGTATTCCGCGTCAGCGAGTGCCGCCTCGCCCGCATCACCGAAGCCCCGCCCCAGCCCGTCAACCGCCCCGAACTCGACGCCGAGTGCGAACTGCTGTGGTTTACCGTGGCGGCAGACAGCAAGGAGTCGAGATGAATCCGTATTTCGTCTGGCTAAACCGCTTCGCCCACATGCCTGTCCTTTTACTTGCAATGCTGGGCGTGTGGGGCGAAAGCCTGGCCGCCCCGTCCACTGATCCCGGGCGCCTGTTCTACACCCCCGCCCAGCGCGCACAACTCGAAGCCGCGCGCGCCCGCAACGTCACCCAGGCCAAGCAGGCCGCGCCCGACGCGGGCACCCCGCCACCAATACGCTATGACGGCGTGCTGATCCGCTCCGACGGCAAAACCACGCGCTGGGTCGACGGCAAGGCACAGGTCGGCCCATCCACCGTACCGG
>JBKJIS010000270.1:0-2820 GCA_046598305.1 Thiobacillus sp.
GGCCGAATTCATTCGCGACAACCTCGCCATCCAGTCCAACATCATCCACGCTGCATATAAACACAACGTCAAGCGCCTGATGTTTTTGGGTTCCAGTTGCATTTACCCCAGGCTCGCTCCACAGCCAATGAAGGAAGAACACCTGCTGACCAGCGAACTGGAGCCAACCAATCGGCCTTATGCCCTGGCCAAGATTGCCGGCATCGAAATGTGCTGGGCGTACAACCGGCAATACGGCACGCAGTACTTGGCCGTGATGCCGACCAACCTCTACGGCCCGGGCGACAACTACCATCCAGAAAACGCGCACGTCATCCCTGCGTTGATTCGTCGCTTTCATGAAGCCAAGCTGGCCAATGCGCCAAGCGTCACAGTGTGGGGGAGCGGCACACCCAAGCGTGAATTCCTCTACAGCGAAGACATGGCCGACGCCTGCGTGCACCTGATGAACCTGCCGGACGCGCAGTTCGTACCGCTACTGGGCCAGGACCGCAACGATGGCCTTCCTCCGCTGATGAATATCGGCGTCGGCCACGACCTGAGCATTCTCGAACTCGCCGAAACGGTCAAAGATGTGGTGGGCTACCAGGGTCCCATCGAATTCGACGCCAGCAAGCCAGATGGCCCCCCGCGCAAACTCATGGACAGTGCTCGACTCCTTGCCATGGGGTGGCGGCCAAGCACCATGATTAGAGAAGGCTTGGCAACCGCCTACGCCGACTTTCAGCGTGTGGGTGTCTGATCATGTTTGACCGTTAATCGGGAGGCGATTTGAAAGTGTTACTAACGGGCGGGGCGGGCTATATTGGTTCGCACACTGCTGTGGCTTGCCTGGCAGCGGGTCACGAGGTGGTGGTGTTCGATAATCTATCTAACAGCAGCCCAATGTCACTGGAGCGTGTTTCGCAGATAGCCGGCAAGCCGGTGCATTTTGTTAAGGGCGATGTCCGTGACCGCACCGCTTTGCGGCAACTTTTTACGGATCACCCAATCGATGCGGTGGTGCATTTTGCGGGGCTGAAGGCGGTCGGCGAGTCGGTAGAAAAACCGCTGCTGTATTACGACAACAATATCGCAGGCAGCATTGTGCTGTTCGAGGTGATGGCTGAAGTGGGGGTGAAAGCGATTGTGTTTTCGTCGTCTGCCACAGTCTATGGTGACCCGGCGACGGTGCCGATTACTGAGGACTTTCCGCTGTCGGCGACCAATCCGTATGGTCGTTCCAAGCTCTTTATCGAAGAAATGCTGCGCGATATCGCACTGTCGGATGCGGCCTGGAACGTGGCATTGCTGCGCTATTTTAATCCGGTGGGGGCGCATGAATCGGGTCTGATCGGTGAAGATCCACGTGGCATCCCCAACAACCTGATGCCCTACGTGGCGCAAGTGGCGATGGGGCGGCGTCAGCAGCTGAATGTCTTTGGCGGGGACTATTTAACGCCGGATGGCACCGGCGTACGCGACTATATCCATGTGGTTGATCTGGCGCGCGGGCATGTGGCTGCGTTGAACAAGCTGCATCAACTGGGGGGCGTGCAGACCTGGAATCTGGGCACCGGGCACGGGGTGAGCGTGCTGGACATGGTGCGCGCGTTTGAGGCAGCAAGCGGGAAGTCGGTGCCGTATCAGATCGTTGCGCGACGTGCGGGCGATGTGGCGCAATGTTGGGCCGACCCGACACGCGCCGCGCAGGAACTGGGTTGGCATGCGGAATATGATCTGCCGCGTATGTGCGCAGATGCGTGGCGCTGGCAGCAGGGCAATCCCGAGGGCTATGTTTGAGTCACCCGATTCAAGGACACCTCTAAAAGTCCAGATTTCATACCCGAAAAGGGCATAAATCCCAGCTGATGGAACTATTAGCCATTCGACTAAGCGAGCAAACAACGCTCGCCAAGTCGCTGGTTATGCTGCGTGGCGGAAAAAATTTTATGTCCCCGGTCTGACTGGGGACGGTATCCCTTGCGGGCTTGCTAACATATCAATCATATGCGGCGCTGCGAAGTTTTTCCCGCGCCTTGCATTTGGGCGAACTCTGAATTTTTAGAGGTGCCCTAAACGGATTCCAAAGTGAAATCAGGGCACTGGCTCCCAGTGCTGCAGCTTCAATTGCAGGGATTGCTGTCCGTTGAATTCGTTGGGCATGAGCGCGTAGACCGCATGGATGCGGGCTGGTAGCGGGTCGGCCTGAAAGAACCGCATGGCTTCAAATACCTGTCCGTCGCGTGACAATTTCAATTTCAGATGTTTCTCGCCGAGCACGCGCTGTGCCATGACATCGAATGTTGCGGTGAACAGCGGCGCAGGAAATCCCTGTCCCCACACGGCGTGATCAAGTTGTTCGGCTAGTTCGTAAGTGTGCGAGGCGGCGTCGAGTTCGCCGTCGGTTTCGATGACGCCTTCGAGGTCGGCTGGGTCGATCAGTTCGCGTACGACGGTCTCGAACGCCAGGGCGAACGCATCATGGCGGCCAGCCGGAATGCTGAGCCCTGCTGCCATTGCGTGGCCGCCGAATTTGTTGATCAGGCCGGGGTGGCGCTTGTCGACGAGGTCGAGTGCGTCTCGCAAATGCAAGCCAGGAATGGAGCGGCCCGAGCCTTTGAGGTCGCCGCTATCATGGCTGGCGAAGACGATGGTGGGGCGATGGAACTTGTCTTTCAGGCGAGAGGCCAGGATGCCGATGACGCCGATATGCCAGCCGGGCTGCCAGGCAGTGAGGCTGTGGCTGTCGGTGGGATTGAAGGTGGCCAGAATGGCGAGCGCTTCTTCCAGCATGTCGGCTTCGACATCGCGCCGGGTGCGGTTAAGCGTGTCGAGTTG
>JBKJIS010000108.1:0-8278 GCA_046598305.1 Thiobacillus sp.
CTCGCCGGCGGCTCAGGCAGCCGCCTGCACCCGGCCACACTGGCCATCAGCAAGCAACTGCTGCCGGTCTACGACAAGCCGATGGTGTATTACCCGCTGAGCACCCTGATGATCGCCGGCATCCGCGAGGTACTCATCATCAGTACACCGCAGGACACGCCGCGCTTCGAACAGCTTCTTGGCGACGGTTCGCAGTGGGGCATGAAGCTTCAATATGCGGTTCAGCCAAGTCCGGATGGGTTGGCGCAGGCTTTCATCATTGGCGAGACGTTTCTGGCGGGCGGCCCCAGTGCGCTGGTGCTTGGGGACAATATTTTTTATGGGCATGACCTGCACAAACTGCTGATGGAAGCCGACACACAGGAGACCGGCGCAACGGTGTTCGCCTACCATGTGCAGGACCCCGAGCGTTATGGCGTTGTGGCATTCGATGCGGCGGGCAGGGCCAGCAGCATTGAGGAAAAGCCGACAGACCCAAAAAGCAGCTACGCTGTGACGGGGCTTTACTTTTACGATTCGCAGGTTGTCGGGATCGCCAAGTCGATCCAGCCCAGTGCCCGCGGCGAGCTTGAAATTACAACTGTGAATCAGGCCTACCTGGAGCGCCAGCAGCTCAAGGTGCAAATCATGCAGCGCGGCTATGCCTGGCTCGACACGGGCACCCATGACAGCCTGCTCGATGCGAGTCAGTTCATAGCCACTCTGGAGCATCGTCAAGGCCTCAAGATTGCGTGCCTGGAAGAAATTGCATGGCGCAATGGTTTTATCGACAACGCGCAGCTCGCGATGTTGGCAAAGCCGCTGGCCAAAAGCGGTTATGGAAAATACCTGCTGCGATTGCTCAAGGAGCGGGACCCGGCATGAAAGTGACTGCTACCTCTATCGCGGATGTCCTTGTCTTAGAACCCCGAGTGTTTGGAGACGAGAGAGGTTTCTTTTTTGAAAGCTTCAATGAGCAGGTTTTCACGGAGGCAACTGGGCTTGATGTCAAATTTGTCCAGGACAATCACTCTCACTCGTCCAAAGGGATACTGCGTGGCCTTCACTACCAGATTGAACAACCTCAAGGGAAGTTGGTGCGAGTAGTACGCGGCGCAGTGTTTGATGTTGCGGTTGATTTGCGCAGATCGTCACCTACTTTGGGTAAGTGGGTAGGGATGGAGTTGTCAGAGGCCAATCGTCGTCAGCTATGGGTTCCTCCCGGCTTTGCGCATGGTTTTTTGACCCTTAGTGACTCGGCGGATTTTTTGTACAAAACTACTCATTACTACGCGCCACAGTTTGAACGGTGCATAGTTTGGGATGATCCTGCTTTAGCCATTGCGTGGCCTTTAGGCGATGATCTGCCTAGGCAGTCGACTAAAGATCAAGCTGGGACTTTGTTCGTGAGCTCGCCGATGTTCGAATAAGCGACCCGGAGTTTTTCGGTGGATAATAATTGTTTACGGGATTGAAAAAATGCAAGTGGACACAGAAGAAAATGAGATTGGGTTGATTGACATACTGACCGTATTCGCCGAGAACCTAAAAATTTTGATCTTGGGGCCTGTTGTTGTCGGCCTGTTGACGTTGGGCGTGGGCTATGCTTTGCCGCAAAGCTTCATTAGCCGCGCCATCTTGGCGCCTAGCCTTAGCTCTATTACTTCTACTATTCGGACACCCGCGGAAGCGCAGGCTGCTGCAGCGCAGGCTGCTGTAGTAATGATGTCGCCATTGGTGCTGGATCCCGTTATCAAGGCTCTGAATTTGTCTAAAGGGCGTCCGATTGAGGTGGCGCGATCAGGTCTGTCAAGGCAAGTCATTGCCACTCCGGGGAAGGATGGATTGTTGCGTCTTGAAGTGACTGCCAATACGCCACGTGATGCCCAAACCATTGCCAATGCAATCTTGGATGCTTGGCTTAAAAGTACTGGACCAGGGGAACGAGATCGCGCAGAGTTAGAAAAGCGGCTTGCGTACGCGAAAGCCTCGGTGGCGTCCATTCGCGGTCTTATGGATCGACTGGCTGTAGAGGGATCGGCTAACCTTAATAAGCCGCTCACTCGGGGTGAGGCTGGTACCTCCATTATTACGTTGGGAGAGCTGGAGGCTCGCTATTTTGCGGAAGTGATCGGCATCACGAAATCATTGCAAGGGTTGTCGAAAGAAGTTGTTATGCAAGAGCCGACTTTGCCGCATGAGCCCTCGGCTCCCAAAAAGAGTTCGATGTCTATTGCCGCGGCACTTGCTACTGCTTTCATTCTGGCGCTTTGGGTGTTTGTGCTTCATGCTTGGAGGGGCTTGGCTAAGATGCCTGAAATGGCTGCAAAGCAGGCGAAATTGCTCACCGCTTTGGGGTTCAAGAGGAGGCGAGGTTGAGCTGGATGTATGCGGTGATAGCTTATATGTGAATTGCGCGGGTCACGAAGAAGGTCTAGCCCTGATGAATGGCGAACAGTCGGGCAAAGTCCAGATAGTCACGGTCAAGCAGATATGGGTATTCCGGGCGAACGTGACCGCTGATTCCGGGATCGTGACCGATAGGCCAGGTCACGCCATCGGAGCGCTGGTGTACGCCGTCGGCACGGTGTTGCGCATGAACCAACCCGGCGGACCGGTAGCCTCACTGCATTTATGCACTGACACTACTGATATGCGAGGAAAAAGGGGCCCGTGCCGTGAGGCGCCCGAATACCTTTTCAAAGAAACTGTTGGCGTATCTTCTGGCTTTAACAGTTATTCATAATCAAGCGTGATATTATCTGTTCAATGCTTGAACGCATGACGCTGATGAGGTGGTAACTGCTTCAATTGGCGGCCATCCACCTGACCTTCTTTTGGTCGCGTTGGCACGGTTCAGTGGGTTTGGGCGCGCCTTGGCTTTGGTTGGAGTTTGCATGCCCCGAAAAAATATCGCTCATGACGAAACACACTTGCAGGTGTTACTGCTCCTTGAGGTGAATCCGCAGATGAATCAACGCCAGTTGGCTGGGGTATTGGGTGTTAGCTTGGGCAAGACAAACTACTGCCTGAATGCGCTTGTAGGTAAGGGGCTATTGAAAATGCAGAACTTTCATGGAAGTAAGCACAAACTGGCCTATGCGTATCTGCTTACTCCTGCTGGCATTGCTGAGAAAACCAGTCTGATTAGTCAATTCTTGAGGCGAAAAATTGAAGAGTATGAGCAACTCAGAGTTGAGATTGATGCCTTGCAGCAGCTGTGCGAAATCAGTGCAACTTAGATAAAAGTTCGCTAGATTAATAATTGGCATAGCTATATACGAATAGGTGTCCATGGATAAGCAACAAGCCTCTATTTTGCAAATCACTCAGCCTATCTCACGCCTCCTTCCTCGACTTTGGCGCCATATTAATCCGCGACGGCGACACCAGTTTGGTCTGTTGATCATTTTGATGATCTTTGCCTCCTTTGCGGAGATTCTC
Source organism: Thiobacillus sp. (assembly GCA_046598305.1). Lineage (GTDB taxonomy): Bacteria > Pseudomonadota > Gammaproteobacteria > Burkholderiales > Thiobacillaceae > Thiobacillus. The sequence goes on from JBKJIS010000108.1 coordinate 3,424, forward strand.
AGTATTGGTGCGGTGCTGCCGTTTTTGGGGGTGTTGACCGCGCCGGAGCGTGTTTATGGGCACCCGTTTGCCCAGCCTTTGGTTCAAGCCTTAGGCATTCGCTCCCCTGAGGAAATGCTGTTGCCCTTGACCTTGGTCTTTGGTTTTGCCGCGCTTGTGGCTGGCGTTATGCGCCTGATGCTGCTGTGGGCCAGCACGCGGCTGTCTTTTGCAACCGGGGCTGATCTCAGTAGCGATATCTATCGACGCACGCTTTATCAGCCGTACGCGGTTCATGTCGCTAGGAATAGTAGCGAGGTCATCAACGGCATCTCAGGAAAAGCCAATGGAGTTATCTATAGCATCATTGTGCCGGTCTTAACGCTTCTCAGTGCCAGCGTGATGTTGACCGCGATTCTTGTTGCCATGTTGTCCGTCGATGCTGTTGTTGCATTGTCAGCGTTTGGTGGTTTTGGTTTGATATACGCATTGATCATCAGGCTGACCCGCAAGAGACTGATTCGCGATAGCCAACTCATGGCACACGAGTCCACTCAGGTTATTAAGTCTTTGCAAGAAGGACTAGGTGGTATCCGGGATGTGCTGATTGACGGCAGTCAGTCCGTTTACTGTCAAATTTATCGCAACGCCGATCACCCCTTGCGCCGAGCTCAAGGCAATAGCCTTTTTATCAGTTCAAGCCCCAGATATGGAATGGAGGCGCTGGGCATGCTGCTTATCGCTGGTTTGGCGTATGCATTGGCCCAGCAGCCTGACGGCATCGCCCAGGCAATTCCTGTTCTTGGTGCATTGGCCTTAGGCGCCCAACGCCTTTTGCCGGTCCTCCAGCAGGCATATGGAGCTTGGTCGGGCATTCGGTCGGGGCAAGCGTCTCTGCAGGACGCACTGGATTTACTCGACCAGCCCTTGCCAGATTACGCCGAAGAGTTTGGTGTCAAGGCGCTGCCTTTTGTGCATAGCATTGGCCTTAGGCAGTTGTCTTTTCGCTACAGTACTCAAACCCCTTGGGTACTTAAAGACCTTGACCTCCTCATTCACAAGGGGAGCCGGGTTGGCTTTATCGGAACCACTGGTAGCGGCAAGAGTACCTTGCTCGACATCGTCATGGGCCTTCTATACCCAACAGAAGGTGCACTCGAAGTCGATGGACGACCAGTAACAGCTGCAAATGGACGCTGCTGGCAAGCTCATATCGCTCATGTACCTCAAGCCATCTTTCTTGCCGATAGTACGATAGAAGAAAACATTGCCTTCGGTCAGCCCTGGGATCAGATTAACCATGAGCGTGTGAGGCAAGCCGCTCGCCAGGCGCAGATTGCCGAGATTATTGAAACTTGGCCCCAAAAATACCAAACGTTTGTTGGTGAGCGTGGCATACGCCTATCCGGCGGACAGCGCCAGCGCATAGGCATAGCGCGCGCCTTGTACAAACAAGCCGATGTCATCATTTTTGATGAGGCTACAAGTGCCTTGGACAACGAAACCGAACAAGCGGTGATGCAGGCTATAGAGGGTCTAAGCGAGACGCTTACTATCCTCATAATCGCTCACCGCCTGACAACTCTGAAGAACTGTTCACTGATAGTGGAACTCGCCGATGGCGTTGTCCAGCGCGCGGGTACCTATCAGGACATCGTAAGACGGGTGACCTAAGTGCCGCCAAAATAAGGAACCACGACCATGCTCAGCAATTCATCCATCCTCATTACCGGAGGCACCGGTTCCTTTGGACACACTTTTGTGCCCTTGACGCTGGCCAAATACAATCCGCGTCGCTTGGTGATCTACTCCCGCGACGAAATGAAACAGTGGGAGATGGCCAAGCTTTATGGCAATGATGAACGGGTTCGTTTTTTTATTGGAGATGTGCGTGACAAGGATCGTCTTGCGCGTGCGCTCAATGGCATTGACTATGTCGTTCATGCCGCCGCGACGAAGATCGTGCCGACGGCAGAGTACAACCCGTTCGAGTGCGTGAAGACCAATGTAATCGGAGCCATGAATCTCATCGACGCATGCATCGACCAGGGGGTTAAACGTGTTGTAGCCCTGTCGACCGACAAGGCCAGCAGCCCGGCCAATTTGTACGGTGCCACAAAGCTGACTTCCGACAAGCTTTTTATCGCGGGCAATTCTTATTCGGGCAATACCGATGCCAGCTTTGCTGTTGTGCGTTACGGCAATGTGATGGGCTCGCGCGGCTCGGTTATCCCGTTCTTCCTGTCCTTGGCCGACAAGGGCATGTTGCCTATTACAGATGCTCGCATGAGTCGCTTCATGATCACCCTTGAACAGGGGGTGGACCTTGTCTGGCATGCATTCGAGGATATGGTTGGCGGCGAAATCTACGTGAAGAAGATCCCTTCCATGAAAATGACTGATGTGGCTTTGGCAACTGCGCCCGATGCGCGCCACAACATTGTCGGCATCCGCCCGGGTGAAAAGCTTCACGAACAGATGATTGGCCCTGAGGACGCACCGCATACCTATGAATATGCCGAGCACTACAAAATCCTGCCAGCGATTCATAATTGGAGCCAAGACCCAGAGCGTATCAATGGCGGCAAGTTGGTCGCTTCTGATTTCACCTATTCCTCGGACAACAATACAGACTGGATGAGTATCGATACCTTGCGTGCGTGGATCGATCAAAATCGTGAAAACATCGGAAAAATATGACAGCCATGATCCCTTATGGTCGCCAAGACATAAACCAAGCCGACATTGATGCTGTCGTTGATGTGTTGCGTTCCGATTTTCTCACCCAGGGCCCTGCGGTCCCCGCGTTTGAAAAAGCTGTCGTTAGTCAATGTGGCGTCAAGCATGCTGTGGCGGTTAATAGTGCCACTGCTGCCTTGCATATCGCTTGCTTGGCCTTGGACGCAGGCCCTGGCGACGTTGTCTGGACGACGCCGATCACCTTTGTGGCCAGCGCCAACTGCGCGCTATATTGCGGTGCGACGGTGGATTTCGTGGATATCGACCCACTCACCTATAACTTGAGTGTGGATCGTCTGGCGGAAAAACTCGCGCAAGCGGAAAAAACCGGCAATTTGCCCAAGATTGTTATTCCCGTGCACTTGTGTGGCCAACCCTGCGATATGGCGGGTATTCACGCGCTTGGCCAGCGGTATGGGTTCAAGATCATCGAAGATGCGTCGCATGCCATCGGGGGCCGCTATCGGGGCGAATCCATTGGCAACTGTAACTACAGCGATATAACCGTGTTCAGTTTTCATCCGGTCAAGATTATTACCACGGGTGAGGGCGGAATGGCCGTGACCAACAATGCGCAATGGGCCAAGCACATGCAGCTACTGCGCAGCCATGGCATTACCCGCGAACCGAATGAAATGACCCATGTGCCGGACGGGTCTTGGTACTACCAGCAGGTTGACCTAGGCTTCAACTACCGTATGACTGACATGCAGGCGGCACTCGGCTTGAGCCAATTGCAGCGACTGGAGGAGTTTGTGGCCAAACGGCATTCCCTCGCGAGCCGATATGACCAGCTTGTAGTTGATTTGCCAGTGGCTGCGCCTTGGCAGCATGTGGACAGTTATTCCGGTGTTCACCTATATGTGATTCGCCTGAAACTTGCCGAGGTCAGCAGAACGCACCTTCAGGTGTTTGACGCATTGCGTGCAATGGGCATTGGCGTCAACCTTCATTACATCCCGGTGCATCGCCAGCCTTACTATGAAGCATTGGGTTTTAAGGCAGGACTTTGCCCGGAAGCAGAGCGATATTACGCTGAAGCGATCAGCTTGCCGATGTACTCGGGTTTGACCGAGTCAATGCAAGAAAAAGTGATAGAAGCATTACGACAAGCTACAGAAAAATGAGAATAGCGGTTATTCCTGCCAGAGGCGGAAGCAAACGTATCCCGCGCAAAAACATCAAGCCATTTTTTGGAAAGCCGATGATCGCCTGGTCGATTGAAGCGGCCAACGCATCAGGGCTGTTCGAGCACGTCATTGTTTCGACAGATGATGCAGAGATCGGCGAAGTAGCCAGACGGTGTGGGGCCGAAGTACCTTTTATGCGCCCTGATGAACTATCCGACGATCACGCTGGAACCACGCCCGTTATTGCACACGCAACACAATGGGCATTGGATCAAGGGCTGAATGTGGCTACGGTGTGCTGTATTTATGCAACAGCTCCTTTTTTGCAGACAGATGACCTTCAGCGGGGATGGGCTGCGCTGCATTCGGGCGATTGGGACTACGCATTCACCGTGACCGATTTCGCCGCGCCCATCTTCCGTTCGTTCAAGCAAACCGCCGGAGGTGGACTGGAGATGTTCTTTCCCGAACATTTTGCGACGCGCTCGCAGGACTTGCCCCTTTCATTGCATGATGCCGGGCAGTTCTATTGGGGGCATGCAGCCGCATGGTTGGAGAACAGGCGCATTTTTGACCATCGATCTACACCTGTCGCCATTCCCCGCTGGCGGGTACAGGACATTGATACGCCAGATGATTGGACGCGTGCCGAGATACTGGCCCCCGCAATCATGCGACACAAAGACTGAGCAAAGGCATGCTGCACATCGCCTTTCGTACTGATGCATCCAGCCAAATTGGCACGGGGCATTTCATGCGCTGTCTGACCCTGGCGGATGCCTTGAGGCAGCGTGGTGCGAAGATTCGTTTTGTTAGTCGCGAACTCCCGATGCATTTGCAAGACATGCTGGCGGGAAATAACATTGAATTTTCTGCCATTGAACGGCCTGAAAACCCTTTGCCGGTCGACGATCTTGCGCACGCAAAATGGCTAGGATTGAGTCAATTAGAGGATGCGCATGCCACTAGCGAGGCGCTGTCGGGCCGTTCGTGGGATTGGCTTATTG
>JBKJIS010000079.1:0-4919 GCA_046598305.1 Thiobacillus sp.
CAGGATGCCTGTTCCAAGGTACGTGCAACCCTTGATAGGCAACAGGCGCGAATGCCGGATTTCTACCTGAGCCGGATTTCTACCTTGGCTCCCCCGCGATGATGGAATAGATTGGCATTTCCCCAAAGGGGGTTAGCCCGACATGCCACAACCGGTAGAATACGCGTCCTCATGTCGAACACCCTTATCCCCCCTCTCGTCAGCGTGCTGATGCCCGCATACAACCATGCGCCCTATGTGCGTGCAGCGGTGGAGAGTGTGTTGGGTCAAACATATGGCAATCTTGAGTTCATCGTCATTGACGATGCCTCATCGGACGCAACGTGGGATGTGTTGCAAACGTTCGAAGATGAGCGTCTACGCCTTTACCGGCATGACACCAATCAGGGCGCGCATGCCACGCTGAACGAGGCCCTGAAATTGGCGAATGGAGCGTTCATCGCCATCATCAATTCAGACGATATCTTTCATCCAGACCGCCTTGCGGAGTGTCTCAAGGAGTTGGATCTGACAGGTTCGGATCTGGTGGGGACGGACATCGTACTGATCGATGATGATGGCCAACCCGTGAAGGAACACTGGTGGCTGGACGACTTTAAAAACCTTAAACGCGTCTGGACAGAAACCCAGGATTGGCCAGCCACTCTGCTGGAAGGCAATGTTTTAATGACCACGTCCAATTTTTGCTTTCGCCGATCATGGTTCGAAACCGCAGGCGATTTCCATGATCTGCGTTATGTGCTGGATTATGAATGGGTGCTGCGCGGTTTGGTCAAGGGTCGGAAGCTGGCCTGGCTGGGTGCGCCGCTGCTGAGCTATCGCTTGCATGCACACAACACGATATCCGAGCGCCCCTTGGCCGCCAACCTGGAGTGTGCCGCCATGTTGCGTCAGATTTTCCCGTCGCTGTTGGGGACAAACGCACTGCAGATGGCACGCCTTAACCGCCTGGCCTCCCAGTGGAGGCGTATTGAAAAGTACATTGGCGAAATCGAGGCAACACTGAGACACGAATCCTTGGTGGCGAAGGAAAACGAGTTGTTTCGGCTCATTCGTGACCGTGACCAATGGATTGCCGAGCGCGACCAGTTAATCGCCGAGCAGGATCAATGGGTCACCGAGCGGGACCAGTGGATCACCGAGCGGGATCACTGGATCACCGAGCGGGATCACTGGGTCGCCGAGCGGGATGCTCATATTGCAGCTTGCGAATGGGCCCTGAAGGCTTGCCGCGAGGAGAAATCGCGGATAGAGGAAGGTCTAAGTTTCCGCCTGGGGCGTACGCTCACCGCTCCGGCACGCTGGATTCGCGCCCGGCTTGCGAACAAGTCGGGGGCGGGATGAGCAAACCCGTACGCGCGGCCGATTTCGCCGCCTTGAAGCACTGGCTCGAGCCACGGTTGGAGTCCGTGCGTTGTGTGTCCTTTGACGTCTTCGATACGCTGCTGGCGCGTTGCATCGAGCCTCCGCACGATCTGCAGCACCGCGTTGCGACGCTGCTGGCCAAGAAAATTGGACATGCCAGCCCCGAGGTGGTGCTACAAGTACGCCGCGAAGTAGAATCCGATCTGCGTCGTGCCGCACTTTCTGACGGCATGGATCACGAATGTCATTTCGACCCACTGGTCGAGGGCTGGGTGACACGCCTTATTGGGCATCCCGATGCCGCGCTGGTCGACTTCGTTCACGGCACCGAGCGGGAACTGGAATCGCTGGCACTGAGTGCAAAGCCCGGCGTCGCGGAACTGCTCCATTGGCTACACAGTCTGGAACTGCGCGTCATCGCCGTGTCCGACATGTATCTGAGTCATGATCATCTCACGGCGCTGCTCGAAACCTGCGGTCTGGGCGGGTTGATCGACCGTATTTACGTATCATCCGAATTTGGCCTGGGCAAGTATTCCGGTAGGCTGCATATCAAGGTGCTCGAACTGGAAGGGTTTTCCCCTGAAGAGGTCGTCCACGTTGGGGACAACCTGGTATCGGACATGCATGCCCCCTTGCGTCTTGGAATGCGCGGCGTTTTCTTGGACGAGAAGGCGCAACGTCTGCGGCGCCGCCGGCAAACGCTTTCTGCCGAAATGGCGCAGCTTGGCGGCGTCTGGCCAGGCCGCCGTTTCTTCGAGGTGATCGACTACAGCATGGCGCAGGACACTCCCTGCCAAGCGGCCTGCGAGGATTTCTTTCACCATTACGGCGCTCATGTGCTGGGCCCGGCCTTCAGTACCTTTCTGCTTGCTTTGATCGAAAAGGTCGAGACAGTCAAGCCGGAAAAGCTGTTTTTCCTCGCCCGCGACGGTTATCTGTTTAAAAAGATGTATAGCCGCTGGTGCCAACTGGAGCCAAGTGCCAAGCCTTGGCCTGAGCCTGTTTACGTTTACGCATCGCGTCGGGTCGTGGCAGCGGCTTCGGTGGCCGAAGGACTCAAGCACGAGCAGGCGCTGGTTGCCCTGTATAACCCCAAGCAGCAGGGCTTGCACTCCATACTCAAGACATTCGGCTTGCCGGTCGAACCGTTTGTCGACCTGGCGCGTGAGCACGGATTTCACGACATTGCCGAGCGCCTGGATGATTGGAACGATCCGCGCCTCCTGGCTTTTTTGAATGACGAGCGGGTGCAAGCATGTATCCGTCCTGTCGGCGTGGATGCGCACGACCGTTTGCAGCGCTATTTCGAGCAGCAGGGATTCTTTTCATGCGAGCGCGTGGCCTTGGTGGACATCGGCTGGAATGGCACCATCCAAAAATTCTTACGCGACAGTTTTGGTGGACGACAGGATTATCCAGACGTACACGGCTGGTATTTTGCCTTCGTTGCGGCCATGCATGGCGATTTCGGCATGGGCGACCGTATCGAAGGGCTGATCCAGGATGTTCGTCGCGGCGACCCCTATGAGCGCACCCCTATCGATTTCGAGGAGATATTCGAACAAGGAGCCCGATCGGGCGAGGGCACAACCCTAGGTTATACCGAACAGGATGGCCGAGTGGTGCCCCGGCTTAAAGATGACAATGTGCACGACCGCCACGGAGAAATCGCCTGCAATCCTCTTATAGAGCGCTTTCAGGCCGGGGTGCTCGATCACCTCGAACATTTCCATGCCGCCTGGCGGCTGACTGGCTACCGCTCTGCGGAAATCAAGCCCTATGTTCTGGCATTGCTGGAGCGGGCGATCGTCTATCCTTCTCCTGAGGAGGTTGAACAAATCGGACTCCTGGTGCATACCGAAGACTTTGGCCACGATCACACCCTGGATATGGCCTCCATACCCATTGGTTATTTCGACTTGCTGCGCCCCCGCACTTTATATCGAAAGCTCAAACACCGGCCTTGGAAGTTTGCTGCTTTCGTTCGCTTTCCCACAACGCTGCCGGCCTGGTTGTTTCGCTTGGCTTATCTGATGAAGCAGGAGAGACGTTGATGGCTGGAAAACGCACAGGACTGGTATTGTCTGTTGGCCGGATTTGGTCGATGAGCCTGCCATTCAGACTTGTCAGTCGCCTCGTTGTACCGGGCTACGCACCCGGGTTTCGGAATTTTCTTGTCTATGAAATGAGACGGATATGGCATCGGTTATATGAGCGTGAACGCCTGATTTACCATGCTGGTTACCTGTATACCATTTGGCGATGGGTTCGTCGGCGGTAATGCGCACAATGCATGAGTCGATGGATATCAAACCATGAGCAAAATTGTGGCTTGGATTTTGGATCAGTCAACAATAGGGGTTGCATGAACAGAATAAGCAAAAAATCAACAGGCTGGTGATCGGAATGCAGGCCATGCAGGCCATGCAGGCCATGCAGGCAACGACGAGCGGCTTGTGTATCATGTGAGTGGTTTAGGAGCCTTATTGGGTCGGATGTGCCGCAGGCCATAAAAATCGATTAATTTCTCAAGGGATGGGCATGAAAAAAACTTTTTTTGGTATTGGATTGTCGGCCATGCTGGCCACGACGAACGTCTCGGCAGATTTCATCAGCGGCGACATGCAGCTGCGCGATGCCATGTATATTTATGGCCAAAGCGTCGATGTGCGGGGCAGCAAGGCGTTGGCCGGCTATAACTGCGATGTGTTCCAGTTGGTGATGGACGTCACCTCGGGCTATGTCGATCTGACCATGTTTCAGGGCAATACCACAGCCGAGTTGAACGCCTCGGCCTTGGACTACCCGGACCGGATTTACGATTCCGCTGCCATGTTCTCCTATGCGCTTTATCGGAACAAGACCACGAAGGCGTTCATGTTTAACGACAACGTCAATTACACCTCAAATTCAACGGCTCGGATCGGCTCGGGAACCTTCTTCGGCTATTGTTATTCGACCAAGCCCGATGCTTATGTCTCTTTCCTGGAAGTGGACAAGTGCACGGTGAAATATTCGAACGGCCGCGTCGCCCCCCTGCCCAACTGCACACAGCGATAGGGTTCAAGCCAGTACCCTGCACTGAACGATATGTCGGATAGGGTCGGCGGTTATACGCAGAGTCTTTATTCAAGACTGGGTAGAAAAGAAGATAAGGCGGCATAGGATGCGATCCCGGAAACGAAAGGACTTCGGCTGACAGCGGTGGAGTAGGCAATGGTTGTATGAGACAGCTGGAACTGTTTAAAGGCTACCGTACTTCAGGATCAAGGTTGAAAGCAACGCCAGCAGGATAGGCCACATAACCCTTGGGGTGAAACATGCGGGAGAGCGTAGTGCGGGAAATCCGCCTGCTGCGTTCGACGTGGCGGGAGCTGGAAACGTGACGATGGTAGCTGGACTGAGAGCCATGGCGAAAGCCGAGGAGGAACGCTGCGCAATGCGATTCGTATTGCGCGTTCGATGCAAAACACGCTGTCTGAATTGCTGCTTGTGGCGGAGCTTTGACGAGCGGGGTTTTGCTGTCCAACCCGCGCAACCAGCGTATCCAC
>JBKJIS010000088.1:0-5032 GCA_046598305.1 Thiobacillus sp.
CGAGCATCCTGACCGTCCTGACCGTCCCGACCGTCCTGACCGTCCTGACCGTCCTGACCGTCCTGACCGTCCTGACCGTCCTGACCGTCCTGACCGCCCTGACCGGGCCGAGCGTCCTGACCGTCCTGACCGGGCCGAGCGGCCTGACCGTCCTGACCGGGTCGAGCGGCCTGACCGTCCTGACCGGGTCGAGCGTCCTGACCGCCCTGACCGCCCTGAGCGGGTCGAGCGCGGGGATCGCAACATTTAAAGCTAAGCGCTTCAGAAAGTTAAATCGGCAACGCTCACTCGATCAAGGTGACGTTGCCGATTTTTATTCTTCTTTCGATGTCGCGTCGCTTCCTGCGATTCATCGCCCGTCCTCGTTGATTGAACCTAGAAAAAGCAGTTCACCATACCGGTATCAGGGGTTGCACCAGATCAACGGCGGCCATGCGGATGCGGGGCGCTGGCTTCCGCGTCAACGCGCCGCTGCGCGGTCCCGGCGGGTTTGCACGAACGAGCGGACCTGAAGCACGACCAGGGTGGCGCACAGCGCAAGCATCGCAACGTTAACCGTCAAGGCCAGTGGACTCATTTTCGCCGCCCGGATCACCAGCGCCGCCGCCGGCGCCAGCGCCCCAAGCGACGCCACGATCACCGCCACGTGCATCAGATGCGTGCGTGCGCTCGCGAACCCAAGCGCAAGCCCGCCTACCAGCAGCAACGCACCGCCAACATAGGCCGGTAGCAACGCGGTGCGACTCCCTGATGAAACGAACGCGCCGACGCCAAGGGCGATCAGCAGCACGGCAAACACGATGGTGATCTTGGGCATATAACACTCCAAATAGAGAAACGATTTACAATTATTGAGTACTGCATCATCGGGCTGACGTGCGGCTTATCAAGTCCGGCACGAATCACCCAATCCGCAGCCTCGCGCGCCCAAGGGGCGGGCTCTTTAAAACGCGGTTTAATGCGCCGGGGACGTCACGCCGGGCGATGACACTTGCAACAAAAACGCCTTTCATGAATGTGCGCCCCGAGCGTAGTTCGACCAGTCAGGAGCGTTTGTTCATGTATTTTATTCGCCCAATCCTGGGTATTTCAGACCTTGGCGCTCGCCGCAGCCGCGTCGATATTGGCAACCAGTTCGGCATCGAGACTGAGCGCGCCGCTTAGACCGGCGAGGAAGTCTTGCTCCGCGCGGGTGTCCGGATTAATCGTCAGCCGCGCGGCGGCGTAAACCTGCGCAGCGAGTTCGGGCGTTGTCGCGCCCTTGACCAGATCATCGACCGAAGCCGGGTTCATCATCTCGTTGTCGAGCCAAGTGTTGGCTTCTGCATCTAAACCGGCTTGTTTCAGCCCGCCGCTGATGGCATTGCGCTCGGTCGCGTCAATGTCGCCATCGGCGGCCGCAGCAGCGATCATCGCACGGATAAACAGGACGGCTGTCTCGTTCGTGGCGATGTCGGCCTCGAAGCCGGAGCCGGCAGGCGCAGGCAGCAGCGCCTGCTCCGCGCTGGCGACCGACTTGCCGGCCGAATAGTTCTGGTAGGCCTTGTAGGCGAGGCCGCCGATGAGGGCGAGGCCGCCCAGTTTCGCTGCGGACACGGCGCCGCCGCGGCCGGTCGAGGTGCCGAACACGAGCGCGCCCAGCCCGCCGAGAACAGCGCCGGACGCCATCGGGTTCTGCCCCATCATATTTTTGGCCTGTGCCAGCAGATCTTGCGGCGTCTTGCCGCCAGAGACCTTGCCGACGACTTCAGTGGCTTTCGTTGCGAGACCTGACTTGTTGGAGGCATCCTGCAAGCCCTGTGTTGCTTGACCGAGTACCTGCTTGAGCATCCCGCCCAGGCCGCCGGCCGCGCCCCCTTGCTGGCCCGGCTGGCCCGTCATCTGGCTTCCGGCATTGACCAGCGCATCGAGTAAGGATTTTGCATTAAACATGATTGTGTCTCCATTGAAGGGGGATGAAATTTTTTAATTGGATCAAGCAGCATCTTCGTATCAAGAAATTCTACGGCAACTCAGAGAATGCGGTGAAGTCGCAAATATAGATCGCCGGGTCAGTTTATGTCCTCGTCGCTATAGTCAAAAAACGCCTCAATCTGGAGGCTTCGCTTTACACTTTGCTACAGATATTTTCACTCACCCTGTTCGAGAAGATGCCCATCCAGCAAGCGTTTGCGGGCAAGGGCTATATTTGTGACAGTGACATCCATAGTAACCAATTGAATCTATTCACGTTTTAACCGGACAGCAGTATTTTAATTTACGGGTTCAAGTTTGAAATACAACGCCTGTTAAAGGCACCTATGGCGACTCCATGATGGTACCCGTGCGGCAGCATGCCTTTCATATTTACTACTGGCATGAGCTCCGCGCATCAAACAGGTAGCACGGATAATCTTGCGTCCACCAGGCTGCCGGGTCAGGGATTGCAGTAATCGCAGCGCCCCGGATCGGCGGATTTCCGGTCGGTGCGCTCGTGCGTGATGCGGTGCGCGCACTTGAGGCAACCGTGAACCTCGGCGCGCGTCTCGCGCGTGGGCGCGCCGCAGTCCTCACACGGCAGCCCACTGAGCCGCTCGACGATCCAAAAGCCTGGCGCGCCGCAGGCCGGGCAGGGCGAATTCAGTTTGGCCGCGAGATCGACGGCGGCCATGCGGATGACGTCCATGCGGGTGGGATGGGCATGGGCCCGCACATCGTTTTCCAGAAACGCCTGGCCGTTTTCCGCCTGCCCGCGCGCGCGCTGGAAGGCGGCTTCCAGCGCGTTCCAGGTGTCGATGTCTTTTTCGATGCGCGGGTCGTCTTCGCTGTGCGGGCGCACCACCAGATGATGCTCGGGGAATCCGGCCTGGCGGGCGAATGCTCCGGCCGCATCCCAGTCATCGGTGAGCAGATGGGCGAAGCGCGTCGATTGTTGCGCCAGGCCCGTCACCTCGATGCCGCGTTCATCGTCGATGAATAGCAGCAGCTCGACATTCCAGGGAAACAGCCCGGCCATCGGATCGGGACCGAAAGCCCCCTCGCTCGCCAGCCCCAGCGGCAGACCCGACAGATCCATGCCGATGCGCGCCTTGCGGCGCGCCGCTTCGAGCTGGGTGCCGGCACGGGGGATGTCGCGGGTGAAGGTGCCCAGCGTATCAGTGTCGTATCCGCTGACCCGCTCGACCCGGCAACCCAGCGCGGCATCCAGCACCGGCGCGATCACCCTTTCCTTGCCGTGCTGGGTGAGCAGGGCAATGCGCCGGCCGGCATAGAGCCCGGCAACGGGTTCCGCCGGAACCGATCCGATCATGATGCGCCTGTCCACTGGTAGAGAATCGTGCCAACCACCACCAGCGCGATGGTTGCCGACCCAGGCGGCCGACATCGCGGTGCAGAGCCGTCTTCATGCGTGGCTCCGCCCCGCTTCATCAGCCCGCCGAGCAGAAAAAAGCGCACGCCGCGCCGGGTCGAGCGCATGTCACTCGCCACCCGCCGGTCCGGTACGGTCCTGTGGGGTGCTCTTCTCCAGCCACGTCTCGCCCATGGCCAGCGCCGTGCGCATGGCGGCCGCGGGGCGTCGCTCGGCACGCACCAGATATGCCTCGCCGACAAGCTTGAATAGATCCGTGCGCACCAACTGCTGGTGGAGAACGTCGCTGACGCCCGACAAAATAAGTTTGCCACCATTCTTCGACAGTTGCTGAGCATAGCGCTCCAGCACGTTGTAGATCGTGCTGCCAAGGTTGGTTCGTCCACGCAGACGTATGATGACCACGGCGCGCTGGGCGTTGCGCGCCGACGGCAACTGTTCCGCGAGCAAATCGGCGGCGGCGAAGAACAAACTGCCATAGAGGTTGATTACGGTCACCTTGCCGTCGGGCAACGCCCTGGGCGCAGGATGCTCATCGAAGTCGCCATCCGGGGTGGCCACCATTTCCATCACGTGCACGTCCACCGAAGCATGGTAGAGGTGCAGCACGGCAGACAGCACCACGCCAAACAATACCGCTTGCTCGACCGACAGCGCGAGCGTTGCCTCGAACGTGGCGACCATCACGGTGCGCGCGGTGCGGCTGGTGCGCCACACGTCAAAAATCTCGCCGACCTTGATGACCTGAACCGCCGCGACGATCAGCAGTGCTGCGATCGCCGGCTTGGCGATCTGCTCCACCCAGGACCCGAGCAGCAGAACGAAGGCCAGGATCATGAGCCCGGAGTAGACCGCCGCCCAGCGCGAGGTTGCGCCCGCGCCGACATGCACCGCCGTCTCCGACATCGTGCCGCCGGTGGGCATGCCCTTGAACAGACTGGCGATCAGGTTGGCGATTCCCTGCCCGGCGAAGTCGCGCGAGACATTCGGGAAGGTGCCGTCCGGGTTCGGTACGCTCCGGCTCACACCCGCGGACTGCATCAGCCCGATCAAGGCAATCGCGGCCGCCGACGGCAACAGCTCCATCACCAGCCCAAATTGCGGCAGCGCCGGCAGCGGCAGTGAATCCGGGATGTCGGCCAGATCGGCGACGGTGCGCACACTGTCGAGCCCGAGCCCAAATACCGCGAGACTCGTCGCCAGCACCGCGAGGATCATGGAGAAAGCGCGCAGCCGGGTGCGCTCCACCAGCACGATCAGCGCGATGGCAAACAGGCCGGCGGCGAGCGTCGGGCCGTGCACGAGCGCGAGATTGCGCGCCAGGTCGAGCGCTTGCAGCACGGGATTACTGGCATCGCTCTTGAAGCCAGTCAGCTCGCCTAACTGGCCGAGGATGATGCGCGCCATGATCGCCGTCATGAAGCCGATCATCACCGCGTTCGACACAAACCGGGTGATCGCACCGAGCCGCAACAGCCCCAGGCTCAACTGAATGAGCCCGGCCAGAAACGTCACCACGACCAGCGCCTGAATCAGCGCATCACCGCTGTAGCCAACGAGGGCGCTGCCGACCGCGACCGCCAGCGCCCCGGTGTTGGCGACGTACATCAGCTGCGAACTCATGGCCAGCGCCGCCACCGGCGTGCCGATCATGACCGCATACAAGCCATGCACGGGATTGAG
>JBKJIS010000102.1:0-8897 GCA_046598305.1 Thiobacillus sp.
ACGCTGCTCCCATGGACCTCACGGGATTCTTAAATCCAAGAATCACGTTTGTTATCGACGCTTCTGCATGGGATGTGTCAGACACCCTTGCACCGATGGGGCCCATCAGATCACTCACCTGGACGAGGGCATCTAGCAAACCCGCAAAAATACCTATTAAACCCAATGCAACTATCAACCCGACCATGAAACGGCACATTTCCTGACTGTGATCAAACTGATATGCGAGGCGGTCGACTTCTGTTTCGACTACGCTTGCGGTCAACACCGCGCCCGCATCCCCTCCCATACGGTCTACACGACCAATTAAATCAGTCACTCTGCAGCGCCTTGCATACGATGGCAGCGTATGCCGACCGTGAAGAGTTTTTACCACCTTCTCGTGCCACCAAGACATCAGGTAGCGCTCACGAAACTGAAGAAAACTTTGCCGATAAATCAGCGCCGAACCAAGCAGAAGTGCGGCAACGATCAAGGAGTTGAGCGACGTGTTGAATGTAAAGGCACGTATGACGGAGTCGTCGATGGCAAAGCCGCCGACAACCAGCAGCAGAAGGATGCCAGTCAACACAACAAAGTCTATGGAACGCACCCACTTTGAATAAATACCCTTCATCATTCCTCCTTATTAGTTAGACACGGTCTGTCATGGCCTGATCCACAGCATTTCTCAAAGGTCGTAACAAATATTGAAACACCTTGCGCTGCCCCACCACGACGTCCGCTGTTGCCGCCATACCGGGGGACAAGGTGTGCGCGAACTGTTTAACCGCCGCGGCAGGAATCGATACTTTCAACCGAAACAGGCGTTCGCCACGTTCATTGGCGACGGTATCTGGGCTGATGTCTGTGACCACGCCAAGTAGCGAACCAAACTGCGAGTAATCGTAAGCACCCACACGAACCACGACAGGTAGCCCAATATGCAATTCAGCACGATCATTGGGAGGCACACTGCACTCCAATAGAACTTCACTTTGGGTGGGAGTGATCTCCATCAGCGTGTCACCTGGCCGCACAACGCCACCCACGGTCTGAACCAACACTCGGTTTATCGTGCCGGCGATAGGAGAGCGCACAACAGTGCGTTTTAGTCGGTCCTGCTGCACCTTGTCTTCTTGAGTCAAGCGATCGAGCTCGGAGCGAGCCTCCGCCAGAGCTGATCGCGCTTCGGATTGAAACTGGGCGCGCAGCTCAAGACGTCGCCCGCCGACCTCTCGCAAGGACGCTTGAAGGCGTGGGATTGCCGTCTGGGGCTCACTTAACTGCGAAGTAAGGCGCGCTATCCGAGCTTGTGCCTCCAGAATCTCCATCTGAGAAGCTGCCCCTCGGCTTGATAGGGCTTGAACAACCTTCAGTTGTTCACGGGCTACTTGCAGCTCATTGGCGATGCCCTTGGAGCGAGCTTGATTTTCTACAATTTCAGCTGATTTTTGCGCACCCTGTTCAGTGGCCATCTGCAACGATTGCTCCAGTTTTTTAATCCGAGACTCAAAGACGTTGCGCTCTGATCGCCATACTTCATCATTCGCTGAGGGGGAAGACGTCATTGCACCGCCGGTAGCCTCGGCCTCAAGACGGGCAGCGCGCGCCTGCAATAAATTGATGCGCCCCTGTTTTTCATCAAGAGAAGACTCAGCCAAAAGATTCGACAAGCTCGCGACCTCTTGGCCTTGCGCGACAACCTCGCCTTCGCGCACTCGAAGTGTGGTCAAAATGCCTCCTTCGAGATGCTGCACAAGCTGCGGCCCCGAGGTAGGCACAAGCCGACCTGCCGCTCGCACCACACGGTCAATCGGCGCCACAAATGACCAGGCAAGCAGAAGCACCATCAGTAGGCCAGCCACCTGCATCATCCTTCGAGCACGAAGCAACGGATGACGAACCGTATTACCACTGGTTTCTACCAGCTCAGACAGCCAGTCCAGCGCCATTTGCTTTCCGCTCACAGCACACCAGCCTTGCTTACCGACCCTACAACTAGCCCCTCGGTAGCTCCTGGATCATCTTCAATTGAAAACATGGCGTTATCCCGAGCTACGTCCTTTTTCATCAAGAAATTCCGTAACAACATCGCACGAAAAAATGCCACCCCTTGATCTTCAAAAAAGGAAATATGGGGTTCAACTGCAACTCGCAAATCCCCCTTCAGAACTGATGGCAGGTGTCGAGGTATCGCCCCCCCCGTAGGGCCACCTGGGGCTTGCTGGGGAGCTGGCAAATCAGGTACCGTCGCTGGCGCTGCACTCTTTACGTTATCGATTTTTATGCCCCCCATTTTCGCGGCTCGTTGATTGGCTATTGCACTAGCAAAAACCGGGACTAAAAGCGTCAAGACAATGGCCAAGAAGACCATGGCAATCGCGGTACTGATTAGTGCATTCAAAAATCCAGACCGATAGTTAGCCTCACGGCCTGTGCCCGATGCCATTTTTATTTCCCTTCTGGCTTAGGTTCAAAGTTCGTGGTCCCCGCCAGGCGCCCCGTCAGGTAACTCATTCGCAAGAATGCCTGCGCTTGCGTAATACCGATCAACAGGAGTTGCTGACGCGACTGGTAGAGCCGCTGGTGCGCATCCAGCACATCCAGCAACGGACGATTGCCCAGCCTCAATTGATCCGTAAAGCTATCGACCACCGCGGCATCAAGTTTTACTTGCTTGACTATTGCGCTGTAGCGCCCCCCCAGTGTGCTTAATCCTGCAAGGGTCGTTTCAACGTCAGAGCGCAGCTGACGCTCCATCAAATCGCCGCGCAGAGTTTGCTCATCCAGTTTTGCATTGGCCTCGGTAATTTGGGCCACATCGCCCCCCCCCGAAAAGAGCGAGACAGTCATTACGACCATGGCTTTGGATTCTGTTTGCCTCCCAAGGACAGCACCCACGTTGTCGCTTCGAATTCTGGAAGCCTGAAAGTCCACTCGAGGCAGAAAATTGGAGCGTCCAGCGCGGATTTCTTCGCGATGGCTATCGCTCCTTTTGCGGGAGGCCAGGAGCTCGGGGTTTTCTTTTACGAGCTCCAGGAGCTGCAAGTCCGTCATGCCTGGCGGAAGCGGCGGCAAAGGATTTCGAAAGCTCAAAGCCTTGGGCAGATACTCCGTCAACCTGACGTAGTTGCTCAGGGCTCCACGAAGGTTTGCCTTGGCCTCCGACATGTCGGCCTCTACGCCAACAATGCGAGACTCCACCCGATTCGACTCTGTCGGGGCAGACAATCCACCTTCTACTCTTGCCCGGGTATATTCGAACAGCCCCCGCAACCTTTTGCGATGCTCGTCAGTCAGATTAAGCCGCCCTTGCGAGGATAGTATTGCGAGAAACGCCAACCCATTATCCAATGCCGCCGCCGATTTTTTGGCGTCACGCTCGAACTCTGCCACTGACTCCAACGTCTTTTGACGGCGCAACTCCATCCATCCTGCAGGAAAAAATAGTGGCAGCCTGAAGTCGACCGATGCCTCAGATCGATCTTTGGTTGCAAAATTCGTCGCGCCACCGGTATAGCTGCCGCTGCCTTCAGCACGGCGCAGATCCACCTTGGGCAACAATTGTGCAAAGGCACCTTGCGTCCGCGCATTTGCACCGCGCAATGCCGCATCTGAGGCCGCCAAATCCAAACTTGTTTCAACGCCCAGCGCAAGAGCCGATGCAATATCCAGGGATTGAACAACTCCTTTGGCGGCTCGTATGGCGGGAGAAGACCCCCCCTCTACTAACAACTCTTCGGGAAACCCCAGAGCTGCAGGGAGCTCACCGAGCTGCAAGCCACTAATACTGGACGCGTCAATCTCATTGCCCGCACCAGAGGAGCTGGATGTCATTGAGACTACCACGGCATCGGTTGCCCGCTCAGGAATCACCGCGGCGGGCAGCGTTGGTTCTTGACGACGGGAATCAATTGGCGCCGCCGACGCCGTTGTGTCCGCAAAAATAACCCCATTGCGCGCCCCTCCAAGCAACTCAGCCACCGGCGAGTCAGGCCGCCATACAGATTCACGCCTCAGCGAGAGGACTGCATCTTGTGCAAGTGCTGATGAAATCGGCACCAGAAGCACTAGAGCCAATGCGCAGCCAAATTGAATTGGTGAGGGCGTAAGCTTCAAGAGGTTAGCCAGCCCCAGGATGGGCAGAGCGACGAGTTTAGAGGTGGAAAAAGTGTTCATCTGGATATCTCGAATAGGGGATAACCCAAGTCCGCTGTGATTCAGCACCAATGAGAAACGCCATAAACACCAATACGGATGCAATTTGCGCGTATTTATTTTCAGGATTGAATGGGGTTTCGTCGCACTTAACGGCGGGTCGGTCACCATGGCCGATGAAGCCGACAGTACGAAGATGCTTGAAGCTCTGAGCCAAACGGTTCAGCGGCTGCGCTACCCGCTTGAAATGATGCTGGTGCGGGCACGGCGGCACTCAGCGACTCCGTAAGCTATCGCCAGATCGAAGAAACGAGAGTTGGAGCTGGCTTATGGAAGAGCCCTGCGCCAAGGTCAGTGACCAGTGGAATTTCCCCTACCGCGCAGTCGGCAAGGCCGCCCACACCGCCGTCTTCCCTCCGCGCGCCACGCGCGACCACACCTCGGCACCGCCATTCTGAAAATGAGTACAGCCCAGTAGCCATACTTGGCCCTATTGCGTCATCGCGTTGTTGCGACAGCTCCTGGTTCAATGCCCAGCTGGGCAGCGTATCCCCGCAAGACCGTGAGTGCAGCCGCGGGTCTGCGGGCGTGACTGGCCTGATGATCTGGGCGGGGATAGAAGGGTCCGGAATGCATTGGGGCGTCGAATTATGCGTATCGACTTTTCACCGGCACCTGCCGGTCGGCCTCGGGCTCTTCAGAAGGCCGGTGCAGCCAGCGTGCTAATCCAGTACACCAGCCCCGCGCAGGCACCCAATACCAGCAGCGCGAAGGCGCGTGAGGCGCCATCGTCGCGCGACGCAGGTACCGGTGCGATCAGATCCTTGTCGCCATGCAGCATGGCGTGGACCAAATTGTGTTTGCGCCACAAGTAAAACATGATGGCTGCGATATGTAGGACTACCAAAGCCAGTAGTACCCATTTGCCGATGTTCTTGTGATAGTTCGTTGCGAGGCCGACCATGGAGTTAGAGACAAAGCGCGTCAGCGGTCCCGCAAAAGCGATTTCGTCATCGCTGAGCAAACCTGTGCCCACTTGGGCCAACAGCAAACCCAGCACCGCGAACACCGATCCAGCCCCTGTAGGGCTGTGGCCAACCGAATGCTCGGGCTTGCCCCGGCCCTTGAGGTAATTGATCACACTTTGTGGCGAATAAATAAACGCCCCAAAACGGGACCAACGCCCCCCTACGAGTCCCCAGATGATGCGAAACAGCAGCAAAGTCAGAACTGAATAACCAAAACGAAAGTGCCAGACCATGGCGCTACCGCCGATAGTGCCGCTAATGGCCAATCCGATTACACAGACGACCAGCGTCCAGTGGAAAAACCGGGTGGGCAAGTCCCAGACGCGGACTTTGTGGATGTGTGGATTCATGTTTGTTTTCCCTCAGATAATTTTTGTGTTGATAGGTGTCACGCAACCATGGAATGTTTCGTGCGGTTAAGCTCATGCCCGGCAGCGCTTTGTCTTGGGGCTTACCCCAATCAAAAAGTTCCTTCGGAAATTTTCGTCAGAGGTGCAGTCTTCATGGACTAACGCCTATCGGAAGCACTGTCAGTCATTACGATATGTTCATCACTAAAACAAGAGGAAATAAATGAAAACGCTCACCTATATCGCCGCAACAGCCGCCCTGCTCGTTATGGCCGCCCCGGCCTCGGCCCAGTTCGCCAAGCCCGAAGACGCGATCAAGTACCGACAGAGTGCGCTGTCCGTAATGGCCACCCATTTTGGCCGCGTGGGCGCCATGGCCAACGGTCGCATTCCGTTTGACGCGAAGGTCGCCTCTGACAACGCAGACATTGTTGCCAGCATGGCTCGACTCCCCTGGGCCGGCTTCGTGCCCGATAGCGACAAGGGAAATACCAAAGCCAAGCCCGAAATCTGGACCGAGCAAGCCAAGTTCAAGGAAAACAACGACAAGCTGATTGTCGAATCCACAAAGCTGGCCGCTGCCGCCAAAACCGGCAACATCGACTCCCTGAAAACCGCCTTTGCTGCGACCGCCGGCACCTGCAAAGCTTGTCACGACACGTTCCGCAAAGAGTAACTCGTCGCACCCCCGTCTGGACTCACTGCGTGAAGTCCATTCCCCCTTTGCACGGGGCATTGCCTGCGAATCGGAAAAGCCGGATTCACAGGCAAAGCTTTTAATAGAAAGGCCGGCTGTTGACAGCAAGGATCTGTCGCGATAACGCAATAGAACCCAGTACTGCTAAGAGGCCTTGGGACGTTAAGGATGATATCGAGCGTGATCAGTTTGCAGCGCTCCGTGCCTTCGCCAAAACCCACTTCCGGCGCCGATAGAGAGTGAAAAGCACCGGGGCTGCGGTTGCAGGTCAGGGTGGCGTCCATCATCGACTGGTCAACGAACTCGCTGCGGTTCGGCTCGGCTTGCTAGCCGCCGACTGTGCGCGGGCCACAAGCCGCTCATGCTGATGCAGCTCGGCATGAGCGCCTCTCGCCGTGTGGCCCGGTTTGGTGACGAAAGTACTATTTGGCGGCAGGAGTTGACACGATATGCCAGACGCCGCCATTACCGTCGCCAATGCGATCTCCTGGCTTGGCATCCCCAGCAAAGTAATACAGGGGTTTTCCATTCACCGTCCACTGCTTGGCGCTTTCGGCGTCGATCAGGCCAAAATTTCCGGCCGCTGCGGCGCCGGGCTTGGCCACAAATGCCGGCCATACAGCCAGGCAGCCGCCGGAGCAATTGCTTTTGTTGGGTGCGTCTTTGTCGAAGGTGTACACGGTGCGCCCAGCTGCATCGGTCAATGCGCCATCTCGCATAACGGGTTGTGCCTGCACGCCAAAGTGCAGGAGTGTCAATAATGTTGCCGCTAAAAGTGTTTGTTTTTTCATGGTCAAGTGTTCCTTGTTAGTAGTCGCCGATAGAAGTACCAGCGGAACGCGACATTGCGCTCCGTCCATACTTACGACAGTGGGGGATGTTTGGACGCAAGGCGCCAGAAATATTTTCCCTGGTGGCTAGAAGTCTTCGCGACAGGCTAGGGGCGAGAAAAGCCCAGCCCATGAATTAAGCCCCCCCAAAAAAAGCTGCAAGCGCTACCTTTGTGTGGCGGAAGTGCCTACCTGCAGGCCAAGCCCGGAAACCCTGCCTTACCATGCTGGCCCACCGGGGCGGCAGCCAGCATCCGTTACGTCAGCTCGTGCTGCATTGGAACGCATAGGTCTCTTCCATTGACCAGCTTCGACCCTCATCTCTTTGATCTGGTGAAAGCTTACGAAGTTGCTGAGTACCGCCGTGCCCCCACCAGCATAACTTCAAGCGGGTAGTGCAGCCGCCGAAGCACTCGGCTCAGAGCTTCTGTCGTTTCTCACGACGTTGTTCCCATCAAACCCAGGCGAGAAGCCGGAGGACGGCGAAAAGTAGCTGAGTGGGGGCTGCCTATGCGGCCTCCCCTGTCAACTCACCACAACTTGGCGCAATTGCCGCGGAACACGACATTCGCGCCCGGAGCTACCGGATTGGCATCCGTTTCCACTGTGACTATCAGCTTGCTAATCTTGGACAACAGCTTTTCCGAGGTGTCAGGCAACACAGACACGGCTGAGCCGCTGGTGGGCACAGTGCCCAGTGCAAACGCCGCCCCGCTTGCGGGAACAGCCCACAGCACCAACCTGCCGCTGGTCGGCGGCGTGATCGGGCCTATCACCTTGATCGTCATGGTTTTGCCGTGGCGCAGTGAACTGACCAGCAACTTGCCGTTGCCCTGAGCGTCGGTCAGCAGACCCACGTAACTTTGTGGCAGTTTTTCGCCGCTGCGCATGGCGATCTGGTCGCTGGACACAAAAATGCCGGGTGCCGAGAAAAACACAACGCTGGCTGCGATGACGCCCGCAGCCAGGCCGCTCAAGCCGAATCCGGCCGGTTTTAGCCAGCCCAACCAGCCGCTCGCAGTCGCATCGGCGGTCTTGACAGCTGGTTGTGTACGAGCCGAAATCGCTGTCCACAGTTGGTCTGAGGGCTGCTGAGTGGGCACCGAGACAGCCAGTTGGCCGAGACGGTTTCCCCATTGCGCCACCAGCCCGCGCACATCAGCCCGGTCGCGCTGCAAGCGCTCAAAACGGCGGCGCGCGCCACCGACCAGTGTGCCCAGCACATAGGCCGAAGCCAAATGTTCGAGGACTTCCGGGCTGGTATATCTCATGACGCCACCACCCCTTGCGCCGCCAGGCAGCCTTTGAGCTTTTCCAGGCCGCGCCGTATCCAGGCTTTGACCGAGCCCAGCGGTGCGCCCATTTGTGCGGCCACCTCGGTGTGGCTCAAGCCTTGGTAGTACGCCAGCGCCAGACTTTGGCGGTAGCTGCCATCAAGGGAGTTCATGCAGCCTTCGATGTGCAGGGCTTCGGTTGCCTGTTCAAGCAATTGCATTGCGCTGGGCGCCGGGTTGCCTGTGGATTGCACATCGTCGGCATTCAGATCGCCGTCTTCGGGCAGCGTGTTTTCTTTGCGGCGCGCACGGGCGCGGTAGGCGTCCAGCGCCTTGTTGCGAACAATGGCAATCAGCCATGTCATGGCCTGAATGGTTTGCCCGCCCACCTCGCTGCGGTAGTTGCCGGCGCTTTTCCAGATGCTCACATACGCCTCTTGCAGCACATCTTCGGCCGCTTGTCCTTGCCCTAATATACGAACGGCAATGCCAAACAGATGCGTATGGGTGCGTTCATAAACCTGGGCAAAGCAGGCGTGGTCGCCCTGCGCTGCTGCGGCGATCAGTGTCTCCAGGCT
>JBKJIS010000085.1:0-14332 GCA_046598305.1 Thiobacillus sp.
GATTCGCTGTCTGCCCGCTTTGTTTGCGTTGTTCGCGGCGTTTTCCCTGCACGCCGCTGAACCGGCCACTGCTGTCAAGCCGGGCACCTACTATGGCGCCAAGGCCACCGAATATCCCGCCTGGTTCAAGGACAGTTTTCTGAATCTGCGGGAAGACATTGACGAAGCGCGAAAAAACGGCAAGCGCGTCATGCTGATGTTCACCCAGGACGGCTGCCCGTATTGCACGGCGCTGGTGGAGCGGAATCTGTCGCAGCGTGGGATCGAGGCCACGATGAAGGAAAAATTCGACGTGATCGCGGTCAACATCTGGGGTGACCGCGAACTCGTCGGATTGGACGGCAAGCCCTACACGGAAAAAACCTACAGCACAGCGCAGAAAATCCAGTTCACCCCCAGCCTGATGTTCTTCGACGAGACCGGGAAAATCGTCCTGAGGCTCAACGGCTATGTGCCACCGGCGCGCCTGCAGGCCGCGCTCGATTGGGTGGGCGGGCGCCATGATAAAACCGTCGCCTTCCGCGATTTCGTCGCCGCGCGCGAGGTGCCCAAACAGGCCTCGGGCGAAATGATCAAGCAGGATTTCTTCCTGAAGAACACCACCGACCTGCGCCGCCGCGGCAAGCCGGCCAAACCGCTCGCGGTCTTCTTCGAGCAGAAGGATTGCCCCGACTGCGCGGTGCTGCATCGCCGCGTCCTGACCGACCCGGAAACCCGCGCAGTCATCGCCAAATTCGACAACGTGCAACTCGACATGTGGTCGCGCGATCTCATCACCACGCCGGAAGGCAAACGCATGGCGGTGCGCGACTGGGTCCGTCAGCTCGGCGTAAACTACGCCCCCGGCATCGTCCTGTTCGACCCCGCGGGCAAGGAAGTCATCCGCTGGGAATCGTCCTTCCGCGTGTTCCACACCATGGGCATGTTCGACTACCTCGCGTCGGGCGGATACCTCAAGGAACCCAACTTCCAGCGCTTCCTTGCCGCCAAGACCGAGCACATCCGCGAAACCGGGCGCGACGTCAACATCTGGCGCTACGCCGACGAACCGGTCGCCACCCAAGCCCGGTAAGCAGCACCACGGCTAAACCGGATCAAGCAGCCCGTCAGCAGTGATTAATCTGCGGCCACGCAGGCCCGCTCCCTGACGCCTGATTCGACGCTTCTTATTGGCGGGGCCTTGCTGCTCCTGCAGAACCTGCTCCAGCTCTTTGAGCCCGGCCAGAATTGATCCGCGCGCTACGCCCGTGGCATTCCAAACCCGCTTCCACCGCAGCGTACAGCCGTCGCTGGCGTTCATCAAGGATGCCATCAAGTGCTTTATACCGTGCAGCAATTAACGAATCGTCATTATCCATATGCCAAGTTACATGGAGAATATAAGTCCATTTAATTATTTTACGAATCATAAGGTCAAGATACCGAATCGAACCCCGAGCCAAAAAAGACGACCCAAACCCCTGCCATTGCTAACCGTTCCGCGCGATGTCGCACGCGAAGAAATTCGGAGAAAATGGGCTCTCAAAACGCTTGAATTTGTAGCATGAAAGTCAGTTCCCATTTACTTTCTACTGCATGCCCCCGGGGCCGTTTCACCCAGGACTCGAGAAACCCGGTATTGGAACGTAACTTCTGGCGCAGAGTCTGTAGACGCGTTGCGGGCGAATTTCCGGCCTGCCGATCACATCAGAGAAAAATTCGACTATGTTATCCATAAATATTGGCCCGCTCGCACTGCCTATGGGGGTGTTAAGTCTGCTGGCGGCAGGGATTGTTGCAGCCAGCGTCGGCCATTGGGTCGGACGCCGCACCCAGACCGGCATCGTCAACACTTTAAGCGACATGCTGATCGCCGCCATGCTGGCGGCGCGCATCGGGTTCGTCGCGACCTGGTTCGAGCTTTATCGCGCGTCACCGTGGTCGATGCTCGACATCCGCGATGGCGGCTTCCTGCTGTGGCCCGGCGTGGCGGCTGCCCTGCTGCTCGCATTGTGGCAAGGCTGGCGCCGCCCGATGCTGCGCATGCCATTGGCAGCGGGACTGACGGCCGGCGCGCTGGTGTGGAGCGCATTTTTTGCCGCCACCACCCCGACAGATCGACCGGCATTGCCTGCGGCGGCGTTGACGACGCTGGCCGGCGAACCGGTAAACCTGACCGCGCTGGCCGGCGGCAAGCCCATGGTGGTCAATCTGTGGGCAAGCTGGTGCCCGCCCTGCCGACGCGAAATGCCGGTGCTCGCCGCCGCGCAGCAACGCGAAACCGGGGTGACATTCGTGTTCGTCAACCAGGGTGAGGATGCGGCGACTGTCGAGCGCTATCTCGGCGCAGGCCAGCTTGCGCTCGACCATGTCCTGCTCGACCCCGGCACGGATCTCGGCCGCGAGGTGGGTTCGGGGTCATTGCCTACCACCCTGTTTTATGACGCCAGCGGGCGCCGCGTCGATACCCACCTCGGTGAACTCTCCGCGGCGTCGCTGGCCAGCAAGCTGAAACCGTTGCGCGCGACTCCTGCCGCAACGGGATCAGAATGAGGCGCTATGGCTAACGCGCCTTCCCCGCCAAACCGGGCTGCACCGGGCCCGATCCGGCAACGCTGGCGCAACCTGTCGCTCCGCACGCGGACCTTTCTGAGCCTGGCCCTCTGGATCATCGCCTGGCAGGCGGTGCTGGCCGGGCTGCGCCTGATGGACGATCCCGCGCTGTCCGAAAAGCAGGTCACCCTGCTGGATGGCGAAACGACCACCCTCGCGGTGCTGGCCGACGGCAAGCCGCTGGTCGTCAACCTGTGGGCGACATGGTGCCCACCGTGCCGGCGCGAAATGCCGGTACTCGCCGCCGCGCAGCAACGCGAAAGCGGGGTGAGCTTCGTATTTGCCAATCAGGCTGAAAGCCGGGCGACCGTGATGCGCTATCTGACCGCGAGCCAGCTTGATCTCGCCAACGTCACGTTGGACCGTTACAGCGAACTCGGCAGCCTGGCCGGCTCAGGCATGCTGCCCGCCACGCTGTTTTATGACGGCAGCGGACGCCTCGTCGACACCTACCTGGGCGCACTGTCAGCGGCAACGCTGGAGAAGAAACTCACCCAGTTGCGACCGCACTAGCGCCTTCGCGCTTTCCAGCTTGCGGCACAGGTTTTTCTGAAATATTTCAGCGCCCGCGCCATGTGGGTGTCAGGCCAGCTGGGGTCGTTTTCCACCAACGGGTCTGCACAAAGGTGAACGTTGTGATGCGGGGTCAGGTGGCGGTAACGCATGCGACTTGCCGGCGGCGGGAAAACAATGGCACACTCTGTCCCTCCCCAACTTGGAAAGCTATAGCCATGAACTTAAGCCTGACCCCGCTGATTTCGCTGATTGCCGGCATCCTTATCCTGGTGATGCCACGGCTGTTGAACTATATCGTTGCGCTGTATCTGATCGTGATCGGGTTGATCGGCCTTTTTGGCGCCGGCGGCATCAATCTGCGCTGAGTAGCAGCAATATGCACCGCTTTTGATTTTCTGGCGGGCGCAACATAAAAAAGGCAGCTTCGGCTGCTTTTTTTGACAAAAAGATCGCTGCTCCCTTTCCGAATCCCAATCGGAAAAAAACTCCTGCCGAACCGGCAGGAGTTTTAAGGTGAGGGACGGATCAATGCCCTTCACCTATCAGTCATGCTGCCTGGTGATGGCCATGGTCTTGTCGTTGCCGGTGCCGGAATGCTGCACGTTAACGTACAGGGTTTGCGGATCTTTGCCGAAGTAGATGCCGGTGCCCTCGGCCGGCTTGTCCTTCAGCGAAGCGAACAAATGCACGCCGTCGTGGTAGCCGTCGCCATTGGCATCTTTTGAGCGCGGGTCGTACACCCAGATGTCGCTGAAGTCGTTGTCTTCAACCATCCACAGCTTGCCGTCCGGACCGTTGGCCAGGTTGTCGACCTTGGCGAAGCCGGTCACACCCAGGTTGGTGGCGCTGGGCTGGACTTCGAACGGAGCGTTCTTGCCCGGCGCGACGACGAATTTGGCGCTGGGTTTGTCGCCCAGGTTGACGGCCAGTACGGCACCCACCGAATAGCCGGCAGCGTTCTTGCCGCGGGTGTTGGTGGGATTGTCGACGTCCTCGCAGGTCAGCGCCACATACAGGGTGCTGTCGATGCGCTCAATGTCTTCGGGGCGGCAGAATTCGGTCGCGCCAACAGCCCTGGCAGCGACGTTGGCCCGGATCCGAGCCTGGGCCATATCCAGCGCAACCCATTCGGCGGCACCGGTCTTGCCACCGTTCATCACCTTCAGGGCATACAGCTGGCCGCTGGAAAGATCGCCGTAGTTTTCCGGAACGAACTTGTAGATGGCGCCCTTGCGGTCTTCGTCGATGACGTAGACGTTGCCTTTGGCATCGATCTCGATCCCTTCGTGCGCCAGTGCACCCAGCAACGGACGAACCGTCACGCTTTCGGCCGACATCGGGTCATGCCTGTCCAACTTGAGTTCATACACCAGGCCAGCCTGGGCTTGCGGCGCATCGGGATCGGGACGTGCAGTAGTGCCGGCCTCTTCAGCAAACAAGACGGTATGCCACGGGGTCCAGACGATGCCGTCGAGCGCTTCCCAATCGGCACGGCCGACCACTTCCTTGACGATACCGGTCTTCAGGTCGACCACAGACACAGCACCGCCGCTGCCGCGATCATTGCGCAGCGAGTTGCCGTCGTTGCCGATAGCACCGCCACGCACTTCGTGCGTACGGTATAGATAACGGCCGGCGTGCTTGCCGGTCTCGTTGACCGTGTTCATGTCGGGCCAGTCATTGGCGACATAGATGTCCAGGTTGGTCTCATCGGAAACGATGGACTGGACGTAAGCTTGGGGAATGACCCAGGGCGTAGTGGCAATGTCGGCATCGTTTTCCATGCCATAGGCGGAAGCGGCGATGGGTTTGAACGACATAGGGCCGTTTACAACAGGATCCGCATGGACATTGGCCGAAAAGGCCGCGACCAGGGTCAGGGCAAGGGTGGATTTCTTCATTAAAGTACTCCGGAATAGGTGGTTAAACACACAGTGCGACATGGTTGTGCCGCACCGGGCATACTTCTTCGGATGCGTTGCTTGAGTGTGATGATTTCGTGAAATTTTAAATGGCACAAAGGCCGGATGCCACATACCGACTAATTTGCGCGCAGCATCCCGGCGTGGCACACCGGCGCTACGCCATACCCTTGTTCAAGTCAGATGATCTACGATCAAAACACAGTACAAGTTATTACCACAACATAGGAAAAAGGCCAGACTTTGTGTAACAAGGTTCGGCACGTTACGTAATTACAAAACCTCCATCGAAACCGGCAAACCAGCCCATTTCGCGATAACGAAAGACTTGACCCCGTGACTTGTGACCCCGTGACTTGGGACTTGGTGCGACAGAAGCGAGTCTTTCGGTATTGAGGAACGGCATAGCGAAGCGAGACAAGCCATTGTGCCTCAAGGAAACCCATTCCCTAAGAGGCGCCGCGGCCAGTGTCTTGGCGAAGAACGTTCAGAATCGTGCTGCGCAGATTGAAGCTAGTGTAAGAAAGGGCGACTTCACCGAGGCGGCAGACGAACTCGAACAACTCGAGCAACATTTTCAAGCGCAGCTTGAGGTTTTTTGACGTATGCGACATGTCGCGTACGATAAAAAAACGCACGAATTGAAGCGTGACTTCATGCTGTACTGCTTTGCCTTAATCGTTGTCTGAATCCAGAAATGCGTGATGCATAGGCCGGCTTACAGGAGATCCGGTCGTTATAATCACAACTGCCTTCCGGTTCGATGCCTGATTCCGGCCCATCCCAGGATGTCAGCCCGCAACAAGCTCTTCAACTGAACACCCTCACCTTACAGGAACTTACTCATGCCTCAGTCCACCCCCTCCACCTCCACAACCAGTGCCATTTGGGGTAACCATATCAGCATCCCGAACACCCCCGCTGGTTTCACCCTGCGCACCACTTGCCCTACCAACACCGACGGTGTGGAAGTAATGCTGGAGCAATGGGAAGCCGGCAGCGCCGAGCCGCCGCATTCGCATCCTGGCGACGATATGACTGTGGTGATTGAAGGCAAGATGGCAGTGCAGTTCTTCACCAAGAGCAACACTGGCTTGGTTACCGATGGCGATCCGCTGATTCTGAATCAAGGCGAGACGGGTTACATCAAAGGCGGCCGCATCCACAATGCCAAATACATCGAGCACTGCAAGCTGGTGTATGTGCACGACAAGGCGTTTGGATTTGTAGCGGAAAGCTGAGCGCCCACGACTCGATCCGCTGTTGGTCAGCATGGACGCCAGCATGCTCTGCTTGGCGGAACGAGGATTTAACGGCTATGCACACTGGGCCGCAGCGAGTACGACCAGCGCGCAACTGTTATTGCGCTGCGCGAACAATCGCAAGCTCCCGGTGGTCAAGGAACTAGGTGATGAATCATATCTCAGCGTGGTCTACCCGGGCGGCACAAACTCCAAAAAGCAGCGGCATGCATCGACCGAATGGAGTACTGTGCGGGTGGTCGACTACGCATTGCCGAATGTCGCCGGAGTCGCCACCAAGCAACCGAAAACTATGGTGCATCAACGAGGAAGGTCAATTCAAGCAATCTAAAGGCAAATGGTACCCGGGCAACGTCGTGAGATTTTTGCCGATGACAACCATGCCATTAGGGACACTCGCGAAACCACATACCCAGGCCGCTTTAATGGCCCTGCAACCGCGACTGCGCTTACCACGTTACACTCTTGGGTCGAAGGAGACCCGCCATGAGCTTTGACAAAACCAAAACCGACGCCGAATGGCGCGCTGAACTGAGCCCAGAGCAATATCGCATTCTGCGCGAGCACGGCACCGAACGGGCGTTTACCGGGGAATTCTGGGACAACCACGATGCGGGCGAATACCTGTGCGCGGCGTGCAGCGAACCGCTGTTTTCCGCTGACACCAAGTTTGATTCCGGCACCGGCTGGCCGAGCTTTTATCAGGCGTTGAATGCCGATGCGGTGGCAGAGAAGCACGATATCAGCCACGGCATGGAACGCGTTGAAGCCTTGTGTCGCCAGTGTGGTTCGCACTTGGGGCATGTGTTTCCCGATGGCCCAGCCCCCACGGGTCTGCGCTTTTGTATTAACTCGGCCTCACTGAGTTTCAAGAAAAAGCAGGACTGAGCCTTGCATATTTTTGATGCGCAGATTGCTGCGATTACGCCGGCTACGCCCAGCATCCACGCGCTACGGATTGCGATCCCCGATGCGCGGTTCCGGTTTTTACCCGGCCAATGGGTAGATCTGGGCGTGGATATAGACGGCGTGGCGCACACCTCGGGTTATTCGATCACCACTTCGCCTGTACATGCCGGCGAAATCGAGCTGGCGATCAAGGGCAGCGCGCGGCATCCGTTGTCACGCTGGGTGCACGAGCGCGCCCGGGTGGGCGACCGTATACGGGTAACGCAAGGCCAGGGGCCGTTTGTGTATCTGCCGGAGATGAGTGACAACGTGGTGCTGATCGGCGGTGGCGTTGGCATTACGCCGCTGTTATCCATTTTTAGACATGTGCGCGATGCGGGCTTGTCGACGCAAGCGCATCTGGTTTACAGCGTATCGGAAAGCTGCGAAATCCTGTTCCGCGACGAGCTGGAAGCAGCGGTTCACTCACATGACAATCTGCATCTGAGCATTACCGTGACCCAGCCTGATGCCAAATGGCATGGCCTCACCGGCCGGATTGACCCAGTCAAATTGCATGCGCTCGACGTGCCGGACAACACGCTCTATTACCTGTGCGGCCCCAAAGGCATGGTCGAAGACATGAGCGCGTTGCTGCATGATCTGGGCGTGCCCATGAACCGCATCATTTTCGAAAAATGGTGGTAGCGCCCTTTTTTACTATCGCCAACCCACCTTGGCTGCATTACGCTAATGTATAGAAAACAATACCCGGAGACTTTTATGCGAATCGCTGCCCTGCTCTTGACCGCTTGTTTTACGCTGAGTGCCCATGCAGGTCCTCAAGATACGGTTAAGCCCTACCCTGCAAAGGAAGTCGCCCCTGGCACCTGGGTGATCACCGGCCCGCTGGGCGAGCCCTCCGTGCAAAACCAGGGGTTTATGAATAATCCCGGCTGGATCATCGCGGGAGATCAGGTTGTCGTCATCGACCCGGGCTCCAGTGTACAGGCCGGCCGCATGGTGGTTTCAGCCATCAAAAAAACCACCGGGCTTCCTGTCACGACTGTCTACAACACCCACATCCACGGCGATCACTGGCTGGGCAACCAGGCCATACTCGATGCCTGGCCCAAGGCTGTGCTGATCGCCCATCCCGACATGATCGCCCAGGCAAAAGCAAGCGAAGCGGAAAGCTGGGTCAGGCTGATGGGGCAAATGACCCGGGGCTATACCGAAGGCACCCGTGCTGCAATACCCACTGTCGCCACATCCGACGGCATGACCTCCAAGATCGGCACGCGCACGTTTAAGGTGCATTCGTCCAACGATGCCCACAGCAAGACCGATATCATGATTGAGGTCGATAATGGCGTGCTGTTCACCGGGGACAACGTGTTGAATGGCCGCATTGGCCGTCTGGACGACGGGACGTTTAAAGGCAATATCCGGGAGCTCGACAAGGGTATCGCGATGCAGCCCAAGGTGGTGGTGCCGGGTCATGGGAAGTCGGGTGGAATAGCCATCCTTCAAGCCCAGCGCAATTATTTCAAAACACTGTACGACGCTGTCAAAGTCGAATATAACGCGGGTAAAAGTGACTTTGAAATGAAGCCGGTGATAGCGAAAAAACTGGCGGCGTACAAGCGCTGGAACGGGTTCGATGCCGCACTCGGCAAGCACATCAGCCTGGCCATTCTGGAGATCGAGCAGGAATAAACCCAGGCTTGCGCAGTCAACTGACTGCGTCATTCACTTACAATCAATCGATCCGCCGCGACACGCCGGCTATGTGTCCGCGCTGCAATTCGCCATCCAGGCTCACCCACTCAACGCGTTCGCCCTGCATCCGGATCATGCCGGGGAGACGGTTATTGCCGGTGTCGGAAAACTCAAAACGATAGTCACGTTGAAACACCAGTTGCCCGCTGCTGTTGCGCGCAAACCGGGTTCGGCTCAAGGCCACACTGTCATCCAGAAACTGCAATTCCGCGTCGGCACAGCTGCGGCGACCCACGGCTATGGCCTGCTCGCGTACCTGCATTCCGGCATACCAATACCAGGCCAGTGCGCCGAGCCCTCCCAGCAGGACGATCTCCCAGTTCACTACTCGGCCGGATCAGGTTTGACCGGTGTGCGGAACAGCGCCGCCACCTGCCGCTTCGGTGCGCGCTGACCCGATTCGGGTGCAAGCGCGGCGATTGCCGATTGACGTGGCACATAGGGGGCATCAAACAAGGCATCGCGCGCTACAGCAGGCTTTGCGCGCTGCGGGCGGCGCTCCGCAGGAGGCGCAGTGGGGGGCTGTTCGGTGGGGCGCTCAGCCGGACGTTCGGTCAGACGCTGGGTCGGCTGTTCGGGCAGGCGTTCCGGCGGACGGCTCGACTGCCGCGGCTCGCGCGACTGGAAGGCAGGCACATCGGCCGCACCCGGCTCGAACCCGGGAACGATGACAGCATCAATACTGCGACTGAGCAGCTTTTCGATGTCCTTGAGATAACGCGTTTCGGACTCGCTCACCAGCGAGATTGCTTCACCCATGGCTCCTGCGCGACCGGTCCGGCCAATCCGGTGAACATAGTCTTCTGCGTTGTGCGGCAAGTCGTAATTGATGACGAAAGGCAACGCCTCGATGTCGAGACCGCGCGCAGCGACGTCGGTGGCCACCAGCACGCGAATGCTGCCGGCCTTGAATGCATCCAGCGCCTTGATGCGCTCCTGCTGGGTTTTATCGCCATGAATCGCATCGGCATGAATACCGAGCTTGTTCAGTTCGTTGGCGAGCCGGTTACAGCCGAGTTTGGTCCCGGTAAACACCAGCACCTGGCTCAGGTCGCGGGTCTTGACCAAGTGCACCAGCAATTGCCGCTTGCGCTCGTGGTGAACAGGATGCACCACCTGGGTGACCGTGACTGCCGTTTCGTTGCGCGCCACTTCGATAAAGGTGGCGTTGTTGAGAATCGTGTCGGCGAGCTTGCGGATTTCTCCCGGAAAGGTGGCCGAGAACATCATGTTCACCCGCTGCGCGGGCAACAGTTCAACGATGCGCTTCAAGTCGGGCATGAAGCCCATGTCGAGCATGCGGTCGGCTTCATCGAGCACCAGGGTGTTCACCTGATTCAGCATCAAGGTTTTGTTCTGTACATGGTCGAGCAGACGGCCCGGGGTGGCCACCAGAATTTCGACGCCAGCCTTGAGGATGGGAATCTGGGTGTTGATGTTGACGCCACCAAACACCACCAGCGAACGAATAGGCACGTACTTGCAATACGCTTTGACGCTTTCCTCAACCTGTATGGCGAGTTCACGCGTGGGGGTCAAAATCAGGGCACGGATCGGATGCTTGGCGGGCGACGTGCCGGTGTTTGCAAACGGCAGCAGGCGCTGAATCAGCGGCAACGCAAACGCCGCCGTCTTGCCGGTACCGGTTTGTGCTGCGCCCAGAATATCGCCGCCCTGCATGGCCAGGGGAATCACCTGCTCCTGAATCGGCGTCGGTGTTGTGTACCCCATGTCGTCGAGTGCACGCAGGATGTCGGGCGCAAGCCCGAGTTCAGCAAAAGTCGTCAAAGCGTTATCCAATCAAAGCCTGTCGTCTGACAGGCCACACGAACGTCATCATCCGTGCAGTTCAAAACCTGGGCAAGTGCGCCCTGTGCCAGCGCGGTGGTGTTGTTTTTGCGTGAAACATGCGCGGCCATCACGTATTGCAACTTGTCATGCATCAGTTTAGTCAGCAGGGCTGCCGACTGGGCATTTTCAAGATGACCAAAGCGCCCGCCCACACGACGCTTCAGGCTCACCGGATAAGGGCCGTTTTCAAGCATCGTTGCGTCGTGATTGCATTCCAGCACCATCGCATCAACCCCCGCAAGCATGGTCTCTATGTGTGGCGTGCTGCACCCCACATCGGTCAACACACCCAAACGTCGATTGCCATCGCCAAACACATACTGAACCGGCTCGCGCGCATCATGTGGCACCGGAAAAGGCTGTATCTCCAGGTGATCAACAGCAAACACCGCATGGCTGTCGATTACGTGTAGCGTCACCCCACCGAGATCCTGCGCCATCGCCAAGGTGCCTGCAGTGAGCCACACCGGCAACGTGTGCTTGCGTGCCAACCGCCCCACCCCGGCAATGTGATCACTGTGCTCGTGGGTGACCACAATGCCCGCCAGATCAGAAACCTGCAGCCCCAGACGGGCCAGTCGCACAACACTGTCGGCCAGACCAAATCCACAGTCCATCAACACCCGGGTGGAGCCGGCCTCGACTACCAGGCCGTTGCCCTCGCTGCCACTGCCGAGGCTGGCGAACCGCATCAAACGCTTTCCCGCATTACTTCAGCTCTTTTTGCAGCAAGGTGAGAATACGGGTCTGCGTCGTGGCATCGGCCGTCTTGCCGTCTGCACCGCTGACAATGACACGGCTCTTTTCACCGGCATCCTTGACCACAACCAGCAACTGCGGCGAAGTCTGCGCTTTCTTGCCGCGCCAGAAAGCCAACTTGGCGAACATACCGGTATCGGCTTTGCTGTTGTTGTCGATTTCGGGATCGATATAACGTACGTAATACACGCCTTTGGAACGATCGCGGTCTTCTACGGCAAAGCCCACGCGGTCCAGTGCCAAACCAACGCGCCGCCAGGCACGGTCAAAGCCTTCATCCATCTCCAGTACCGGAGCACCCGATGCATTGATTACACGGGCTTGCTCGGGCGTCTGTTTAACCGCCAACAGGCTATCTGCACGCGCCTTCTCAACGCCAAAGCGCTGCATCAAACGGCGAAGCATTTCAGCTTCAAGTTCGGGGTCGGACGGACGCGGTTGCCATACGGTTCTATCCTTGTTGGCAGAGTCGTAAACTTCGATCATGCCGCGATGACTCAAGTAAATTTCGGTGCCACCCTTGTTCGCTTCGATGCGGGTGCGGAATTTGTCGCGCTCGGCGGTCGAATACAACCCATCAAGTACTTTGCCGAGCGTACGACGAATAATATCCTGCGGAATTTTCGCGCGGTTCTCTGCCCAGTCAGTTTCAATCACACCGGTTTCGGGTGATTCCAGGTTGACGATAAAGCCCGTCTCCTGCCAGAAGTCCTTGAGAACGGGCCACACCTGCTCCGGCGTCGCCTGCACCACAAGCCAACGCTGGCTGCCGGCGCGTTCGATCCGTGCTTTTTCCTGCGTGGGTAACAACGTTGTTGAGCCGGAGGGCGTTGCCTTGCGTTCCTGGCTATAGCTCGACAGTGTTGCGCTACCGCTGCCCTGTGTGTCGGGAATGGCGTAGCGGTTATCTCCGGTTGGCGCAGTCAGATCGGGAGGGACTTCCAGCGTCGGCAGTTTGCCGGCCGATTTGTAATCGATCTTTTTGGTTTCGATGATTCCGCAAGCCGACACGGTGACGGACAGGATCAAGAACAGAGGCAATAAACGCATAAAAGGGAATCCTAAATCGATAGTCTTAAATTAAACCAACGGGGTGCAGCACGCACCCTGCTAGATCAAATTCGCGTGACGCAACGCGCCTCGCACGGTTTCATGCTGTTCGCCAGACAGCGGGGTCAACGGCAAGCGCATGCCGGATGGAATCAGGCCCATCTCGACACACGCCCACTTGACCGGAATGGGGTTGGCTTCAACAAACAGTTTGCTGTGCAACGGCAGCAACGCGTTATTGAGTTCGCGCGCGCGTTGCAGGTTCCCGGCAAGCGCGGCCACACACATCTCGTTCATCATTTTTGGTGCGACGTTGGCGGTAACCGAAATCACACCCTGTCCGCCCAACAACATGAAGGGCATCGCTGACGCATCGTCGCCGCTGTAAAGTGCAAAATCTTTGGGTGCACGACGGATCAGGTCGGCCGCACGCTCCATGCTGCCGGTGGCGTCTTTCACGCCGACAATGCCAGGCACTGCAGCCAGGCGCAACGTGGTGTCGTTGGACAAATCCGCCACGGTCCGACCCGGGACGTTATACAGAATCAAGGGCAGATCAACGGCTTCGGCAATCTTCTTGTAGTGCTGGTAGAGGCCTTCTTGGGTCGGTTTGTTGTAATAAGGTACGACCGACAATCCGGCTTGCGCGCCTGCTGCCTTGGCGCATTCGGTGAGTTCAATGGCCTCGACGGTGGAATTTGCGCCGGTTCCTGCAATCACCGGCACGCGCCCTGCGGCCTGTTCGACTGCGGTGCGGATCAGCAGACAATGCTCATCAAACGTGACAGTGGGGGATTCGCCGGTGGTGCCGACGATCACGATGCCATCGGTGCCCTCCGCGATATGCCAGTCAATCAGGCGACGCAAAGCGTCGAGGTCGAGTGCACCATCCGCCGACATGGGGGTAACGATCGCAACCAGGCTTCCGCTGGCTATATTAAATTCTGCCATAGTGTTTCTGCCGCTCTTGTTTCGCCGCTCTTATTTAAAACATGCGCCGTTTGATGGGCCATGAGACGATAAATCCTGCCATTCTAATCTATCTGGCCACACCCAAGGCCATCTCATCTCAAGCAAGGGCAAGTGTTATCTCGAAGCGAGCCGCCCCATCCAAACCACCAGTTGCTCCATGCCCTGGCCGATGCCGATTGCAACCAGCGGCACAGCCCATACCCAGACGACCATCAAGCTCAGTACCCCCACCCCCAAGCCGACCGAGACCATGTCCAACCCCGGCGTGGTGCGCGCGACAATGCCGAACGCCAGTTGAAGCAGGAGCACGAACGCCACCAGAGGTAGGGCGAGCTGCATGCCTGCGGCAAACAACCAGCCCGCAGATTCGGCGAGGTGACGCACATTACTGGCGGAGGGCAACGCTGCCAGCGGCAGGGTAATGAAGCTGTCGCGCAGTGCGTCAACCACCAACAGGTGGCCGCTCGCTCCTAAAAATGCCATCGCTGCCAACCATCCTGCCAGGTTTCTCCAGGCCGCATCGGCGGGTTCAGCCTGCTCCGCTGTCAAGCTCAACAAGCCGCCAGTGGCGGTATGACCGGTCCACACCCATGCCGCTGTGACGGCAGCAAATACCAGCCAGACGCACAGCGCCAGCGCAGCACCCCATAACAGTTCCATGCTCATGACCAACAGGCCTTGCACGGTAAAGGGATCCAGCGTCGCGATGGACAAACCCGGCGCGAGAACCGCTGCCAG
>JBKJIS010000124.1:0-9172 GCA_046598305.1 Thiobacillus sp.
GACAACGCGGTTGAGACGGCTGCCCTGGCCGCCGCGGCAGACAAGCTGGAATCCGCAGGCCGCACCGTTTCGTGGCTCGCGCGCGCCAGTGAACGCCACGCCATCGGATTGCTGGCATTCGGCGACGCAGTCAAACCGAGCGCGGCCGCAGGCATCGCCAGGCTTCGTGCACTGGGCATTGCCACGGTGATGCTCACGGGTGATAACCGCGGTGCCGCTGGCGTGGCAGCAGCAGCACTCGGCATCGACACGGTCATGGCCGAAGTGTTGCCCGCAAACAAGGCCGAGCAAGTCGGCCAGCTCAAGGCAAAAGGCCAAACCGTGGCGATGGTAGGCGATGGTATCAACGATGCGCCTGCACTCGCCGCTGCCGATGTCGGCATCGCCATGTCCTCTGGCAGCGATGTCGCCATGCACACCGCCGGCATCACCCTGATGCGCGGCGACCCGGCGCTGGTGGCCGATGCGATCGACATTTCCAAACGCACCTACGCCAAGATCCGGCAGAACCTGTTCTGGGCTTTTATCTACAACGTAGTCGGGATTCCACTTGCGGCGGCAGGATTGCTCAATCCGGTGATCGCGGGCGCGGCGATGGCGTTTTCCAGTGTTAGCGTAGTGAGCAATGCATTGCTGCTTAAACGCTGGAAGCCGGACAATAAAACTCAAAAGCCAGATAAGGCTAAAGGGTACCTCTAGAAATCGTAGCGAGCGGGCGTCCACCCGCGCAGTAGATTTATAGAGGTGCCATTACGTCTTTGCGCTAAAAACCAAGCCATCAAGTCCGTCTGCTGGCAGATTTAGCGTGGCCGACCTTCCCAGTCAAAGTTCACCTCGATCACCACGACCGCGCGCACCGGACGTCCCGCTTTTTGCGCGGGAGAAAATTGCGCATCACGAAATGCCTCGACCGCAACGTCATCAAAAACACCGGGCGGCGAGGAGCTCATGACCGCCACCTCGGTCACCCGGCCATCAGCTTCCAGCTTCAACTGCAAGCGCACCGTGCCGGACGCCTTCTGGCGGTCTGCCACCAACGGATAAGCGGGTTCAATCTCATGCAAGGCACGGGGATGCACATCCACCTCGCGTGCACTGTAGTAATTGAAATCGACTGAACTGGTGATCGCCACGGGCACTGTAGGTTCAGGGGGGGCCTCAATCGGCTCTGGCGACAACGTGGCCGGCACGGGTTCAGCATTGGCCGGCGGCACAGGCGCTGCAAGCGGGGGGGCAACGGGTTCAAGCACCGGCAAGGCTTCCGCTGTCTCGCTGGGCGCGAGCAAAGGGTTCGCCTCCAGCGCTGCGCTGGGGGTGTCTTCTGCAGGCCTGACCGTGTGTGGCGATACCAGGCGCGCCTCGATCACCGGGCCATCTGTACGGGTCGTCACAGCCGGCGCCACCTGTACCAACGCAATCACGGCCACATGCAAGCCCAGCGATATCCACATCGCGGTCAGCGGTCGCCGCAACGGGAGCGAGATCGTTGGTTCTTCGAAAGACGTGTTCATCGAGCTGGACATGCGTTACGGTATGTTTGGACTGGATAGAAAATACAGTGCACTGGCCTAAAATAGGTGCCAGAGGAAACCACAGAGAAGACCATGAAAATACTCGTCATTGCGGGCGCCATCTTAGCATCGGCGCTGGTGGCATCGGCCCACGCCAATACCGTCGATCTGATCAAAACCACCATCAAGGCTGCCGATGGTTCCGAGGTGCCAGTTGAAGTGGCCACCCCGCCCGGCAAGGGCCCCTTCCCGCCGGTGCTGTTCATCCATGCCAAGCGTGGCTACGACGGCGACGAACGCGCCCATGTGCGCGAACTGGCCGCGCAGGGCTTTCTGGTCGTCGCCCCCGACTGGCAGAGCGGCCGCTTCATCGAACGCTGGCCTTCCGAACACAATCCCGCAACCGAGCTGGATGTGGAAGCCGGGCTGGATTATCTGAAGTCGCTGCCGAATGCGTGCAAACAGCCGGTCGGCATCGTCGGCCTGTCGCGCGGCCCGTATTACGCCATCCGCCTCGCCGCCAAACGCGGCAAGGATCTCGCCGCCATCGTCAGCTACTACGGTCACATGCAAAACCCCAATGCGCCAGAGCCGGATCAACTATTCCGCATTGCCCCTGAAATCATGCAAATCACCACCCCGATGCTCTTTCTCATTGGCGATAATGACTACGAACTGCGTCGCATGAACGGCGGTCGCGCGTTTTATGCGCTATGGGAGCGCGGCGTACCCGTGGAATGGCAGGAATACCCCATGGCGCGCCGCGCCTTTGACTTTCGCCCCGACCAATCGCCGGAAGAAAAAATTGCCGCCAAACATGCGCGTGAGCGGTCGAAAAGCTGGTTGATGAAATGGATGAAACTGACGCCGGAAATGCGCTGTACAGTGATGTAGTTGAATACGGCCGTCTGCGAAGCGGTTGGCCAGGGTGTGCCCTGGCCAAGCGCCTTCCGGGCGGAAGTGTCTGAATTCCATCCACCTTGACAATACAAAGCGTCTTTTCTGACTTCGCTGCCTGCATACCCAACACTTCCTGAAATCCCGGTCTATATTAGTTAAGCATGCCCTGCTGTACGCATGCTGATGCTGACTCATTCCAATAATTCAGGAGACGCTCCAAAATGAAAAAAGCAACCCGTACGTCTACCCACGCCGCGCGCATTTCCTTAGCGGCCGTTGTGGGTGCGATCGCGCTTTCAGCCTTTCCGCTGGAAAGTGATGCGCGGCCGAAGAAAGCCGCTGTTGCACCCCTTGAGCTGGAGCAACCTGCCTCGGTACAACCCTGGACACGCTACAGCGGCTGGCCCACCACAGACTGGAAGGAATACAACACGCTGGCAACCATGGCTTCGCCCGCGTATGCGCCGCCGCCCAAGCTGGCAGGCCCGATTACCGGCGACCCCAAGAACGGCGAAAAACTGTCTTTCGACCGCTCGCGCGGCGGCAGTTGCGTGGCGTGTCACGTCATGGGCAAGTCCACCCCCACGCTGCCCGGCAATGTCGGCCCCGATTTATCCACCATCGGCACCTGGCAACGCACGGACGAATGGCTGTTCAACTATGTCTACGACCCACGCAGCGTCAACCCGCATACGATGATGCCGCCCTGGGGCACCAACAAGTTGTTCAGTACGCAGGAGATTTTTGACATTGTCGCGTTCCTTAAAACCCTCAAGGATCCCCATACTTTCAAGGATGCACTGGAGGACCCCGCAACCCGGCCCATCCCAACCGAAACCCGCGACAATCTCGACCCATTCGTGAATGACGCGATGACAGCAATCGAGCGCGCGGGGCTGGTTTATAAACGTGCAGGCCCCAGCGGAAAATCCTGCGCATCGTGCCACGCCGCTCCCGAAAAAAGCTTCAAGACCTGGTCCGCTTCCATGCCCAAATACGAACCGCGCTTGAAAAAAGTGCTGGGCGTCGAGGAGTTCATCACCCGGCATGCACGCAGTACCACCGGGGAAAACCCGTTGATGCAAAGCCAGGACAACATCGATTTGTCCATTTACCTGCGCCATCTCGCCAACGGTACGCCGATCAAAGTGGACACGAAATCAAAAGATGCCGTCGCGGCGATCAAGCGCGGCGACGCCTTGATGAAACGCAAAATCGGGCAGCTCAACTTTGCCTGCATGGACTGCCACAGCATGGGAGCCAACAAATGGATTCGCGGCCAGTGGCTCACCGAATCCAAGGGGCAAATCGCGCACTTCCCGACTTTCCGCACCAGCCGCAGCGAAATCTGGGATCTGCGCAAACGCTTCCAATGGTGCGGCGTTGCCATCCGCGCCAATGAACTGTCGCCCGACGCGGCTGAGTACGGCGATCTTGAGCTCGCGCTGACGGCCACCAACCAGGGCTTGAAAGTGAGTGCGCCGGGCATCCGGCACTGAGAAACAGGCACGGGCGGTTCGCGCAAAGCGTGCCGCCCGTTCGCAGGTCCCTCTGCAACAAACTGGGAGCGCATGAATCCCGCAGCGCACTTTAGAGGTGTCCTTTTGATTGCGCCCCATTTTGACGCTTGGAGTTCACGCCATGCACCATGAGCGATACACTCGAAGGGGGGCGCGGGGTGACGCTTAAAGCATAAGTGTCTGATCATTAAGCCATCTGCAATCTGGCACGGGCCATGCTTAGTTAACACTGGGCATCCTTACCGTAAGGCCAGGTTGTTCCGCCCGCAAGGGTTGGCAGTCTCCTCCGATCTAGCGGCCTCTCCGGAGGCCGCGTTTTTTGTGGCCGTTAGGTGGCGAAAACATGCGTGTCTTAATCGTTGAAAACCAGCCCGAGCGGCTGGCGATGCTGGTGCTGGCTCTGGAGGCGACGGGCTGCGTGGTGGCAGCTACGCTGAACTCCGCGCGCAGCCTGGATGTGCAGGTCCAGGCACTGCGGCCGGACGTGGTGATCATCGCGCAGGACTCGCCCGACCGCGACACGCTGGAACATATTTGCGTTGCGAACCAGGATTGTCCGCGACCGATTGTCATGTTCACCGGCGATGGCAGCCCCGAATCGATCCGTGCCGCAACGCAGGCCGGAGTGACTTCCTATGTCGTCGACGGTCTTGATCCGGCGCGTCTCCGCCCGATTCTTGATGTGGCGGTGTCGCGCTTCGAGGCGTTTCAGGCGCTGCACGACCAGCTGGAGCAGACACGACTCGAATTGTCGGAACGCAAGCTGATCGATCAGGCCAAGGCGCGGCTCATCAAGCAGACCGGCGCGTCGGAGCCCGAGGTGTACCGCGAGATGCGCCGCTCGGCGATGGATCGCGGCCTGAAACTGACGGATATTGCGCGGCAGATTCTGCAAAAGCCACCTGTCTGATTAGTACAGCTCTGATTATTCCAGTTCTGATTGGTGCACGGCAGCGCAAACATGCACCGCGCAGGTGCACAACCCCATCGCCCGACCCGCCCCTGCCCAGCCTGACTTCCTGAAAACCCATGAAAGACAAGGAACTTAGATAGCTGGCACAGCGGTTGCTATACCTGAGACTGAACAGTCACAACGATGTGGCTTTCAGCGTGAACGTCAAATCATTCATTACTGGACAAAGGCGTCCGCCCTGAAGGCGACGCTTTTTTTATTTGGAGAACCACCGTGAGCGACACCCCGAACAAACCCCTTGTGCAAGACCCGAGCAAGCGTGATTTCATTAAAAAAACCACCGGAATTTCCGTCGCCGCCGCCCTCATGGCCCTGGTGCCGCCCGGCGTGCGCCAGGGTGCCTGGGCCGCCGGCTCCGACGCGCCCGAAAAGCCCAATCTCAACATCGGCTTTATTCCGCTCACCGACTGCGCGTCGGTAGTGATGGCATCGGTGAAGGGCTTCGACAAGAAATACGGGCTGACCTTCACACTCAGCAAGGAAGCTTCGTGGGCGGGCGTGCGCGACAAACTGGTGAACGGCGAGCTCGACGCGGCGCATGTGCTGTATGGCCTGATCTACGGCGTGCAGATGGGAATCGGCGGGCCGAAGAAAGACATGGCGGTACTGGCGACGATCAACCACAACGGCCAGGCGATCACGCTGTCGAATCAGTTGAAGACAAAGGGCGCGACCGATGGCGCATCGCTCGCCAAACTCATCACTGCCGAGCCGAAGGAATACACCTTCGCCCAGACCTTCCCCACCGGTACCCACGCGATGTGGCTGAATTACTGGCTCGCCGCGCACGGCGTCAACCCGTTAACCCAGACCAAGGTGATTACCGTTCCGCCGCCGCAAATGGTCGCCAACATGCGCGTCGATAACATGGACGGCTTCTGTGTCGGCGAGCCGTGGAATGCGCGCGCAATTCGCGACAACATAGGCTTCACCATCGCGACCACCCAGGACATCTGGACTGACCACCCGGAAAAGGTGCTCGGCACCACCGCTGCCTTTGTCGAGCAATATCCCAACACCGCACGCGCGTTGGTGGCGGCGATTCTCGATGCATCGAAATACATCGACATCATGGGCAACCGTTCCGAAGTGGCGAAGATCATCTCGGCCAAGTCGTATGTGAACACCGACTTCGACTCGATCGAAGACCGCATGCTCGGCCAGTACGACAACGGCAACGGCAAGAAATGGCAGGACCCCAACTACATGAAGTTCTACAGCGACGGCAAGGTCGGCTTCCCCTATCTGTCGGATGGCATGTGGTTCCTCACCCAGCACAAGCGCTGGGGC
Source organism: Thiobacillus sp. (assembly GCA_046598305.1). Lineage (GTDB taxonomy): Bacteria > Pseudomonadota > Gammaproteobacteria > Burkholderiales > Thiobacillaceae > Thiobacillus. Next base: position 6,195 of record JBKJIS010000124.1, read on the forward strand.
CTGCTGAAAGAGCATCCCGACTATCTGGCGGTGGCGAAAAAGGTCAACCGCATCGATGTGTACAAGGACGCAGCAGCAATGACCAAAACACCGCTGCCAAAGTCCGACATGCGCACCAGCAAGCTCATCGACGGCGTGGTGTGGGACGGCAAGAGCCCGGCCAAATACGCCGACGGCTTCAAAATTAAAGCCTGACCAAGATCAAGGCCTAATCAGACCATGCGCCCCGGACCTGCCGGGGCGGAAGGAGAACCCGCATGAATGCAGTCACATTAAATGAGCGAAGTTTGTCCGAGGTGATGGATGCGCCGGAAACAACGGCGCTCCCCAGCACCACGTCACGCGTCCGCCGCACGCCCTATTTCGAAACCGAGCCAGGCAAGCGCTTCATCGAAGGCACGCTCAATCTGTTCAAAAATGCCATCCCACCGCTGCTCGGCATGCTGTTGTTCATCGCCGTGTGGGCGCTGATCGCCAACACCAACAAAACCATCCCCGGCCCCGCCGCAACCTGGGACGCCGCGGTGGTGCTGTTTTCCGATCCGTTCTATGACAACGGCCCCAACGACAAAGGCATTGGCTGGAACATCCTCGGCTCGCTCTACCGGGTCGGCATCGGTTTCGGGCTTGCCGCCGCCGTCGGTATTCCGCTCGGCTTCATGATCGGCCGCTTCGATTTCATCAACCGCATGCTCTCGCCGATCATCAGCATCCTGCGCCCGGTGTCGCCGCTGGCCTGGCTGCCGATTGGCCTGCTGGTGCTGCAACGAGCCGAACCAGCGTCGATCTGGGTGATCTTCATCTCCAGCATCTGGCCAATGGTGCTCAACACCGCCGTCGGCGTGCAGCGGGTTCCACAGGACTACATGAACGTGGCGCGCGTGCTCAAGCTGTCGGAATGGAAAGTGTTCACCAAAATTCTGTTCCCCGCCGTGCTGCCCTACGTGCTCACCGGCGTGCGCCTCGCGATCGGTGTGGCCTGGCTGGTGATCGTCGCCGCCGAAATGCTCACCGGCGGCGTCGGCATCGGCTTCTGGATATGGGACGAATGGAACAACCTCAACGTCGCCCACATCATCATCGCCATCTTCGTCGTCGGCATTATCGGGCTGCTGCTGGAGCAGGGCTTGATGCTGCTGGCCAAGCGGTTTAGCCACGAATAACAGGAGACGACATTATGGAAAAACACGTCCAGATCGAAAACGCAGGCATGGTGTTCAGCACCAAAAAAGGCAAGTTCACCGCGCTCGCAAACGTCAACCTCAACGTCGAACAGGGCGAGTTCGTCACGCTGATTGGCCACTCAGGTTGCGGCAAGTCCACTCTGCTCAACCTGGTGGCCGGCCTGCTCGACGCCACCGACGGCGTGCTGCTGCTGGCCAACAAGGAAATCAAGGGGCCCGGCCCCGAGCGCGGGGTGGTGTTCCAGAACCACTCCTTGCTGCCCTGGCTCACCGCGTTCGAGAACGTCTACCTCGCGGTGGAAAAAGTGTTTGGCGGAACAGAATCCAAAAAGCAGCTGAAGGCGCGCACCAGTGCCGTGCTCGAACTGGTGGGCCTGACCCACGCCGCCAACAAATTGCCGGGCGAGATTTCCGGTGGCATGAAACAACGCGTCGGCATCGCCCGCGCGCTGGCGATGGAGCCGAAAGTGCTGCTGCTGGACGAACCTTTTGGCGCGCTCGATGCGCTAACCCGCGCGCACCTGCAGGACGAACTGATGAAGATCGTTGCCGCAACCCAAAGCACAGTCATCATGGTCACCCATGACGTCGACGAGGCGGTGCTGCTGTCCGACCGCATCGTGATGATGACCAACGGCCCGGCAGCGACCATCGGCGAAATCCTCGCGGTCGACCTGCCGCGTCCGCGCGAGCGTGTGAAACTGGCGCACGAACCGCATTACCACAATCTGCGCAGCCAGGTGCTGGAGTTTCTGTATAGCCGTCAGATACGTCCGAAGGAAGCAGCCTGAGCGAAACATGGCGAATCACAACACGCTCGCAGTCATTGAGCGATATGAGGAATACCGCCACGTACTGAACGAGCTGATCTCCTCCATCGTCACCGGCATTGCCAACCCGGCACTGCTCAACGACGCCGGCGCCCGCGACGAGACGATACGTTGCGTGGGTAAACATTATCCGTTCGTCGATCTGCTCTATTTGCTCGACGCCAACGGGGTGCAAGTCACGCCCAATCTGCCGGCCCGCAAAGGGCATCCGTCCAATGGGCGGGGGCTGGGGGACAATCGTAGCCAGCGCCCTTATTTCAAGTTGGCGCAAGGGCATCCAGACGGTGTGGCGGTTACAACGCCCTACCTCTCGGTCGCCAGCGGACTTCTCTGCATTACGGCCAGCGTACGCATTACCCACCACAATCAAAGCGGCAGCCAGGAATCTTGCTATCTGGTACTCGACATCGACCTCGCCGAAGCCGTCTCTTTCATCATGGGCGACGCCTCGCGCAAGCGTTTCGTGCCCCTTTTCAAAACCGTATACAGCATCATCGTCGCCGGACTGTTCGCGGTGGTGATGCTCCTCGGCTATGCCGCGCTGGTCGAGTTGACAGAAATCTTCACGTCCACGAGCGGCGCGGCAGACCTGCACCTGAAACCCTTCAGCGTCATCATTTTCATTACGTTGGGACTGGCGGTGTTCGACCTCGGCAAGACCATCCTCGAAGAGGAAGTGCTGATGCACAAGGATGTGTATCGCCACAGCTCGACCCGCCGCACCATTACACGCTTCATGGCGGCCATCCTGATCGCGGTGTCGATCGAAGGCCTGCTGCTCATGTTCAAATCGGCGGTGGGTGACGGCGAGCATGTGCTGGAAGGCGTATGGATCATGTTTGCCGCCGTCGGGCTGCTGGTCGGGCTAGGCCTCTATGTCTATCTGGGCGCACGCGCGGAACAACTGCTCTTGAGTCAGAAACAAAAAACAGGCACGATGTAGACTAACTAACAGAATTCCCCC
>JBKJIS010000003.1:0-5778 GCA_046598305.1 Thiobacillus sp.
TCGACAAAGTGATCGGCCCGGAGAATTTCTTCCCCAGCAAAGATATTGCGGTGGGGGCGCTTGACGCGCGCCCACGCTGGTCTTTTGTTTCGTATGGAAATTTTGTTCCGCCGGGTGTATGAATAACTACACCGCTCCTCCACAAAATTCGTCTGGCAAACAAAATCCTGCGCGATCATCACGCGAATTTATGAAACGTTCGGGTTAAGGGCGCCTTCTGGAATCGTAGCGGGCGTTGGTTGACGCCCGCACTGTAGATTATTGAAGGGGGCCGATGGCTGAATACAACGAAGACGCCTACAAACTGGCCCGCAAGGCATGCATTGAATACAGCTGTCCGTTTGAGCGGGCTTTGCTGTCGCGGTGTGTGGGCTGCGACCGTTCGCGCAAACTCAATTTGGCAGAACGCGAAGCAATTGCCTGTAGCGACCCCGCCGCCCGTGAGGACTGCCTGAGCTTTTATCAGGCGCTGCACGAGAACGCGCAGTTCGCACTGAAAATCACACCCGATTCGCCGTGGCCGTTTGGCAAGGAAATCCGCGCCCAGTGCGGTGGCGTGCGCGGGTTGGCGGCTTCACTGGGGGCCGCTGGCGACGAAAGCACCGATGTGGCGGCTGCCGTACTGCAAGCCAAGACCCGTTTTGGCAGTTGTACTGAATTCCCCTATTCTGAAATCATGCGCGCTGTGGTGCATTACGAACCCCGCAAGCGCCGTTCTTGAAACCATCCGGCGGGTCCGGGAACCCTGAGTGACCGGTGAGGGTCATTTGGATGGCCCCGCTTTTTTGATTACACTGACCCAGTGCGTTCCCGAATAAACCGATTCCTGTTGATCTTGATGATGCTGGTCCTGCCGGTACAGACGTTTGCGTCTGCTGCCATGCTGGGCTGCGCGTTTTCGCATCAGGGGCAGACTTCGCACGCGCACGCTGAGAAGTCGGCGAGGATGGGCGAGCCAACGGCAACGTGCCATGAGCCGAAGCAGACCGAAAAATCGCCCACCTCGCCCACCTGCACGCATTGCGCTACGTGTTATCTGGCATCAGCGTTGCCGGTCCCGGCTGTTGATGCGGGATTGTTTTTTCGCCTCACACACAGCGTCATTCCGCACGCGGATGTCGCTTTCATCGGCTTTATCCCAGACAGCCCCGAGCGTCCGCCTCGAATCCCCTTCGCTTGAATCCCGCGCTGCCTGACGGCGCGTATAACTGATTTTGATCGCGGCTGACCGCCGCGTATTTTGCGAGGTTCACTATGTTGAATTTACTTTGTCGCCCTGTGGCGATTTGCGCACACCTACGTTTTATTCGGATAGCGGTGCCGTTGGCCTATGCGTGGATGCTGGCCGCACCGATGGTGCATGCCGCCGAGACCATGGCTATGCCGATGGAGACGGGCATGCTTTCCTCCCCGCCTCTTAAACACTATCAAAAATGGCGCGACGAGCCGGTGCAGGACTGGTCCGCCGCCAACGCGCGCGTCGGCGAAATCGGCGGCTGGCGCACCTATCTGCGCGAGGCGCAGCAAGGCGAGGGCGGCGCGGCTCCAAACAGTCAGGGCCAACAAGGCCACCAGGGACATTGAGGCCATTGATGATGAAAACCCAAGCTTTTACTCCCCGTACGCTCGTTCTTGCTGTGTTATCGACAACCCTGCTGGGCGGCTGCGCAAGTTTTTCAAAAGACGGCGGGTTCGATGCGGTGCAAACCGCTACCCAGTCGCGGATCCAGAAAGAGGTGGTGTGGTCGCGCGACGATGCCACGCGGGCCCAATCACAGGCACGGGTCGACACGCTGCTGGCGCAACCGCTATCAAGCGAAGATGCGGTGCAGATTGCACTACTCAACAACCCTGGCTTACAGGCAGCGTTCAACACGCTGGGCATCGCTGAAGCTGATCTGGTGTCCGCCCAACGCTTGCCCAATCCGGGTTTTTCCATTGGACGATTCACACGCGGACCCGAGGTGGAATGGGAGCGTGCTCTGCATTTCAATCTGGCGCGCCTGCTGACGATGCCGATGCGGATCGAGATCGAACAACGTCTGTTCGAGGCGACGCGTCGTGAACTGGTTCTGAACGTGCTGCGATTGGCGGCGGATACCCGCAAGGCCTGGATCATCGCGGTGACGGCAAACCAGACGGCGCAGTACCAGCAGCAGGCGATGGATGCGGCCGAAGCGGGCGCCGATATCGCGCGCCGCATGGCGCAGGTGGGCAACTGGAGCAAACTGAAACAGGCACGCGAACATGCGTTTTACGCGGATGCCGCGCTGGCGGTAGCGCGGGCCGAGGGCGCCAAACTGCAGGCGCGCGAGAACCTGGTCCGGCTGATGGGTTTGCCCAACGCGGATAAACTCACATTGCCCGAGCGCCTGCCGGATCTGCCACTATCCTTGCCCACCCTCGCCAATGTGGAACAGCAGGCGATGGAATCGCGGCTGGACTTGCAAATGACGAAGCTGCAAACCGAGGCTTTGGCGAAGAGCCTGGGTCTCACCCGCAGCACGCGGCTGATCAATGTGCTGGAACTGGGTGCCGTCAACAACATCTCGAACGAAGCGCCGGTGCAACGCGGGTATGAAATCAGCTTTGAGCTGCCCTTGTTCGACTGGGGACAGAGCCGGGTGGTCGCCGCCGAATCGCGTTACCGGCAAGCGCTCGAACGCGCCCGCGAAACCGCGATCAATGCGCGCTCGGAAGTGCGCGTGGCCTACGCCATGCAGCAGGGCCAATACGCCATTGCACGGCATCTGCGCGACGAAGTGGTACCGCTGAAAAAACGCATCTCCGATGAAAACATGCTGCGCTACAACGGCATGTTGATCGGCGTGTTCGAACTGCTGGCCGACGCGCGTTCGCAGATTGCGTCGGTCAACGCCGCCATCGAGGCGCAGCGCGATTACTGGCTGGCCGAATCCGATTTGCAGATGGCACGGGTCGGCTCGCCCGGCAGCATGGCCGCCCCCTCATCCGCCCCCGCCGAAGCGGGCGGCCCCCACTAAAAGGATTTCTCATGACATCAAGACGCGATTTTTTCAAATTCACCGGCGCGGTTGCCGTGGCCAGCGTGAGCCCGGCAGCGATGGCGGCCTTGCCCGACATTGTCAGCATGGACACGCCCGCCACCCAGCCGCCGCTGATGCCGCCCAATGGCCGGCCCTACAACCCAGTGGTGACGCTCAACGGCTGGACCCTGCCGTGGCGGATGAAAAACGGGGTGAAGGAATTCCACCTGGTGGCCGAACCGGTGGTGCGCGAAATCGCCCCCGGCATGAAAGCGCACCTGTGGGGGTACAACGGCCAGAGCCCCGGCCCCACGATTGAAGTGGTGGAAGGCGACCGCGTGCGGATTTTCGTCACCAACCGCCTGCCCGAGCACACCACCATCCACTGGCACGGCCAGCGTCTACCCAACGGCATGGACGGCGTCGGCGGCCTTAACCAGCCGCACATCAATCCGGGCAAGACCTTTGTTTACGAGTTTGTCGCAAAGCGGCCGGGCACCTTCATGTATCACCCGCACGCCGACGAAATGACGCAGATGGCGATGGGTATGATGGGCTTCTGGGTCACGCACCCCAAGGGCCGCCATCCGCTGATCGAGCCGGTCGACCGCGACTTCTGTTTTCTGCTCAACGCCTACGACATCGATCCCGGCAGCGCCACCCCGATAGTCAACACCATGCTCGATTTCAACTTGTGGACGTTTAACAGCCGAGCCTTCCCCGGCGTCGACAGCCTCAACGTGCGGCTGAACGACAAAGTTCGTATCCGCGTCGGCAACCTCACCATGACCAACCACCCGATCCATCTGCACGGGGTGGAGTTCGAGGTCACCGGCACCGACGGCGGCCCCACGCCCAAAGGCTCGCGCTGGATGGAAGTCACCGCCGACATCGCGGTCGGCCAGATGCGCCAGATCGAATTCCTGGCCGACGAGCCAGGCGACTGGGCGTTTCATTGCCACAAGAGCCACCACACCATGAATGCGATGGGCCATGACGTGCCGACCATGATCGGCGTCGATCACACGGGGATCATGAAAAAGATCAACAAACTGGTGCCTGACTACATGGTGATGGGCGAACGCGGCATGGCCGACATGGCCGAAATGGAAATGCCGCTGCCAGATAACACGCTGCCGATGATGACCGGGCAGGGGCCGTACGGTCCGGTAGAAATGGGCGGCATGTTCACCGTGATGAAGGTGCGAAGCGACCAGAAGCGGGGCGATTATTCCGATCCGGGTTGGTACAAACATCCGCCTGGCACAGTGTCGTACGAATACACCGGAGCGCTGGTCGAACCGGTGCGCGCACCGAAATCCGCTTCGCCCAAGGGCGCGCCCACCGATGTCGAAGTAACCGTGCGCAAACCCAGTGGCCATTCTGGGCATTAACTAATCGTTGTGGCGGAAAACTTTCGCGTGATTGTGCGCGAACGGTTTGCCGCCTGCCTGTATTTTTTCAACAGAAGGAGTCTCACCATGAAAAAACTGATTGTATTGATTGCTGCGTTGACATTGACCGCGCCGCTGTATGCCCAAACTGCCGCGCCAACCTCTGCTACAGCCAGTGCGATGAGCGATGGCGTGGTGCGCAAGATCGACACAGAAAATAAAAAAATCACCCTCAAGCACGGCCCGATTTCCAATCTGGATATGCCGGGCATGACCATGGTTTTTCGGGTGGTTTCACCCACGCTGTTGAATGGCGTCAAGGTCGGCGATGCTGTGAAATTTCATGTTGAGAAAATCAATGGTGCACTGACCATCACCGCAATCAAACCAGCACAGTAGGTGCGCGGTTAACGACGTGATTCGAGTGCTTCGCTGAAATGCAGGGTGGCGGCCAGTCCATGACCCCCATCCTTGTGCGCAAGCCCTTCCCCCAGTTCCAGTCTGGCATGGGATAGCTGGGCGATTCGGCTCACGATGGACAACCCGAGTCCACAGCCTTCACTTTCCGTTTCCAATTCGCCGCGCACAAAACGCGAGGTCAAATGCGCGCGCTTTTCGGGTTCTACGCCCGGGCCGTTATCTGCGACGCTGATTGAACAGCCCGGCCCCTTCCGAACGAGCCTGATCTCAATGCGCGCGCCTTCACCTGCATAGCGGATGGCGTTGTCCAGAAGATTTCGAATGGCGATCTGCAACCAGACAGTGGAAACCGTCGCCTGGCATTCTGTTTCGACGTCAACGATCAAGGTTTGTCCTTGGCGCTGTGACTGCGGCAGCAGCGCTGCGCAGACCGTGGCGATGGTCTCGGCGGGGTCAAGTGGCAGCGGGATAGTGTGGTTGGCTGGGTCGACGCGCGCCAGGGTGAGTAATTGCTCGACCAGGTGCGTCATCCGGTCAACTCCGGCAATCACCTGTGCCAGCGCGTGTTGCTGACTGTCAGCTTCCTGCGCGCGTTGCGCAACCTGCGCCTGAATTTTCAGTGCGGCCAGCGGGGTGCGAAGTTCGTGTGCTGCATCGGCGGTAAAACGGCGCTCACTGTCGAAGGCTTCGGTAACGCGCAGGATGAGGGCATTGAGCGCCGCATGAAGCGGCGCAATCTCTTCAGGCAGCGAGGTCGATGCGTCTAACGGCGCCAGCGCCTGCGCGTCCAGCGAGCCAACCTGATGTGCCACCGCATCCACTGGCCGTAGCGTGCGTCCCACAACCCACCATACGGCCAGCGCCATCATGGGTAACGCGAGCATGCCGGGAATCAGTAGCGATAAACCGATATCACGCGCCAACCGATCGCGCGCGGCATGGGCCTGCGCGACAGTGAC
>JBKJIS010000044.1:0-3970 GCA_046598305.1 Thiobacillus sp.
GTGGGATGACTCGTTTTTTGGCAGCGCGGGTGCGGTTCTGACGCGCGAATCGGTCGAGTCACAGATGGTGGACTACATGGCCGGGCAGGCGGCGGAGCACGGCACACCCTGGCCGTCGATCGCACGCCACATGCTGGGCTTGCGCCACGGTCTGCCGGGCTCGCGGCGCTGGCGCCAGGTCTGGAGCGACCACAAGCTCAAAACCCTGCACCCACGCAACGTGATGGCGCTGGCCCATGCGCCAGCGCTGCAGGGGGAGGGCGCTCCCGCGATCGGGCTGGCCGCGGCCGCTCACGTCTGAGCGTGGAAGCGCTGGAATCCGCCTGCTTTGTCCCCGATGCCCTGACCAGCAAAGTCTTGGTCGAAGCCCTCAAGCGTGGCGTGAAAATCCGCACCATCGCTTTCAGTTTGCAACAACTCCGACAGCTTTGAAAAGCCACTCGCGGAACAGTCGAACTTTCTTCAGTTGACGTTCGTCGGTGCGGCATGACACAAAGTGCGTCTCCAGCGCCAGTGATTCAAATATTCCTGCCCCCAGCTCAACCAGTTCGCCACGAGAAATCTCCCGTTCTGCCAGGCGGATGCTTTCCATCGCTACCCCCGTTCCATCCACAGCCGCTGAGATCGCCAGAGCGGCCCGATCAAAGGATGGGCGCGGCCGGTCTGGCAAGACGAGGCGATTGAGCGCAAACCACTTCGGCCATGTGACGCTATTTAGTTGCGAATCAATGAGTACAAGTTTGCTCAATAGTTCGTGAATGGGAAGATCGTGCTGGATCAAATCCGGCGAACAAAGCGGGACGATGCGTTCGGTACCCAAGGCAACCGACAGCATGCCGGCTCTTTCCATGACGGTCCCATAGGAAATCGCGACGTCAATTCCCCGCTCGCGTGTCAGATCGATCGGCGCGGCTCCTGAGGTCAATCGGAGGGTGATATCTGGATGGGAGTGCGTGAATTCCGGCAGCCTTGGCCCTAGCCATTTGGCAGCAAAGCTGGGTGCACTGTGGACGGTCAGTACTTCGGCCTGGGGCGCCAGCGCCACCTCATTGCAGGCAGCCTGGAGGGTATCAAAAACCCGTGAAAGACTTTCCAGCAGCCGCTTTCCTTCGAGCGTGAGCTCGACTCGCCGGTTACGCCGAACGAAAAGGGGACGGCCGAAATAATTCTCCAGACCTCGCACCTGGTGGCTGATGGCTGATTGGGTAAGGTGCAGTTCGTCTGCTGCAAGGGTGAAACTCTCGAGCCGTGCTGCCGCTTCAAAAGCCCGCAGCAAGGAGAAATTCGGAATTTTTCTCATGATTTCTTTTAATTCATGAATTAAATTCATTTTTCCATGAAAAAGCATCGTTTGTCAAACAAACCGCACTCGCAAATAATCCGCATCTTGCCAACCTAGTCACCATCACATGTAAGGGATTCAAAAATGACCGCCGTCCTGGAAAGAACCCCAGTAGTTAATAAGGAAGCGCGTGTTTCCATCTATCAACCGGAGCAACTAGGCCTGATTTTTCCGGCTGTTCCAGATTTCGCAGACGTCGATGATGAACGCCGGCATTTAAAGGAGCGGCTGGTGGGTGCCTGTCGCGCTTTTGCGCTGCAAGGTTTCGACTATGGATTTGCCGGTCATCTCACCGTCCGCGATCCGGAGCATCCCGGCCTGTACTGGACCAATCCAATGGCGGTCCACTTTTCGCAGGTGAAGGTGTCCAACCTCATCCTTGCGGATCACGAAGGCAAGGTGGTGGAAGGGCGGCACGCGATCAATCGCGCCGGCTTTGTGCTACATGCGGCTGTCCACGAGGCGCATCCCGATATCGTCGCCATGTGCCATGCCCACACGGTGTACGGAACGGCTTTTGCCTCCTTGGGCAAGAAGCTGGAACCTATCACTCAGGATGCGGCTGTATTTTTTGAGGATCACGTGGTCATAAGCGATGAGGCCGGACAAGTGGCTGTGGAAGTCAAAGCCGGACACAAGGTTGCAAACGCCTTCAAAGGCGTCAAGGCTGCCATTCACCAAAACCATGGGCTGCTGACGGCAAGTCGTCACAGCATTGAAGCTGCTGCATTCTGGTTCATCGGGCTAGAGCGTTGCTGTCAGCAACAGCTCATGGTCGACGCCACGGGGATTGCCCCCCGTCTGGTGACACCCGAGCGCGCCCGCTATAGCCGGGAGCATGTCGGCAGTGAATACATTGGCTGGTTGCATTTTCAGCCGATCTGGGAGCAATTGGTCAAAACGCAACCCGACATGTTCGACTGATTTTCGCTGTCGTTATTGGCGCCCGTCGCCGCAGGTGACGGGAGAACCTCCTCTTCAACGCTGATCAGTTTGTGTGGTCGGGCAGGGATGATCGGCCTGGTGCACCTGGTCCAGGTGACCGATGCGCCCGGTATTGACCAGCATGGTTTCTGTGCGACCTGCGTTGTGATGTCGGCGAGCCGCACTTCGTGAATGATGCTGCTCTTCTGCCCCGTAGCTGTAGGGGCCTCAAGCCGCAGCTTCAAGCCCATTGCTGAAATGTTTGCGCATTCCCGCAGAAGCGGCCTCGCAATCGCGCGCAGCTATCGCAAGCATGATGGCCTGGTGCTCGGCCAGAGATTCTTCAATGCGGCCCGCTTTGAGGAGCGAGTTGTGGCGATTGAGCTTCATCACCTTGCGCAGGTCGGCCACCATCTGGTCTCGCCAGCGGTTGTTGGCGATTTCCAGCAGCCGCATGTGAAAGGCCTCATTAAGCTCGAAAAAGCGTTCACGGTCGGGCACGGCTTTTTCAAGCTTGCGGTGCAGCGTTTGCAGCTCCTTCAGCTGTGCGTCGGTAGCCTGGCTAGCGACCACGCCGGCTGCATCACTTTCCAGCAGGGCGAGCAGGTGGTAGACATCGGTCAGGTCGCGTTCGGACACTTCCGTGACATAGGCGCCGCGCCTGACTTTCATGGTGACCAGGCCTTCTGTGGCCAGCACCTTGAGCGCTTCACGCAACGGCGTGCGGCTGATGCCGTACTCTTCGGCCAGTTTGAGCTCGTCAATCCAGCTGCCGGGCACCAGTTCGTGGTTGAAAATGCGCTGGCGTAACAGCTCCGCCACTTCTTCGTAGAGGGCTCTAGGGGTCAATGAAACAGCGGCCATGGTCTTGTAAGGGGTCGGTTGCAGCCGGAAGCTGCTTATGCGAATAGCCGCGATCTTATCTGAAACTAAATTTTGCATCAATAATTATAAATAATGTAAACTTGCCGGATTCGCCAAGAGGCTGACCAACCCCATCGACGCACGCGCATGAGCCCCCCAAAACCATCCTCCAGCCCGGAATTTACCCCTGCAAGCCTTGAAGACTGGGTCAAAGTCGCCACAAAATCGGCGCCGGGCGGCGACCTGCAGGGACTGAACTGGCAAACGCCTGACGGCATCACGGTCAAGCCGCTGTACACGGCAGACGATGTCAAGGACTTGCCCCACACCAACACGCTGCCTGGTTTTGAGCCCTTCATCCGCGGCCCGCAGGCCACCATGTATGCCGTGCGCCCCTGGACCATCCGGCAGTACGCGGGTTTTTCGACCGCTGAAGAATCCAACGCTTTTTACCGCAAGGCGCTAGCCGCTGGCGGGCAGGGTGTCTCGGTGGCGTTTGACCTGGCGACCCACCGAGGCTACGACAGCGACCACCCGCGCGTGACCGGCGACGTCGGCAAGGCCGGCGTGGCGATTGACAGCGTCGAGGACATGAAAATCTTGTTCGACCAGATTCCGCTGGACAAGGTGTCTGTTTCCATGACCATGAACGGCGCTGTGCTGCCGGTGCTGGCCGGTTATGTGGTGGCGGCCGAAGAGCAGGGCGTGGCCCAGGACCAGCTGAGCGGCACCATCCAGAACGACATCCTCAAAGAGTTCATGGTGCGCAACACCTATATCTACCCGCCTGCGCCCAGCATTCGCATCATCGGCGACATCATCGAGTACACGGCAAAACAC
>JBKJIS010000078.1:0-7371 GCA_046598305.1 Thiobacillus sp.
CCAACGTTCATTGAGCAAGGTTTTGCAGGCTTTACAGGCAGCACCTGGGCGGGCATGTTGGCGCCAAGTGCAACCCCCAAAGACATCGTCAAGCGCATGTCTGATGAGGTGAGCCGCATCATCAAAAGTGATGAAACTAGAGTCCGGCTGGACGCCATGGGCACGTTTGCCGCTGGCAGCAGCCCGGAGGAGTTTGATGCGTTTATCGCGCTGGAGACTACCAAGTGGGCCAAGGTGATTAAGGACGCCAACGTCAAGCCAGACTAACGAATTGGGTTACGGTTTCACTGCCCTGAGTACTTTCAGTGCTTTAAGGCCCTTAAGGGCGCACACCCGGTGTCTCGCCCAACAGGCCTTTTGCCCTGGCAGCCAGGTAAAGCTCCAGTTCGATCAGCTCTTGCGCACCGTAGGCAAAGGGTTCGGCACGGACACCGGTCATGCAGTTGCGCAGGCGGCGCTGCAACGAGCCCATGGCCTGCCATTCAAGTCGGTATACCGGGTAACCCATGGGGTGCGCTTGCGGAATGACGCTGCTGCCCAGCTTGTTGCCGGCATTGGCATCGTGACATTGCGCACACGATAAATCGAGCTGGCCCATGCGCTGCATGAAGCGCTGCTCGCCCGCCAGACGAAACGGCAGCAGCCGTGGGTCGTTGGGCGGTGACATGGGCAGGCCGCGTGATTGCAGGGCCACATAGCTTTCAAGCGCCAGAAGGTCTGCGCTTTCGGCTCGCAGCGGTGTGGCTTGCTGATGCTGTACGCGGCACTGGTTGATGCGCTGGCTTAAACCGATAGGGCGTTTGAGCACATCGTCAAAAGAGGGGTAGCGTGCGGCTACGCCTTTCATGCTGCGCTCTGCTGGCCCATGGCAAGTTACGCAGGCTTTGTGGCTTTGGCTTGCTGGCTTTTGCCACAGGGCTTCGCCTTCTTTGACGGACAACATGCCAGGGTTCAGCGTGTCGTCTTTTTGCATGGCTTGGGTTGATGGCCCCATGAACTCGAAGCCAGACTTGCGCATATCTTGAGGTGTTGTGGTTTGGGCGTTCGCTGCTAGTGCAAGCAGGCCAAGCAGCCCAGTTAGCCCGACGCTCAAGCAGCTGAAATTCAACATCAACCAGTGACAGTCAGCGTCACGTTCTCGGTCTGCGCAAAGCCGCCATCGCCTTCCCACGTCAAGGCCAGCGTGCCGGTGTTTTGGGCTGTGGTGTAAAAGGCGATGTAGGGGTTGGCAGACATGGCTGAAAACATTTCGGCAGAAAAAATCAGCTCGCCGTTGTAGCGGCAGCTAAAGCGCTGGATGATGTTGCGCGGCAAAATTTTTCCGTCGTCACCGGGGCGAAATCCGGTTTCCATCGGATGGCCTATGGTCGCGCGGATTTCTATGATCTCACCGCGTTTGGCGGTTGGCGGGATATGGATGAGGGTGCGTGCCATCAGGCTTCTCCCTCACTACACGCAGCCAGCGTCACGATGACATCAACGCTGTGCGACCAGAAGCTGCCATCGCTCAATTGCGCAACAGCCACCAGTTTTTGCGTGGTGGCCAGGCGTATGCGGGTCGTCACACTGGCCTTGCCGGCGCCAGCGCCTAGGTTGAACTTGACAACGTCGTGCTGCGGGTTTTTTTGATTGAAGACAGCAATCGCCCTGACGTGGTTGCTTGCCGTCATCGGGCTATCAACTGTCACGGTAATCGGCACCACATTACCGTTGTCTACCAGTTCGGCAATCTCAAATTTAACCTTGCCCTCACGAACCGCTGCACCGCCTGCAAAGCTTGAGATAGCTGCTGCAAGATCATCGCTCGCGGCAAACGCCGATGTACCGAGTACGACCCACACACCGAGCCCGACACCGCTGGCCAGTACTGCCCTGCGTGTCTTTGTCTCGGACGTTTGTGATGATGTTTGTTGCATGACTCGTTCGTTATTTCAATGTGAGCAGATACGCCACCACGTCTTCAATCTGCTGCGCCGCCAGTAAGGGCTGGCCCTGTACGGCGGTTCTTACCCGCGTCAAGCCTTCAGTGCGGTAGTAGGCGGGCATGATGCTTTCCGGGTTAAGCCTGCGGGCATCGACCATGCGCAAACGCAATTGGCCTTCAGTCCAGCGCGAACCCGCACCTGCCAGGCTGGGTGCAAGATTACCCTGAAAGCGCTCCTCTGGTATTGGCCCGGTATGACAGAGCAGGCACGAACTTAACTGCCGGTTGGCAACGATGGCGCGGCCTTTGCTTGCATCACCTGTCACACCAGTTAACGACGCAGCAAGTGCATCGTCAACTACAGCAGGGGCGGCGACAGCGGGCTGCGCCAAAGCCAGCAAGGGCAGGATGTATAGCACCGCCAGTAGCCATGCGGTAACACCTGCCTTTGCTTTCACGTCCTTACCTTATCAAGCGCTAACCGGCGTGGTTCAAAAAGTAACGTTTTTGGGTAACACGGACAATGTGAATTTTGGATGGTTTGCCTATGAATCAACCGATGGCCACCTGAAAAAATGTTACCCGATTTTGAACCACGCCCGCCTCCAGTTTGCCAGTGTGCGAGACGCGTCTTCTCAGACGAGCTTCGCGTTCTTGATCGGCAGGTTGCGCACCGGCTTGCCCGTGGCGGCAAAGATTGCGTTCATCACCGCGGGCGCCATCACACAAATCGTCGGTTCGCCGACACCGCCCCAGAAGTCGTGAGTCGGCGCGAGCACAGTTTCCACTTTCGGCATGTCGGCCAGCTGCAGGATGCGGTAATTGTGGAAGTTCGTTTCGATGACGCGCCCTTTGTCGATGGTGATCTCTTCGTAGAGCATCGCGCTCAGCCCCATCGCGAGTGCGCCATCGGTCTGCGCGGCGATCTGATCGGGGTTGACGATGTGGCCGCAATCGATTGCGACCACCATGCGGTGGACCTTGAGGTCGCCTTTCGGGCTTACCGATACTTCCGCGACGGCCGCCGAGTAGCTTGCGTAACCCATGAAGACTGCGACGCCGCGATGCACGCCGCGTGGCAGCGGCTTGCCCCAGCCCGCTGCCTCGGCAGCCGCGTTCAGTACGCCGAGGTGTTTCGGGTGGTTCTTCATGAGCGCACGGCGGAACTCGACCGGATCCTTGTTGGCTGCTTTCGCCAGCTCGTCCATGAAGCACTCGAGATAGATACCGTTCTGGGTCACGTTGACACCACGCCACGGACTCACGGGCACGTGCGAGTTGCGCATCGCATACTCGATCTGCAGGTTCGGCACCGTGTAGCCGAACTGCGCGTCGCCGGGCTCTTTCCACAACCCCTGAAGCTGGCGCACGTCCTTGCCGTCCTTGATCGCCGCCGGATTGGCGAACGCGTTGATCGACTGCCCCGACACTCGAATGTACAGCGCCTGCAGGTCGCCCTTGTCGTCGATCGCGCCGGCCATGCGTGCCTGCGAGACCGGGCGATAGAAGCCGTGCATCTGGTCTTCTTCGCGGCTCCAGATCATCTTCACCGGAACGCCCGGGAACTGCTTCGCGATGTTGGTCGCCATGTTCACATAATCGGCGCGCGCGCGCCGGCCGAAACCGCCACCGGGGTCAATCCTGTAGACCTCGCACTGGTTCAGCGGCAGACCCGAAGTCTCGGACAACGCGGCGAGCGCCCCTTCGCTGTTCTGCGTCGGCACCCACGCTTCGCCGCGATCGGCGGTGATTTTTGCCGTGCATGTCATCGGCTCCATCGTGGCGTGCGAGAGGAAAGGTGTGCTGTAGACCGCTTCGACCTTCTTCGCGCCAGACGCGAGCGCTTTCAGGGTGTCGCCGATCTTGGTGTCTGCGAAAGCATCATCCGAAGTGAGGCCGCTTTCAATATGCTTCGCGATCATCGCGCTCGTCACTTTTGCATTGGGGCCTTCGTCCCAGACGATCGGCAGCGCGTCGAGCGCTGTCTTCGCGTGCCACCACGTATCCGCCACGACGGCGACGGTCACGTCATCGACTTTCACCGCGCGCTTCACGCCGGGCATCTTCGCGATCTTCGACTCATCGAAGCTCACGAGCTTGCCGCCGAAGACCTCGCACTGTTTCACCGCAGCGTTGAGCATGCCGGGGAATTTCAGATCGATGGCGTAGATTTTCGAGCCGTCGAGCTTGTCGGCGGTGTCGAGCCGCTTCATCGGCTTGCCCGCGATCTTCCAGTTGTTGGGATCCTTGAGCCTGATCGCCTTCTGATCGGGCGGGGTCAGCCTGGCGGCCGCATCGGCCACTTTTCCGTAGCTCGTGGTCCGGTTCGATCCCGCGTGCCGGATGATGCTGTCCGAGACCGTGAGCTCGCCCACGGGTACCTGCCACTCGTCTGCGGCCGCCTGCAGCAGCATCATGCGCGCCGCCGCGCCGCCGCGACGCACGTAATCCTGCGAGCCGCGAATGCCGCGGCTGCCGACTGTGATCATGTCGCCCCACACGCGTTTGCGCGCGAGGTTCTGGCCGGGCGTAACCATTTCGGTCGTCACTTTCTTCCAGTCGCATTCGAGCTCTTCCGCGACCAGCTGCGCAAGACCGGTCAGCGTTCCCTGGCCCATCTCGGTGCGCGCGATTCGGATGACGACGGTGTCGTCCGGCTTGATCACGACCCAGGCATTGACTTCCGGTGAGGCTGCGAGTCGCGCCTGCGCGGTCGCGGTGCCGACGAAGGGCACGCTGAAACCCAGTGCGAGCCCACCGCTGGCGGCAGCCGAGCTGATGATGAACTGGCGGCGGGATAGATTCTGAGCTTTTGCCATGTCTGGTCTCCTCAAACCTGAACGTTCGCGTTGTCCTCGGAAGGTGCACCCGCGAACTTGTTACCCGCCGCGATGTGCACAGCCGCCCGTATGCGCTGATAGGTGCCGCACCGGCAAATGTTGGTCATGGCGGCGTCGATATCCTTGTCGGTCGGCTTCTTTTTTTTGCGGAGCAGGGCCGCCGCGGCCATGATCTGGCCCGATTGGCAGTAGCCGCATTGGGGCACGTCGATTTCGGCCCACGCCTTCTGCACCGGGTGCGAGCTGTTGGCGGACAGGCCTTCGATCGTCACGATCCGGTCGGCGGCTTTGATGCTGCTGACGGGTGTCACGCATGAGCGCCGCACTTCACCGTTGATATGAACCGAGCAGGCACCGCAGGCCGCAACGCCGCAGCCGTACTTCGTGCCGGTCAGGCCGACCTGTTCGCGAATGACCCACAGCAGCGGGGTGGAACCCTCCACCTGGATGTTGTGGGTTTTGCCATTGATGTTGAGCGTTGCCATATGTACCTCCTCCGTCCGGAACGTGCCGTGCTGTGAATGTAGGGGAATGTCGTGATGCTGATCTGATGTGACTGCGCAGCGATTCTAGCGGCCTGTCGGACTTTCGGACTTTCCCCGAAATTTATTCTCAGTTTTCGGGCGTGGTTCAAAAAGTGCCGTTTTTGGGTAACACTGGCAATGTGACTTTTGGACGGTTTGCCTATGACTCAACCGATGGCCACAGGAAAAAGTGTTACCCGGTTTTGAACCACGCCAAATTCCCGGGCTGCGCCGTTGAGGTTCAGTTGTGCCATTCAAGTCTCCTCGTTGGAGTAATAAATTGGTGTGCTGACCGCCGTCATATTATTTCTGCTCAGACACCAACGTATTTTTTGTTTGCAATTCCGAGTGCGATCCTGGCGGAATATTCGGGTTAACCCTTGAGATGTGAGCCTCCGTCAGCGCATGTCTGATGATGTGAGCCGCATTATCAAAAGTGATGACACCAGAGCCCGGCTGGATGCCACGGGCAGGTTTGCCGCTGGCGTGAAAGCTGATTAGTAGCCGATTAATCAGTGGCGGGTGCCGATGTCTGCACCCGGCGCGCGCCGTCAAAGCGGCGTGCCCAGTAAGCTACACCCATGTTTTCAACCCGTACTTCCGCACCAGGCTTGGGCGAGTGGATGAACTTGCCGTCGCCGATATAAATGCCGACATGACTGAAGGTACGCTTGAGTGTGTTGAAAAACACCAGATCGCCGGGTTGTAGCTCGTTTTTGTCGATGTTTTGGGTCACTGCGGCTTGCTGCTCGGCACGCCGCGGCAGGACCATGCCAATGCTTTGCTCGTAAATGGCGCGTACAAAACCACTGCAGTCAAAACCCGTTTCCACCGAATTACCGCCACGCCGATAAGGCACACCCAGAAAACCCATGGCGTTGACCACCAGCTCGGACGCTTTGTGGCCCACCGACTGTCGCACTTGCTCCAGCCGATTGAGCAAACCTTTGTCGGCCAGAAATTTGTCCATGTCGTCGCCGGATTGGCCGGGTACGGCCTGGGCCGAGGCGGCGAAGAGAAAGCTGGTTAGAAGCAGGGGCAAACGCATAGCCGCTAGGTTACTTGAAGGACTTGCCCTGCGTCAATCTGAAGTTTTTTCTAGATTACCCTTATAAACCATTGATTTGTAACGACTTAAAACAAAATTACTCTGCCTACGCCTGGATGCAGGCGGCAAGAAAGCCCCTGATGTTGTCCCAGCTGGCTCCGAGGTGGCATATTGACCAGCTTTAGTCGCCGGTGCCGCTATGGTTCCACCTTCAGGAGTGAAATATGACCTCAGCCCTTATATGCCGGGCATCGGCAGCTATGTTTTTAGCAGCGTTCGTCGCTGTTTGGGGACTACCTGCGAAAGCTCAGGGCTTGCGCGTCGAGACGCTTGCCAGCGGTTTGCAAAACCCCTGGGCAGTGGCCTTCTTGCCGCAGGGGCGTTTTCTGGTGACCGAGCGGCCAGGCCGTATGCGGGTGATTGAAGCCGACGGCAGATCGGGTGCACCCTTGCCAGGGCTGCCAGAGATTGATGCCGGCGGGCAGGGCGGTTTGCTGGATGTCATCACGGATACAGGTTTTGCCACCAACCGCCGGATTTACTTCTGCTTTTCCGAAGCGGCGGCTTCGGGTGGTGGAAACAGCACGGCGTTGGCGCGCGCCACCCTGGCAGCCGACAACAGCCGGCTGGACGATGTGCAGGTCATTTTCAGCCAGAAGCCGAAATTTGCGAGCAGCGCGCATTTTGGCTGCCGCATTGTTGAAGGTCAAAAAGACGGCAAGTCTGATGGGACGCTGTTCCTGACGCTGGGGGACCGTTTTTCCCGCATGCAGGACGCGCAAAAACTCGACAACCACCATGGCAAGGTGGTGCGCTTCAACAAGGACGGCGGCGTCCCCGCAGACAACCCCTTTGTCGGGCGCCCCGGCGCCTTGCCGGAAATATGGAGCTATGGCCACCGCAACATGCAGGGCGCCACCCTGGCGACCGTTTCTCCCGCATGCAGGACGCACAAAAACTCGACAACCACCATGGCAAGGTGGTGCGCATCAACAAGGACGGCGGCGTCCCCGCAGACAACCCCTTTGTCGGGCG
>JBKJIS010000160.1:0-4072 GCA_046598305.1 Thiobacillus sp.
GGTTCGAATCCCTCTCTCTCCGCCAGACACAGAAAAGCCCCCGCAAGGGGGCTTTTCTGTGGCTGGCGGAGAGAGAGGGATCAACTCCAAGCCTCTCGAGAACCGAGTCAACTCCCACCGAATGCCAGAGGATTTGACGACCGAATACCGCAGCCCCCATAATTGTCGTTCTGCTGTGCGCCCGTAGCTCAGCTGGATAGAGCACCAGGCTACGAACTTGGTGGTCGGGAGTTCGAATCTCTCCGGGCGCGCCACTAAAAAGACAAAAGGGTCAATGAGTTAGCGCTCATTGGCCCTTTTGTTTTTTCTTTGAAGATCGGACCTGTGTCAACTCTGTGCCATATCTGTGCCAGTGCGAGAGCGAAGCACGATAGCGGACAGCAAAATTTGACCACCAAGCCTCGTTCGAACAGGCGCGATTTGGTTCGCTCCGGGCAAGCGCGGACTACCGTGCGGAGTCCGCAAAGCTGACGCTGTCGTACCAAATGGTTGTCAAAGCATTCAGGCACTTATCGGCACTCGGGCGCTATTTGTAGTAACTTCCGTTGGGCCATGTCATCGATCTCCGCCCTATTGCTGCGCGCCTTGCTTTGCTTGGGTCTTGTGCTCAACGGGCAACAGTCGGCTGTTGCGTCGATAGAAATGGCAGGTGGACAGCACGGTGCCGCTACGCCGGTGGCGTCCGCGGGGCCGGCCGCCCCCTGTGAACATCACGAAGCAACTAGTCTTTCCGCTGGGCCAGGCAGTGTCGCTGACAATCCCGACGCCGCTGCTCCGGACGGCGCTAAGTCAATGTCTGATTGCTGTAAGTCGGGCGCATGTAACTGCGCATGCGCCCACCACGCCTCGTCCCCGGCGCCGGTTCGGTTTTTTGTGGGCGTAGACTTCACCGCGGCCGGCAACGTGTGCTCGCTGCGGCTTGGCCGCGCCAACCCGACACATCGAAACCTGATTCGACCTCCGATCGTCTAGACGGTTTAGACGCGGCTATGCCGCGCACAGCCGCTTGCTGCGTTCCGACCTGTTCGGCGTAGCAGATCTGCCCATTCCAGGGCCGCCATTTACGCTTCCGCGGAGTTCCCATGTCTTCCAACTATTACGGCTCAGGCACGAACGTGTCTCGGCGTCGCTTTGTGCAAGGTCTGGCCATCGGTGGTGCCATTGCCGGGCTGGGTGCCTGGCCCAGGGCGTCGTGGGCACTGCAATCGCCCGGCCAGCCGGTGGTGCTTGCGGGCACTGACTTCGAGCTGGCCATCAGCGAGACACCGATGAATTTTACCGGCCGCACGCGGCAGGCGATCACCGTCAATGGCTCACTGCCGGCCCCGATCCTGCGGTGGCGCGAAGGGGACACCGTCAATTTGCGCGTGGCAAACCGGCTCCCCGTCGGGTCCATCCATGGAGGCGACACCTCGATCCACTGGCATGGAATCCTGTTGCCGGCCAACATGGATGGTGTGCCGGGTTTGAGTTTCAACGGGATCCCGCGCGGGGAGACTTTCCAGTACCAGTTCCAGGTCCGGCAGGGCGGTACCTACTGGTACCACAGCCATTCGGCATTCCAGGAACAAGCCGGGCTCTACGGCGCGATCATCATCGACCCTCTGGCCCCGGCACCGTTCGCCTACCAGCGCGACTACGTGGTGCTGCTCTCGGACTGGACCGACCTGGATCCGGACGCGCTGTTCGCCCGGCTCAAGAAGATGTCCGGCCACGACAACTATTCCAAGCGCACGGTCGGCGACTTCATGCGCGATGCCAAACGCGATGGACTGAAGGCAACCGTTGAGGACCGCAAGATGTGGGGGCAGATGCGGATGACCCCGACCGATCTGTCGGACGTCAACGCCAACACGTACACCTACCTGATGAATGGCAATACGGCGCTCGGCAACTGGACCGGGCTTTTCCGCTCAGGCGAGAAGATTCGCCTGCGCTTCATCAACGGCTCCTCGATGACCCACTTCGACGTGCGCATCCCGGGGTTGAAAATGACCGTTGTGGCCGCCGACGGCCAGTATGTGCATCCGGTGACGGTCGACGAATTCCGCATCGCAACAGCGGAAACCTTCGACGTGATCGTCGAACCCAGCGGCCAGGATGCTTTCACCATTTTTGCCCAGGACATGGGCCGGACCGGCCACGTCAGCGGGACCTTGGCAGTACGGGAAGGCATGCGGGCGCCGGTGCCCGACCTGGACCCGCGACCCATCCTGACCATGGGCGATATGGGTATGGCGGGCGGACACGACATGGCGAGCATGAAGCCGGGCAGCGAGATGGCTGCCATGGAGGGACACGACATGTCTGCGATGCCCGGCATGGCTGGACATGACATGTCGACGATGGCTGGCATGGCGGGTGCAGCTGGAATGCAATCGCATCCAAGCAGCGAAACGGGCAATCCGCTGGTCGACAACCAGGCGATGACTCCGACGTCCCGGCTGGACGACCCGGGCAATGGATTGCGCGACAACAATCGCGAGGTGCTCACGTACGCCAAGCTGAAAAGCGCCTTCGACGATCCCGACGGACGAGAGCCGGGGCGCACGGTGGAGTTGCATCTGACCGGACACATGGAGAAGTTCGCGTGGTCCTTTGATGGCCTGAAATTCTCCAGTGCCGATCCGCTGCGCCTGACCTATGGCGAGCGGATGCGCATCGTGCTGGTCAACGACACGATGATGACGCATCCCATCCACCTGCACGGCATGTGGAGTGACCTGGAAGACGACCAGGGCAATTTCCATTTGCGCAAGCACACCATCGACATGCCCCCTGGCAGCAAACGCAGCTATCGGATCAGGGCTGATGCCCTCGGCCGCTGGGCGTACCACTGTCATCTGCTCTACCACATGGAAGCCGGCATGATGCGCGAAGTCCGGGTGGAGGAGGGCAAGTCATGAACATCCATTTTGAATTGATCCGTGGAGCCGTGATTGCCGGACTTCTGTCGCTGGTCGCGGCACCGGCTGGGGCGCAGCAGATGGACCACTCGAAGATGCAGATGCCGATTCCGGCCAAGGCACCGCCCGCCAGCGCGCCGGCAAAAAAAACCGTGCGCAAGAAAAAGCCGGTCGTCCCCGCCGTCAAGCCTGCTGTTGCCCCGGCGCCGCAGAAAAAAGCAATCGAGGCGATGGACCACTCGAAGATGGGGCATGACATGCCGATGCCGGCTGCCGAGGATTCCGCGATGGATCATTCTGCAATGGATCACGCTGGCGCGGAAATGGCGCCAACCGAGCCAAGGGTGCCCATACCGGAGCTGACCGATGGCGACCGCGCCGCTGCCTTTCCGCCCGTTCATGGACATGCCGCGCACGACAACTCCATCAAGAGCTACATGCTTATCGACCGCCTGGAAGCCTGGGATGCCGATGGCGGCACGGGCCTGGAATGGGAAGGCCTCGGGTGGGTCGGCACGGATTTGAACAGGCTGTGGGTGCGCAGCCAGGGCGAGCACAGCAGCGGACGACTGGAATCGGCTGAACTGGAAATACTGTACGGACGCAGCCTGTCGCCGTGGTGGGACCTGGTCGCCGGCATCCGTCATGATTTCAAGCCGGGACAGTTGCAGGACTTCGCTGCGATCGGAGTGATCGGGCTGGCACCCTACAAGTTCGAAGTCGAGGCGACGGCCTACCTGGGGCAGTCCGGGCAAACCGCGGCACGCATCGAACTCGAGTACGACACCCTGCTGACCAACCGTTTGATCCTGCAACCGCTGATCGAGATCAATTTCTTCGGGAAGGATGACGAACTGCGAGGCATTGGGTCCGGCCTGAGCACGATCGAGTTCGGCCTGCGACTGCGCTACGAGATCACGCGGCAATTTGCCCCGTACATCGGCGTGGTACGCGAGCAGAGTTTTGGCCGTACGGCGGACTTCCGCCGCAGCGATGGAGATGCCGTCAGCGATACCCGCGTGGTCGCGGGCTTTCGGCTTTGGTTCTGACAAGGAGAAAATCAGATGCCTCTCGTGACACGTCATTCGTTGATCACCATCGCCGTACTGGCTTCGGCCACAGCGATCGGCATGGGCGCTTTCATCTGGTCCGGCATTTACAACATC
>JBKJIS010000205.1:0-7795 GCA_046598305.1 Thiobacillus sp.
CCGCCCGCCAACTCCAGGAATCGAGAAACAGCATGCCACCGACCAGCAGGATGAGCATCAATTCCGAGAGCCTCTCCAGGTGTTCCTTGAATATCAGCGATCCTCCGCTGACGGTCAGCGCGGGATCGTTGTCCAGGCTTGCGTTTGCCGCTTCCGGTTCGATGCGCTCGGTTTGCGGCCGATTCGGGTTATCCAGACCGGCGCTGTCTATATCAGTGCTGGCGAGTTTGAGTTCGGTCTGACGCAGCGCGACGGCAGCGAAAAACACCGCCAGAAATCCCCACGCCTCGACCAGCACACTCAAGCCGTAGACCACGCCGATCAGGCCGAGCCCGAGGAAGTCGTCCATGAGTTTGTGCCTGGGGGGATTGCCGCGCAGTTTGCGTCCCAAATGGGCCAGTGCGGCGCCCGATATGACTCCGATACCAACCCCTGCTACCGTGGCCCACAGCACGTCGACCAGCGCCCAGCGCAGGCCGAATTCACCGAGCTCGTGCAGTCCGAGCAATCCCATCCCCAGCATCACAAACGGAAATGCGCTGCCGTCATTAATGCCTGCCTCGCAGGTCAAGGTGAAGCGGAGCTGGTCGCGGTCACCGGGATGACGGATCTGGACATCGGTCGCCAACACCGGATCGGTGGGCGCCAGAATCGCGCCCAGCAAGATGCCCGCGCCGAGTGGCAGACCAAGCAGGTAATAAGCAAAGGCGGCGACCAACCCAACGCTGATCGCCATGGAGACCGTGGCCAACAGGATCGGTGTGCGCCAGCGGGCGAGGCTGACCGGAACGGGCATTTTGACGCCGGCAGAAAACAGTGAAATCAGCACAACCACTTCGGTCAGCACTTCCAGTAGCGCTGATTCCTTGAGTGGATTGAAGTGAAATATATTGAGTACCGTAGGCCCGACCAGCAGCCCCACCGCCAGATAAATGATGGCTGGGGTGACCGGCAGGCGCTGGAGCATGGTAGCAGTCAGGCCTCTGGCGAGCAGCAGGCCGCCTAACAGCAGAAACCACTGTGCGTTAGTCATGGTTCATTCCGTTCATGGTCATTCCGGTTTGACGTAACTGCCCGGCGTTGTCCCTGTGGCGTATTCGTTATTTGGGCTTGATTGGCGTCTGATGCCCGAAGTGTTCAGAGAAAGCAGCTTTCGAGATAACTCAGCGTTCAGTGTACGACACCCTGAAATTACATCGTGTGCGGCACCGTACAGACACCTTGGCGCTGCCTGCTAAGGGTGTCCCGGGAAGAAGGGGGCCAAGGGGTCTTTACTTTAGGCGGTGTACCCGTCCAATATGGCATCGTGCGCATTCCACGCCATCCGGTTATTTAGTCCACCGTGATCCGGCCGGGTCGGTCGGAGCGAAGCGACGCAAGATTTTCAGGTTAAGTTGTTTGATTGTCGACTGTCAATTTCCCCCTTTCTTTGCGCATTGAACTGCCGCTCAAATTGATCTTGTAAGCGTTGTGCACCACCCGATCCAGAATGGCGTCCGCCAGTGTCGGGTCGCCCACCGCTTCGTGCCAGTGCGCAACCGGTAACTGGCTGGTGATGATCGTGGCGCGGAGGTTATAGTGGTCGTCCAGTATCTCCAGAAGATCGCGCCGATGCAGATTGGTTAGCGCCGCCCAGTTAAAGGGAACGCTTTCCTTTCACTGGCTCACCGCCCTTCCCCTCGCCCCCCCGGCGTGCCCCGATGCTCCACTGCGAACACCGCCGCCTCCACCCGCGACGACAGATTCAGCTTGGCCAGAATATGGCGCACGTGCAGCTTGACGGTGTCGTGGCTGATGTCGAGGGTGCGGGCGATGGCTTTGTTGCTTTCGCCGCGCGACAGGTGGGTGAGGATTTCGCGTTCGCGTGGGGTCAGGGCATCAAGCAGGGAACCGGCATCCTGGCCTTTCTTGTCGTAAAGCCTGACGAGTTTGGCGGTCATGGCGGGGGCGACGACGGTTTCGCCGCGCTGGGCGCGCAGGATGGCGTCGACCACTTCGTCGGGCTCCATGCTTTTCAGCAGATAACCGTTGGCGCCGGCGCGGAGTGCCCGGGCGAGGTCGTCTTCGGCCTCGCTCAGGGTGAGGATGAGCACGGGCAGGTCGAAGCCGTCGGCACGCAGTTGCTGCATCAGGGTGATGCCGTCGGTGCCGGGCATGTTGAGGTCGAGGATGAGGACGTCGGGACGGTGCGCCCTCAGCAGCATGGCGACGTCGTCGGGCGTGCCGGTGAAGGCGGTGACTTCGATGCTGCCGCTTTGTTCGAGCAGTTCGGCCAGGCCTTTGCGGAACAGGGTGTGGTCGTCGACGAGGATGATGCGGGTGAGGCTCATGCGGTGTGCTCGGATTTGTGTTGCGGGAAGACCAGACGGATCACGGTGCCGCCGGCAGGGCGGCTTTCTACGCTGAGTTTGCCATTCAACTTGGCGGCGCGTTCGCGCATGATGGTGAGGCCGAAGCTCTTGCCCATGGTGGACGATTCGTCATTCTTCTTTTGTACGCCCACGCCATCATCCGCGACGTTGACGAGATACTGGCCGTCTACCAGGTCAAAGGTGATGACGACATGGCGCGCACGGGCGTGCTTGGCGATGTTGTAGAGCGATTCCTGAATGATGTGGAAGACCTGGATTTCCTCGTCGGGCGACAGTGAAACATCCTGCACCAGGTTGAGAAAATCAACGTCGGCATTGGCTTTCTTGCGAAATCCTTTGGCCAGCTCCTGAATCGCCGGCACCAGCCCGCGTGGATTGATGCGATCGCGATACTGGGTGATGAGGTCGCGCAGGTCGGCATAGGCGAGGTCGACGGCTTCCTCGACATCAACCAGATAGCGGTTGGCCTTGGGGTAGTCCTCATGGCGCATCGCGTCGGACAGCACGGTGAGCCGCATCTTGGCGTAGGCCAGTGTCTGTGCCAGCGAATCGTGGATCTGGTTGGCCAGCATCTGGCGTTCGTTCATCAGTGAGATGCGCATGTTCTCGCGCGTCAGGCGGGCGTTCTCCAGCGCGATGCCGAGGTGCTCGCTGATCGAGCGGAACAGCAGGCGCACGTCCTCGGGGACGGTTTTGCCTTCTTCCATGAACAGGTTGTAGACGCCCATGACCTGATTCTTGTGCATCAGCGGCACCGCCACCACGGTGTTGCAGGTGTCGCTGAAATAGGCGTCATTGGCCTGCTTCTTGCAGAAAGCGACATTGTTCCAGCTGCTTACTGTCATCTCGCGCGCGGCCTTACCGCACACGCCGCAATCGACGCTGACCAGGCTTTCGTGCTCGACCAGATGGGCCGGCAGTCCCACCGAGCCGATCAATCGCAAGTGGGTACGGTCATCGGTGATGACGCGAACCGCGCCTGCCTGTGCACCCGCCAGACGGATCATGGTCGACAGAAATCGCCCCAGCAACTGTTCGACGTTGGAATCGGTGGACAGGCTGGTCGTGATTTCCGACAGGATCCGCAACGCCGGAATGCTGACATCGCCAGCGTCGGGGGAAGTGTGCTGGATGAGCGGGTGGATAGTGTCAGTCATGGCAGGGTGGGAACGAGGCAGCTTTCAGCATATCTGATTTATCCCCAATCCCAATCCAAAGTTCGACTTCACGGTGCGGGTGCAACGGGTACCTGGGGCGTAATCGGTGCCGTGGGTACTTTGGCGGGATCGGGTGCGACCGCAGGAGCAGTAGGCGCGGCAGGGAGTTTGATGGGCACCGGAACCACCACGCTGGGCTCGAGATCTTCGGGAAATCCGCCACGGGAGGGCGGTTCCTTGGCGGGCGGTGCAGCCTGGCTGGTCGCGCCATCGGGTTTGTCCTTGACCGGCGCACGCGGAACAACGGGAGCAGGAGACGTGGGCGCCGGCAGGACTATCGCTTCGGTTTCCGGCAGTGTCGCGGGTTCAGGCCGCTGTGGGAACAAATGCGGTTGCAGGTGTGGCAGCAGGGTTTTCAGGATTTGTGCAGTGAGCGAGCTGGTAAATCCGAACTGGCCGGCCTGCACACCCGGAACCAGCGCAGTCAGTGTGCCGAAGTGGCGCTCGCCCAGATAGAAGACGAACGTGGCGGTGCGGTTGACTACGCGCGATTCGAGCAATTGCCCGCCTTTGCCATAGCGCTCAAACCGGTGGTCACCGGTTCCCGTTTTTCCACCAATGCTGACGGGTTTGCCATTGGCATCCTTGAGGGCGCCGGCAAGGCGTGCGGCGGTCCCGCGCTCGACGACGCGTAATAATGCACGGCGCACGGTCTGGGCGACTTCGACCGGTAGCAGGCGTTCGCCTTTGGCCGGCTTCCGCGACAGATGGGTTTCGTAAGGTGTATTAGCGGCGAAACGCAGGCCGGTGAGGCTGGTCATCGGCGCGCGTACTCCGTCGTTGACCAGAATACTCATCAGCTCGGCCAATGCGGCGGGGCGGTCACCCGAGCTGCCGATGGCGGTGGCATAGGAGGGCGTCATGTTGTCAAACGGGTAGCCCAAGCGCTTCCAGTCAGTCAGCAGGCCGTCGAAGGCCTCGACTTCGAGCAGGCTTTGAATCCGGATGTCTTGCGCATTCTTGCGACTGGTCTTGAACAGCCAGTTATAGACTTCGATGCGCGCATCGGCACTCTGATTATATAGATTCTTGAGCGTGGTTTTGGGTGCTGCGCGCAGGCTTTTCACAACCCACAGTTCCAGTGGATGAATCTGCGTTAAATAGCCACGATCAGCCAGGTCGTAAGCATCCATCTCATGCGTTTGGTACAGGGATTCGAGTGTTTTCGGGCTGAGTCCGGCACTGGCAGGAATCTGTTTGTGCAGGGCCTCGACATAGGTCTTGTAGGTCGCCCTCGGTTCCAGATAGCGGAACACCGAAGTAAATCGACGCGGATTGCCCCGCACGCGGGCATACAGGTCTTCCGCCATTTGTGCAGGCGAATTTTTCTTGTGGCGCTGGTAGAAACGGTTGATGAAAACGCGCCCTTCCTGGTCAACAAAACGCATCAAATAGGTTTCACGCAGGGGGTTGCTGGCGTCGTCCAGAATGCGTGCGGCCGCACCCGGCGTGGCGCTGGCGTAGTGGCGCACGATGTCGCGCATGATGCGGATGTAGACGAGGTTGACCGAGTTCTGGGTCGCCTCCCATACATCCATTGAACGGCTATTGTCCTTGGGGTCGAAGTTGGCGAAGTTGTGCAGGCCGCCACCGGTGAAGAAGGTCACTGGCGAAGCGGAGTAGCGCCGCTCCATCGCGGCGTTGAGCAGGGCGTCCAGTTGAATCTTGCGCTGGCTCAGCAGGGTGGCAGCCACCCATTGCGACAACACATTACGCTGCGGCTGCGCTTTCTGGGTGAGCGCCTCGGTGTTGAAGGTGCGGTATTCGGTATACAGGCGCGCAATGATTTCCAGATAGGTTACCAGCGTGCGCAGCTTGGCCGTCGATCCGAGGTCTAGCCGCGTCTGGCTATTGATATCGAACGGCTGATTGAGATTGTCGGCCTGGATGCGCAATAAATTACCGTGCGGGGTTTTTTCATACAGGGTGAAGCTGTAGATCACCTCGTCGAGCGGATTGTTTGGCTGCAGCAAACGATGTCCGATCAAGCCTGATGCTGCGGCAGCCTCAGGCTTGGCGAGGCTCTGCAGATATTGACTGACGATTTTTTGTGCCGGCTGGTTGATGGTGGTGTTGACCCGCAGGTCCAGTCGATCGAGATCGTACAGGCGCGATTCACCCAGCAAACCGGCTACCTGGATGCGCTGCGCGTTGGTGGCTTTTTGATCGACAAAGCGCGGGCCAGGTGGGTCAATGCGCTTGTCGGTCCCGCGTAGCTTGACCTTTTTTGCGAGCGTGGCGAGTTCGGGTGAAATGAGTTTTGCTCCGGCCAACAGATCGAGGTGATCATCAGTCAAGGCATCTAGTGCCTTGCGGTTGGACGCGAGATGATAGGTCGGGCGGCGTACCGCCACGACCAACGAAAGCGCGTGTTTGAGCGCGCTGGCATAGGCTTCGTTGTGGGTATTTTTTGTGGAAGAAAGGGTGTGGTTGACCTCGTCGAAGTCCAGCCCGTACCAGGCCCACAGGCCATCGCCCACGCCGTTTACTTCACCAATCCGTGGCGCTGCCGCCAGCGGCACGGTATTGAGATAGGCCATGACGGTTTTGCGTCGCATAGGCAAGGTGTTGGTGCCATCGAGGTACGCGCGCAGACTGGCCGTCGTCATCTGGCGGAGCTTGTCGCCCATGCTGCTGGTCAGGCCTTCGGGGGAATGCCGATATTTTTCGATCTGCGTGGGCAGTGTGCTGCCGCCCGGCACATTGCGGTTGGTGTCGACAAAGCTGATCCCTTTTTCCAGCAGCGCTTGCGCAAGCCGGTCCCACTCCACTGCCGGGTTGCGCGTCGGGAACTGCTCGGTCAACAGTTCACGGTTTTCGATATACAGCAGGGCTTTGACCAATATGTCGGGAATGTCTTCAAAGCGTGTATAGGTTCGTGTTGGGTGTAGGCTTTGGTAGAGCAGCGTGCCATCGCTGTCGAGGAGGTTCAGGCCAGCATTGTCTTTTTCGTGATACGGCAAAAACAGGCCAAGATCGTGGACGCGTTCCATCTGAATGCTGATTTTTGCTTGCTGGTCAATTTGCCAGCCCGCTTTGTCGAGACGTGTCAGATACGTTGGCAGCTTGGTGTAGCCGAGGCGCATGTCATAGGGCCCCTTGCCCGGATAACGAATCCGGCTGGAAGGTCCGGGCTGCATTTTCCAGGTCATTTTTTGCGCAGTTTTGGCGAGGTATTTTGCTTCAAGTGCCGATGACACCAGCTCCCAGGCGATGAGTCCGACCAGCCCGACGATGAGCAGCAGAATACCCAAACCAACAAGAAGACGACGTGGTGTCTTGCGCATTTTTTAGACCCAGTTCCGACCGGTTAAAAAGTCACTGTAGAGCACGGCTTCGGGCGAACCTGGCTCCGGATGCCAGTCGTAACGCCATTTCACAACAGGGGGTAAGGACATCAGGATGGATTCGGTTCGCCCCCCTGATTGCAGACCGAACAGCGTGCCACGGTCGTAGACCAGGTTGAATTCAACATAGCGCCCGCGACGGTAAGCCTGAAAATCGCGTTCGCGCTCGCCATAAGGCGTGTCCTTACGGCGTTCCAGTACCGGTAAATAAGCGGTCAGAAAGGCATCCCCGAGTCGCTGCGTCATGCCAAACGCATGATCGAAACCGCCTTCAGAAAAGTCGTCGAAAAACACGCCACCGATACCGCGCGGTTCGTTGCGGTGTTTGATAAAAAAGTAGCGGTCGCACCACTCTTTGAAGCGCGGGTGGTATTCAGCACCAAATGGATCGAGCGCGGTTTTGCAGCTGGCATGAAAATGCCGCGCATCTTCTTCGAAGCCATAGTAAGGCGTGAGATCCATTCCCCCGCCGAACCACCACACCGGGTCTTCGCCGTCTTTCATGGCGACAAAACAGCGCACGTTCATGTGCACGGTGGGCGCGTAGGGGTTGCGTGGATGCAGTACCAGCGACACGCCCATCGCCTCCCAGCGGCGCCCGGCGAGTTCAGGGCGATGCGCGCTGGCGGATGGCGGCAACTGGCTGCCCAGTACGTGCGAGAAGTTCACGCCGCCGCGTTCCAGTACCTGGCCTTCTTCGATCAAGCGTGAGATTCCACCGCCGCCTTCGGGCCGATCCCATGCATCGGTGCGAAACGGCAGGCCATCGGCAGCCTCAAGTGCGGTGACGATACGCGTCTGCAATCCGAGTAGCCAGGTTTTGACTGCACTCGAATCAAAGGGGGCAGAATCAGGGGTG
>JBKJIS010000243.1:0-14993 GCA_046598305.1 Thiobacillus sp.
AGCGATGTGGGGGCTGCGCAGTTAGCACAGTTATGTACTGAAGCCGAGCGCATTAAACCTTACGAGATGACCGGCTTGGCTGTGCGCGAAAAACTTGACGAAGTACGGCTTGGGCTAATCGATGCACAAGCCGCCCTGGCAATCTACCTGGACCAGAAGTTAAGCGCTGAAAGCGTTTGAAGCAGGTGCCGCATCGGCCGTTTCTGCCCTGCCGGTCTGACGGCTGACCAAGCGCTCCATCATGCGTAAATCCTTGGTCTCCAGGCGCAATGCCGCATCAACCCAGATTTCGGTAACTCGTTTGAGCTCAGCGTAAGATATCGGCTGAATTTCATCACGCACACTACGCAAGGCAAGTGCGCCGTTTCTTGAACGGGCTTCACGCCGAATGTAATCATAAACAGCTCTCTCACCTTCGCCCGGCTCGGCTAGCACGTCTACGACACCCAGGGCATGCAGTTCTTCGGCGAGAAAAAGCCGGCCGCTCAGGATCATGCGTTCGGCTTTTTGATGCCCAACCCGGCGCCCCAGTAAGCTCAATGCCCCCATTCCAGGAAACAGATTAAACAGAATTTCGGGGAAGCCGAGCTTGGTTCCCCGCTCGGCTATCAACACATTCCCGGACAGCGCGCACTCGAATCCTCCTCCCAGCGCATCACCTTGTACCAATGCGATCGATTTGACGCCGGGCCGGTTCAAATGGACGGCATTCAGGTACAGCGGCTCAATGCAGGCCTGTGCATACTGTGAAAGGCGATCATGGTCACCAGCGGCAATCAACTCTGCAAAGCGATTTAAATCCCCGCCATAATTAAAAACGTCAGGATGTGACGAAGCGGTAACCATATAGCGCACATCCACCTGGTCTGGATCGTCAATTTGTCCGGCCACCGCATGGCACCAACCCAACAACTCCTGCAACAAAATTGGCGTAAAACAAGGCCGGGGTTCCGAGTGCATATAGCCCCAAGCAACCTGACTATGCGTATCGAAATAGGTGGTGAGTTGCGTGTATGCGTTTTGCTGGGGTTTCAGCGAAGTGCGGACAGCTTGCAAGTGTGCCATTTGAGAATCTCCACGAGTGTTGTTGATTGAGCATGCGGAAATTTCAGCATGTTGCATCAGACTAACGTGGGTAATTTAGCGGCTCAAGCAGGAAATTGTTACATGCAACAACCTACAATATCTAGAAAACACTGGCATTCATTACACTAGATACAGTGTTATTCAGGTTTTATTTACAAAGTCGATGCCATACGTAGCGCCAGCACCAGCAATAAAATTGAAAATATCTGTTTGAGGGGGCGTACAGGGGTTCGATGTGCGGTGCGCGCACCCAGCGGAGCCATCAGCACGCTGCCCAGCGCAATACCTGCAAGTGCTGGCAAGTAGATAAAGCCCAGACTACCGGCCGGCCGGCCGCTCACGTCCCAGCCGCCCAACACATAGCCCAGTGCGCCAGCAATGGCGATCGGAAAGCCGATCGCCGAAGAAGTGGCAATCGCCCGATGCAGGCTGACGTTGTGCCACAACAAAAAGGGCACCGACAAGGTGCCGCCGCCGATACCCACCCAGCTCGATACCGCGCCGATGACGCCGCCCGCCACGGTTGTGCCGGTGCGACCCGGCAGGGCGCGATGCGGCGACGGCTTGAAGTCCAGCCACATCTGGGTCGCGGCATAAAACAGGAAAACGACGAAAAACACCTTCAGCACCCATGCCGACATCTGCGCTGCCAGCATGGCCCCGATCAAAGTACCGAGCACGATGCCGGGCGCAATGCGCCGCACCAACGGCCATTCCACCGCGCCATGGCGATGATGCGCGCGCACGCTGGACAGCGAAGTGAACAGGATGGAGGCGAGCGAAGTGCCGAGCGCCATCTGCGGTTCCACCCCCGTAGCCAGCCCCTGTGCGTGCAACATCATGATCAGCACCGGCACGATAACCAAACCGCCTCCGACACCCAGCAAACCGGCGATAAAGCCAACCACCAAGCCCAATCCACCATAAGCGGCGAGCCATGCCGGATCAAACATTACAAGTGCTTGAGGATGAACTTATATTCGCTCGGATCGACTGGCGTGATCGACAGACGATTGCCCTTTTGCAAGATACGCATGTTGGCGAGCTCGGGGTAGGTGCGGATTTCAGACAAGGGCATCAAGCGCGTTTTTTTTACCAGCTTCACATCCACGTTCATCCAGCGCGGCGTTTCGGGCGTGGCCTTGGGGTCGAAGTATTTATTTTTTGGATCAAACTGCGTGGCGTCGGGATACGCCAGCACGCTGACTTCTGCCAGCCCGGCGATACCCGGCTCAGCACATGTTGAATGGTAAAACAGCACTTGATCGCCAACCTGCATTTGATCACGCATGAAGTTGCGGGCCTGGTAATTTCGAATTCCATACCAGGCAACGCTTTGATTTGGCATCTCGGCGAGGTCATCAATGCTGACATCACTCGGCTCGGATTTCATGACCCAGTAACGCATGCTTAAGCTCGCTTGATCAGGGTGCCCACCCCCTCTGGGGTCAGCACCTCCAGCAACAGTGCGTGTTCAACGCGACCGTCGATAATGTGCGCAGTCTTGACGCCACTGTTCACCGCATCGACCGCGTAACCGACCTTGGGAATCATGCCACCGGTAATCGTGCCATCTGCGATCAATTGATCGACCTCACGCGGCAAAAGTCCGGTCATCAAGCGCATCTGTTTGTCGAGTACGCCCGGCGTGTTGGTCATGAAAATTATTTTTTCCGCCTGCAGTACGCCTGCGATCTTGCCCGCCACGACATCGGCGTTGATGTTGTAGGCGTTGCCTTCGGAGTCTGCCC
The DNA here is from genome assembly GCA_046598305.1 of Thiobacillus sp. Lineage (GTDB taxonomy): Bacteria > Pseudomonadota > Gammaproteobacteria > Burkholderiales > Thiobacillaceae > Thiobacillus. The sequence continues at coordinate 2,838 of JBKJIS010000243.1, forward strand.
CGAGCGGGGCCACCACCGGAATAAAGTCGTGTGCGTCGAGCACCCGGATGATTTCCGGATCGATGCGGGTGATCTCGCCGACCTGGCCGAGATCCAGCATCTGATCGGCCTTCTCCTTGCTTGCCACCAGCAATTTTTTAGCATGAATGAAGTTGCCGTCCTTGCCCGTCAGCCCCACTGCCTTGCCACCGTGCTTGTTGATCAACGTCACGATATCCTGGTTCACCAGACCACCCAGCACCATCTCGACCACGTCGAGCGTTTCGTCATCGGTCACCCGCATACCCTGAATGAACTCGCTCTGTTTGCCGATGCGCTCCAGCAACCCGGCAATCTGCGGGCCACCTCCATGCACCACCACCGGGTTCATGCCGACCAATTTCAGCAGCACCACGTCTTTGGCAAAGGCTTCCATCAAATGGCGCTCGGTCATCGCATTGCCGCCGTATTTGATCACGATGGTTTTATCGTAAAAGCGCTGGATATAAGGCAGCGCTTCGGACAGGATGTTGGCTTTATCAGCTGCGGTATGAGGTACGGACATGGTGTCTCCGGATTGAATCTGTGCGAATTTTACGCCAATAAAAAAGGCAGCGTGAAGCGAACTGCCTATCTCCGATGATGCGACTTGCCAAATAATCAGTCGCTTGGCAGCGGATGCTCCCGAATCCGTGCGCATTACCTGACAAAAATGCTTCACTCGGTGGTCTGTGTATTTGCCATCAGCATTACGAGACTTGATATACCCGTTAAGAGGGTTGTCGCTTTATGAATCTGCCTTTACAGTGCACCTTCGCTGCGAAATACACTCAAGGACTTGGATGAATACGCTTGATGCCAACACATGGCTCACTGAGCACGGCGATTATTTGTTCCGTATGGCGCGAAGGCAACTGCACTCGGACGAACTCGCCGAAGATGCAGTGCAGGAAACACTGCTGGCAGCCCTCGCCGCGCAAGCGCGCTACGCTGGCGATGCCACCCCGCGCACCTGGTTGACCGGCATTCTCAAGCACAAAATCATCGATCTGATCCGCCGGCAAGTGCGTGAGGTCGAAATACCACGTGATGCCGAAGGCGAGGAAGCCGTGGACAGCCTGTTCAAGCAGGACGGACACTGGGCGGATCCGCTACGCCCCTGGGGCAACCCCGATACCGAGGCTGAGCTCAGCCAGCTACGGCGCGCGCTGGACGAGTGTGCCGACCGTCTCAAGCCCGCTATGGCGCAGGTGTTCAGCCTGCGCGAAGTAGCGGGAATGGAAACCGAAGAAATTTGTAAGGAACTCGGCATCACGCCGACCAACTGCTGGGTATTGCTGCATCGAGCGCGTTTGTTCATGCGGCACTGTCTGGAGTTAACTGGTTTTTCGAAGGTGGGACCAGCATGAAATGGATGACCACATGCAAGGAAACGACCATACTTGCTTCGCGCGCGATGGACGGTCGTGTGCCGTTTCCAGGGCGGGTGGCGATGCGGCTGCATCTTGCGATATGCGCAAACTGCGCCCGTTTTGCGCAGCAGTTGCAGGAAATGCGCCGTCAGTTTCGGGCTGAAACAGCGACAAACGATGACGTTCCGGGACTCACGCCTGAAGCCCGCCAACGCATCGCCAACGAATTGCAGAAAAAGCTCGGTTCGTGAGCCTTTTGCAAGAATCCGGAGTTATCCGGAAAATTTATTGACCGTAGTTAAACCTGTTAGGAGAGAAACACCATGTCCAAAAAAACCCTGATCGCCAGCGCTGTAGGCTCCGCTTTTATTGCCAGCATGGCTGCCGCCCCCCTCGCGTCGGCTGCTGAAAATCCTTTCGCGTTATCCGGTCTGTCGAGCGGCTACCAGGTGGCCGACAATACCGCAGCAAAGCCTGCCGCAAAGCCAATGGAAGGTAAATGCGGCGGCATGAAGGCGGATGAAACCAAAGGGGGTATGGCGATGTTGGACGCCAACAAGGACGGCAAGGTCAGCAAGGAAGAGTTCATCAAGGGTCACGAAACCAAGTTCGGCATGATGGATGCCAACAAGGATGGCTTCCTCGACAAAACCGAAATGGACAAGATGATGCAGGGCAAGTGCGGCGAAGGTAAATGCGGCGGCGCCACGAAGCCCATGGATGGCAAAAGTGGCGGTATGAAGTAAGTCGCCTGCCATGAAAACCCCGCGCCCCACCGGCGCGGGACTGGGTTTTCGGCGCGAGCTGCTGCCCGAGCTGAAAACCCACGTCCCCGACGCCATCGAATTCTTTGAAATCGCTCCGGAAAACTGGATCGACATGGGCGGGGCTTATGGCCGCGACCTGCGCGGATTCACCGAGCGCTATGCTTTTGTCTGCCATGGGCTCTCACTATCGCTGGGCGGTCCGACTCCGCTCGACGCAGTGCTGCTGCACAAGACGCGGCAGTTCATGGACGCCCACGGCATCGCACTCTTTACCGAACATTTGTCGTACTGCTCTGACGATGGGCATTTGTACGACCTGCTGCCGATCCCCTTTACGGAAGAAGCGGTGAAATACGTCGCTGCGCGCATCCGCCGCACGCAGGACATTCTGGAACGCCGCATCGCGATCGAAAACGCCTCGTACTACACCGCCGCGCCGATTGCCGAGATGGACGAAGCGAGCTTCATCCGCGCGGTGCTGATCGAGGCCGATTGCGACCTGCATCTGGACGTCAACAACGTCTACGTCAACAGCGTGAACCACCGCTACGACCCTCTCGAATTCATTCGTTCACTGCCGAGCAAGCGCATCGTGTACCTGCACATGGCCGGCCATTACAACGAGGCGGATGACCTGCTCGTGGACACCCACGGCGCCGACGTGATCGACCCGGTGTGGGCACTGCTCGATGCAACCTACCGCATTCACGGCGTGACCCCCACGCTGCTGGAACGCGACTTCAACATTCCCCCGCTGTCCGATCTGGTGCGCGAAGTCGAGCACATCGCGCGCATTCAGAACGCGCACCACCGCCATGAACCCATCGCCCGCACTGCCTGAGTTCCAGCGTTACCAGCTTGCTTTCGCCGCGCATATCCGCGACCCCAAGGCGAACCCGCGCCCGGCGGGCGTGGAAGCGCGGCGCATGAAAATCTACAACGCGCTGCTCTACAACAACGTCGAGAGCTTTTTACTGGCGTGTTTTCCGGTACTGCGGCAGGTGCTCGGCACGCGCAAATGGGCCAAACTGATACGCGCCTTCTTCAGCACCCACCGCAGCCACACCCCCTACTTCCGGCAGATTCCAGACGAGTTCGTGCAGTTCCTGCAAAACGAATGGGCGCCGCCCGAGGGCTATCCGCCGTATCTACTGGCTCTGGCGCATTACGAGTGGATCGAGCTGGTGTTATCGGTGTCGAACCGCAGCGTGGATCGCAGCGTCGACGCGGCAGGCGACCTGCTGGATGGCGTGCCCGTATTGAACCCGGTGCTGGCCAATCTGCGTTACGACTGGCCGGTACATCGTATCGCGCCCAGGCGCCAGGTGCTGCCTGCCGAAACCTGCTTGCTGGTCTTTCGCGATGCGGACGATCAGGTGGCGTTCACCGAGATCAATGCGTTCACCGCGCGCTTGCTGGCCCTGCTCGAACCCGGCACCCTGAGTGGGCGCGCCGCGCTGGAACAGGTTGCCGCAGAGAGTCGCCATCCGGATCCTGCTTTGATCCTGCATGCGGGCGGCGCGCTTCTCGAAGACCTGCGCGCACGTGGCGCTATTTTGGGTGTCTGCCTGACTCAGTGATGATGCATGGGGTGATTCGGCGCAGCGCCGTCCCTACCGCGTGCCATTGCCTTGACTTCAACTTTCTGACGCTTGCCGCCCGATTCCACCACCAGCGTAAACGAAACAACGTCACCCGCGGCAATCGGCTTTTTCAGATTCATCAGCATGAGGTGGAAACCACCCGGTTCAAGTGAAACGGACTTGCCTTTCGGCAGGTCGATTGCTTTCAGCTCCCGCATCCGCATCACATCGCCGTCCATTTTCATTTCATGCATTTCCACCCGGGCCACCGCCGGACTGGATACGCCAACCAGGCGTGCATCGGCATCGGATTGAATCTGCATGTACGCGCCGCTGACTTTTTGTCCCGGCATCGTGGCGCGCGCCCAGGCATCGGTCACGCTGATATTGGCGGCCCACGTTGTCGGCACGAGCAGCCCGGCCGCCAGTGCGACCATCCATTGCTTACATTTCATATTCTTTTATTTTCCTTTCCTCAAAAACGCATACTCAAACCCAGGGTCGCCGCCCAGTCAGCCGTCAGTTGGGTGCCTTGAACATATTGATACAGCGGCAGCTGAACCAGGCCATAAACCTGCATATCTTTGCCAAGCGGCAATGTCACACCGGGCGAAAAATAGATGAATTTTCCGCCACTATCATCCGGTTCTGCATTCATGCCGGTATCGCGGTCGCGCCATAGCAGGTTGATTTGCGCCAGAGCATGCACGGGCCCGAGCGGATACCGAATGCCTGCATCCAATCCAACCTGGTCGCCTGGCCTATATTGCTGCCGCACACTGACTGCGTGTTGCCAGCGTAGCTGCATATGCCAATCCACGTGCGTCAATTTGCCTGAGACAAAGCCGCCGGCAATCAAATCGGTCGATCCTGTTCCCGGCTGCAAAGTGCGCTCTGCTTTGTCGCCATCGCGATTGCGCTCGTCCGTACTGCCAGTGGGCAACTTGATTCCAGCCATCATGCCGACCATACCATCAGCCGATGATGGTTTGTCATCAAGGCGCACATGCGCCAGCACCCGGACATCCCCAAGGCGGGTAAAGTCCCAGCGCTCCTGCCGGGGAACGCCATGTTGGTCATGAATATGCAGGTGGTCGCGCGATACAAGCGGAACCTGAACCGACACATTGAGATCCGGGGTGAAGGCATGGCTCAGGCCAAGCCACCCATTGCGGTTGGTGGTCTCAACCTCCCGATCATGGCCGCTGTCCACGCTCTTGCTCACGCCCGAGCGAACCTGATTCTGATGAATGGTTTCCATACGCAGATCCAGATTTGTGGCGTTGTTCAGCCAGGGGGTCTGCGCATTCCAGTCTGTATTGAGCGTGCAAAAAGCCGAGGTGCAGTTGGCCGCCGCAAGCGTCGGCACCAGCAGAAGGGTCAAGGCAAGGCCCGTTAGCGTGACATTCGCGCAGCGACCCGTTCGCCCCTTTATGCCATTCAGGGTTGGGGAGAGGGAAACGGGCAGGGCAGTTTTCATGGTCACGTTTTCAGAAGTTCAAGCAGGTCACAAACGGTAGCAGAATCCGCGCTTTGCCCAGTGCGGCATATCGCCGCAGCGCGCCGATCCATCACGGGTGCAGATTACAATGCCGCCATGCCGTCCGCGACTGCGTCAACCCTGCTCTCCACGCTGCCCGCCCGTGCCCTGCTGGGGCGACTGCTGACCGTGCGCGTGTCGCTGATTGCCGGCTGGGCGGCGGGCATCGCCTGGCTGCACTGGGGCCTGCACATTCCGATGCCGTTGCTGCCGATGGGTGTGGTGCTGGCGCTGATGGGATTGTTTTCGCTCTCGACCGCAAGGCGGTTGCGACAGGATACCCCTGCCACGCAGATGGAGTTTCTGGCGCACCTGCTGGCCGACCTCACCGCGTTCGCGGTGCTGGTGTATTTCAGCGGCGGCGTCACCAACCCCTTCGTGTCGCTGATGCTGGTCCCGGTCGTCATCGCCGCCATCAGCCTGCGCCCGCGCTGGGTGTGGCTGCTGGCGGCGGTGGCGGGCGGCTTGTATGCGCTGCTGCTGTTTTATTACCAGCCGCTGGCGGTGGCCGACCCGGTCGCCGCCCACAGCATGCATTTGGCTGGCATGTGGTTCAACTTTCTCATCAGCGCCGGGCTGATCGCGTTTTTCGTCACCCGCATGAATGCCGCCTTGCGTGGGCGCGACCGGGAGCTGGCCGCCCTGCGCGAGAAACAGTTGCGCGATGAACGCATCGTCGCGCTCGGCACCCAGGCCGCGCTGGCGGCGCACGAACTCGCCACCCCGCTCGCCACGATTCAGACCACCGCGCACGAGCTGGCCCGCGAGTTTGCCAACGACCCGGATATCGGCGCCGACTGCCATCTACTCGAAAAACAGGCACAGGTGTGCAAGCGTATTCTCACCCAGTTGGCCGCGCGCGCGCAGGACACGGCGCCGGTGGCGCTGCCACTCGATGCCTGGCTGAAATCACTGGCCGAACGCTGGCAGGTATTGCGCCCCGGTGCGCAACTGACAAGCGCCTTGCCCGCCGACAGCCGCAGCTTCACCCCGCCCGACGGGCTGGAGCAGGCCATTCTGAATATGCTGAACAATGCAGCCGACGCTTCGCCCGGCGCTGTCGAATTTTGCGCAGCAACCAACCCCGACGCGCTGCTGATCGACATCGCCGACCGCGGCCCCGGCTTTTCGCCCGAACAGAAGGCACAGGCCGGGCGCGTGGTGTTCAGCGGAAAATCCGGGCATGGCTGGGGCATGGGGCTGGCACTCACCCACGCCACCCTGGAGCGTCTGGGCGGCACCCTCACGCTCGTCGAACGCGACGGCGGCGGCACCCGCGTGCGCATCGCCCTGCCCTGGAATCAAACCCCATGAACAGGAAGCTTTTGATCGTCGAGGACGATGTCGATTTTGCTGCCGCGCTGGCGCGTGCCATGCGCAAGCGCGACTTCGAAGTGGCCATCGCATACGACGCCGATGAAGCCCAAACTGTAGCGGAAACGTTTGCCCCCAGCCACGCCGTCGTCGACCTGAAGCTGCCCGGCGAATCAGGGCTGAAAGTGGTTGCCGCACTGGCCGCGCGCACCCCCGCCCCCGCCATCGTCGTGCTCACCGGCTATTCCAGCATCGCCACCGCAGTCGAAGCGGTGCGGCTGGGCGCGCAGCATTACCTGGCGAAGCCGGCCAACGCCGACGAAGTCCTCGCCGCGCTGCTGCGCGACCAGCCCGATGCCGCGCTAAAAGTCAGCTCCGAACCTTTATCCGTGGCGCGGCTGGAATGGGAGCACATCCAGAAAGTGCTGAACGCGCACACCGGCAACATCTCGGCCACCGCGCGCGCACTGAAAATGCATCGCCGCACCCTGCAACGCAAGCTCGACAAACGCCCGCCGAAAGCCGGCTGATTCAGTGTCCGACGCCCCAGTCCACCAGCCCGGTATAGGCTGTGGCCAGCACCACCCCGCCGAACACAATGCGGTACCAGGCGAACGCGGTGTAGTCATGACGGCTGACGAACTTGATCAGCGTGCGTATGGCGATCAATGCACTGACGAATGCGGCCACCCCGCCGACCACAAACATCGGCACATCGTTCACATCGAACAGCCGCCAGTTCTTGTAAAGGTCATACGCCGTGGCGGCAAACATGGTGGGGATAGCGAGGAAGAAAGAGAACTCCGCCGCCGCTTTGCGCGACATGCCGAGGAACAGCCCGCCAATGATGGTCGCGCCCGAACGCGAAGTGCCCGGTATCATCGCCAGCGCCTGCGCAAACCCCACCGCCAGCGCGTGGCGCCAGGTCAGATCGTCCACCGTCTCGGTGCTGACGACATGCTTGCGGCGCTCCGCCCACAGTATCAGCACGCCGCCGATCACCAGCGCGGACGCCACCACGATGGGGTTGAACAGATAGGCCTTGATTTCCTTGTAGAACAGAAAACCCAGCACCGCCGCCGGCAGAAAACCCGCCATTAAATTCACCGCCAGCCGCCGCGACGCCGGCTCGGTGTGCAGCGTCACCGCCACGTGCCCCAGCCGCGCCCGGTATTCCCACACCACCGCAAAAATCGCCGCCAGCTGGATGGCGATCATGAACACCTTGTCCTTCTCGCCGGTGAAGCCCAGCAACTGCCCCGCCAAAATAAGATGCCCGGTGCTGGAAATCGGCAGAAACTCGGTGACCCCTTCAATAAGGCCAAGGATGAGGGCAGTCAGCAGCAGAGTGGGATCAGTCATGTTGAGGACATAAAAAAGCGCGCCACAGCAGCGCGCTCGTGATTATAAGGGCAGCGCATGACTACGCCGGCTATTCAACTCCCCGCCTCGTCCGCCTACACAAATGCCAGAATCACCTTGCGCTGCGCCACCGGCAGCTTGAGGAAGGCCTCGCGCTCCTGGTGGCCAACGCCTTCGTCCCAGCGCTTTTGTTTGGCGCGTACACGCTGGGCGACATGATCGCCATAGCGCAAGACATGCGCGTGACCCCTCACCCGCGCAGCAGAGAAAGCAGGCAACTCATATGCTACGGAACCGGACAGTTTAAAAAAACCCGCGACAGTCAAACGTGTCAGGCAATTTAAATCATTCAAGGCGCAGGCGGAAAAGCGGCTGGAAATTCTGGGTAACGAAAAGACAATCCACGATTTAATGGGATTGCCGCGCTGGACAAGAGTCGCTGGCAGGTGGAATTGTTCTTCAAATGGATCAAGCAGCATCTGCGCATCAAGCGCTTTCTGAGCACCAGCGAGAACGCGGTGAAGACGCAAATCTGGTGCGCCGTGTCCCCCTACGTGCTGATCGCCATCGTCAAAAAGGAGCTTCATCTCAATGCCTCGCTCTACACTTTGCTACAGATTCTGTCGGTCTCGGTCTTTGAGAAAACCCATATTTCATGTGCCTTGCAGCCAGACACCATCAGAACTATTGCACCACCAACAGAGAGCCAATTGATTTTGATGGATTTTTAACCAGACACTGCTGACTAGCGATGAACAAAGCAATCAAAACAGCCAACCCGCTCGGCGGATAAAAAGAACGGCTTAATCCCTTAACGAATGCTTGCCGAGATCAATGATATTTAGCTTTTTAAACTTGATGTGACTTCCAGTTAGACCTCCCGGATTGCAGTCATTGTTGACTGTCATTTCCGGGTGGGGACGGCATCGACCGCCTGTCCAGCGGCACCCTGTAAAGAGGTGAACTACTCAGCGCCGAACAAAGCGTAGCAGGATCATCACAACTGCGATGACCAGAAGAATGTGAATAAATCCACCCAAGGTGTACGCGGAAACCAAACCCAGTAACCAAAGGATGATCAGAATGACGGCAATCGTTTCAAGCATGTTTTTAACTCCCCTATTAATTTAACTTCAACCCCATCAAAAACACCCTCCCGAAGCGGAGTTCATTGCGGGGCAACCGGACTTCCTTACTCACACTGCAAGCGGCTTATGCCAATAACCAATATAGGCCATTGCCTCAAGACGCCATCTGTTTCTGCCGACCGCCCTGCCTCTTCCAAAGCGGGACCCCGGGCTTGCCCCTCGGCAAGCCGGTCGTTCACCGGCCCTTATTGCCCCGGTTCGGATTGCCGGACGATTCCTTCGGCAGCGCCCCGCTTCGGCACTGACTCACGTCCTGGTGTTGCTCTATTGCCAGGCGCTCGCACTCTGCTTGGCTCTCCTGCTGCGTCTGAGCCTGACGTTTCCGTTCGGCAGGTTGCTTCTCGGCCTGCTGCTTTTCGGCGGCCTGTTGCTGCTGCTGAACATCACGCTGGCGCTGTTCTTGCTGCTGCGTGTCAGTTTGGCGCTTACGCTCGGCCTGCTGCTTCTCGACAGCCTGCTGCTTTTCGGCGGCTTGCTGTTGCTGCTGAACACCACGCTGGCGCTGTTCTTGCTGCTGCGTGTCGGTTTGGCGCTTACGCTCGGCTTGCTGCTTCTCGACAGCCTGTTGCTTTTCGGCGGCCTGCTGTTGCTGCTGCACATCGACCTGACCTTTTTGCTCCTTGTCCCGAATGCGGTCGCCCGGCGCGGGCCTGGAACCGTTCGCAGGTTCGATCGAGCGATCCAGTGGTTGCAGACTGGCAGGTTTGTCGGGCTTGCCGCCACCGCGGCGGGATCCTGCTGCCCGAGCGTCCACTGCACCAGGCTGTTCGCCAATCACACGCACCTTCTGTGTGGTGTTGTCGTCGCGACTCTGCACGGGTTTGACGGTGGCAGGCTCCGGTGCCCGTCCGGGTTGTTTCTGCAACTGCTGTTCGCGCGCGGCAAACGGACGCTCGCCGGGCGGTGGCGCATTGCGTACAAACACCTGGCGCTCAAATGCTTCACGAGATGGACGCGCCCCGGCTTCCTTGCCCGCTCCAATGACACTGCGCACGCTTGGTGCAATCGGGGCGACGCGCGTGATCTCGCCGGTAGTGTCCGCCTTGCGATCGAGGCGAATCGCCGCCGGTCGCACCGCTTGCGCATTCACAAACACGCTGCTGGGGACCGCCGTGATGGCGCCCGCAACCGTGCGGTTGGCATAGTTCACTTGATCGACATTGATCGTGCCGCTCGAATAGTTATTGTAGACATTGGTGATGACCGTATTGTTGATCACCGTATTGTTCACGTTGACCCGGGTGAAGTAGTCGCGGCTGGCCTGATAGGATGGCACGTAGACTTCGCGGGGGCCAAGCGGGAACCAGCCGATCGGCGAACCGCCGCCGAGCGAGATCGACATGCTCCAGCCACGGCCACCGACGAATGCGACCAGCGCGGGGGCGTATACAGGGCGGACATTGCGTGGTCCCGGAATCCAGCCCCAGCGATTGGATACGTTCACCCAACGACCGTAGTGCGAGGGCGCGAAGCCCCAGGGCGCATCGTCCACCCAGGTCCAACCCCACGGTTCCTGCCACACCCAGTGGCCGTCCCGATACGGTGCCCAGTTAGCGTCAACCCGGCTGGGAAACCACACGGTGCCGTAGCTGCGCACCGGGCGCCAGCTGCCATACGCATCCAGTTCGGCGTAGCCCACCACATCGTCGTCGAGATAGCGCAGCGACGCGGAGCGCTTCAAATGCTGGTCGCGATCGAGACTGTAGCGGTCAAAACCGTCTTCACGCGGCAGCCCGTACAGCTCATAATCACGCAAATCGGTATCGTAAAAACGCACCGACTCGCCCGCACGCACGCGGAAACTGGAATGGTCACCGTAGGCCTCACCGGCGCCTTCCCACACTACAACAGTCGTTGCCGCGTTACGTGGATTGACGTCAATGCGATAGCGTCCGACACGGCTGATGGTGAACGCCAGCTTAGGCGTAGCCACTTCAATGCTATGCCCGGAATGCAAGCGCCGCACGCTCAGGTTAAGCGTGCCCTGTGTCATTTTGAGCTGTGCGATGCGATCACTCAGATCCAGAATTTCAACGCTGGTATCCGACCCGAGCCGGACGGCGGCGCTGCCGACCTGAAACTCCGCACGGGCACCGCGATCGGTCCATAGCCGGTCGCCGCGGATCAGCGGACGATTGCGCACCACGTCAAGCCACTCATCCTCGCCCGCCGGCGAATAGCTCACCTCACCCCGAGTATGACTCAGGTAGGCCACACGCCCCGGCGGGTCGACATAGGCTGCTGATGCCTGCGCTGTGAACAGCGAAAACAGCAGCACGCCCATGAGGGAAAAAAGATGCGGCGAACTCAACATGGTGGTTTCCTTTTAATCCTTTGCACGCACACAACGCGCGCTCTGTACTGACCCAAGTCGAAAAAGTCACCGCTTTCCTTGGGTCATCCGGGTTTGCTGCGGTAATTGATTCTTGTATGAGTTAATTAGTACGCCAAACCCCCAAGCCGTTCCGTTCGCCATCGCACATAGCGCACTATTTCGTACGATTCAGCGTGTATGCCTAGTGCAGAAACAGCAAGGCCAGAAGCGATACCTTGCTTCCGGCCTTGTGTGTAACGCGCGAACACGCCACCGCCTTGGCGTCCAAAACGACGCCAAGCCCTTATTTGTCGTTTTTAATAGTGAGATCAGACCAGACCGATTTCACACCGGTGGTTTTGCGCGCCGTCGTGATTGCCTGGTTGATTTCTTCCTGGTTATTGGCCGTTCCAGTCATCCACACCACGCCATCCTTGTCGGTATCGACCCGGATATTTTTCATGCTGCCCGGGTGATCCGCGGCCAGTTTGGCCTTGATCTTGGTCGTGATCATCGAATCCTTGACCCATGTCAGGGGATGCGCACGGTCTGCCTGGCGTTCAGTGGTATCGGCAGCAATCGCTGCAACCGGGGCCAGCAACGTTCCAATGATTAAAAGCGTTGTCGCAAGTTTGGCTTTCATGGTCTGTCCTTAATATTCAGTGAGAAGGAATATGTGATGATCCAGCGATTCGTTACATAGTTCTGTTCGCTATCACACATAGCCGATAGCGGAA
>JBKJIS010000008.1:0-8148 GCA_046598305.1 Thiobacillus sp.
CAGCGCCAGCACCAACAAGCCCATTGCCACCCCGCGCAACATGACCGGCACGCGCAGGCTGGGCGCGGGTAATCGGCTGACCTCGGCCAAGGGCAAGGCCGGGTGATTGAGCATCACCGTAGGGACTTCGCCGTCCTGGATTTCACCTGGCGACCGCCGCCAGGCCAGCCAGGTCCAGCCCGCGACCGGCAGCAGCAGCATCAACCAAAGCGGCTGCGCCAGTTCAAGCATGGGGTTTCCAGTGACGCGCGCTCGCGCACAAGGTGGCCAGGTCTTCCATCCCACCGGGCGGGGGCGGCGCAAACCGCAGGGTCGTCAGCGCATTCACCCAATCAGACCAGGTTTCCGGATCGAGGCCAAGCGGGCAGTGCGCCGCTTCCAGCCGACTTAAATTGAATCGGTCGCGCGCCCAGGCGTCGAGCTTGCGGGCGATCTCACCCGGCGTGCCCTGCTGACGGGCTACTGCGGCCGTGATCGCCCGCAAGCTGCGCGCAAAACGACGCCGACGCCATTGCCAAACCATCAGCATCACCCCGACCATCCCCAGCAATCCAGCGGCCCACACCCACACTGGCAATCCGCCCGGGTGTGCCGTCATCGCCGGCGCAACCGGCACGACAACATCCGCCAGTTCGTTGCGTGGATCAGCCATGCGCCAATTGCGCGACCAGATCGTCGGCCTCGCTCAAGATACGCTGATGATGGATCCCGGCACGCGCCAGGCTGGTCGACTGCGCGTCAAGCCGACGGGCAAACGCCGCCTGGCAGGCAGTGCGCACGCTCGCCTGGGCGGTATCCAGCCAAACGTCCTGGCGGCTGGCCATGTCATGAAAACGCACCAAACCCATCGCCGGCAAAACCTGTTCTGCGGCATCAACGATCTGAATCGCCCAGACATCGAACCGGCTAGCCAGTTGTGCCAGCGAAGACTCGTGCTCGGCGCTCAACCAGGCGAAATCGCTGATCAGAACCAGCCGCGCGCCGCGAGGCAGACTTTCTTCCAGCATGGCCAGACGATCGGTCTGGCGCAACGCATCGGTCGGCGCAGGATCGGTCGGCTCAAGATAGGTCGGCGGCGGGCATGGTGCCCCCGCTTGGTCAATCAAGCCGAGGGCAGCCAATCGACCATGGCGCGTCGGCAGGGTCTTGTCCTCACGGCTCCACAGCGTGGCCCCCACCACGCCGTTTTGCCCGGTGGCGGCAAAGGCCAATATCGCCGCCACCCGCGCAGCCTGAGTCACCTTGAGCCGCTTGCGGGTGCCAAAGCGCATCGTTGCGCCGCGATCCACCACCAGATGCACCGCGGGCTGACGTTCTTCGCGGTAGATTTTGAGATGGGGGCGTCCGGTACGCGCAGTGGTACGCCAGTCCATGTCGCGGGTGTCATCGCCGGGGCTATACAAGCGCGACTCCTCGAAATCCAGCCCGCGCCCCAGCCAGCGTGATGCCCAGTCGCCCGCATGGTGATCGTGGACTTCGCGCACCGGCAGGTGCGCCAACACACTGGCCTGCCCGGCCAGCGCAGCAATTTCGTTTGCTGAAATCAGCGGTGCGTGGTTGCCCGCATCGGGAAGATGCGGTTGGGTACGGCTGCGTGCAAATGCTTTAAACCATTCCAGATTAAACCTGCGCGCACGCTGTGCAGCACGCGGCATCACGGCGCGGGCACCGCCTCGATCAGCCCGGCAATAAACGCATCGCGGCTGAGTTTTTGCAGCCGCGCGTCGAGGCTCAAGGTAATGCGATGGCGCAGGCAATCGGCAGCCAGTTCGCGCACATCGTCCGGCGTCACAAAATTGCGGCCGCGCAGATAAGCTGCGGCGGAGGAAGCATGCAGCAGCGCGAGCGAAGCACGCGGGCTAGCGCCCACTTCCACCGCCTGCGCCCAGTCGGCACGCCACTCGCCGGGGGCACGGGTGGCCCGCACCAGCGCCACGATATAAGCCTCCACCGCGTCGGCCACATGCACCTGCCGCACTTCCTCGCGCGCTGCCAGCACGGTTGCGGCGTCGATCACAGCCGGCAACGGCACCCGCTTGGACAGCGCAGGCTGCGCACGATCGCGCCGCAAAATATCCAGCTCCTCTGAAGTGCTCGGATAGTCCAGCGACACATGCAATAAAAAGCGATCCAGCTGCGCTTCCGGCAGCGGATAAGTGCCCGCCTGCTCCAGCGGATTTTGCGTCGCCATCACCATGAACAACGGCGGCAACGGGCGCGTCACCCCACCCACCGTAATCTGGTGCTCCTGCATCGCCTCCAGCAATGCGGCCTGCACCTTGGCCGGCGCGCGATTGATCTCGTCGGCCAGAATGATTTCGTGAAACAGTGGCCCCTCGATGAAATCGAACTGTCCCTCGTGATACACGTCAGTGCCGGTCAAATCGCCTGGCAACAAATCCGGCGTGAACTGAATGCGCCGGAAGCTGCCGTGGATAGCTGCGGCCAAGGTTTTTACCGCCGTCGTTTTGGCCAGCCCCGGCACCCCCTCCACCAGCACATGGCCATCAGCCAGCAGGCCAATCACCAGGCGGTCGAGCAGGCCAGCCTGGCCAACAATCACCTGCGACAGTGCCTGACGCAGTTCAAGGATGCGGGATTGATTCGACATAAAAATTCCAGCCTTTGAAAAAACTACCGTAGTTGGGTGGCAATGCATTGGCAATGGTTGTTAGGAACCAATCAACCGCAGCACTCCGATTCGTGCCCACAGTACAGTGCTGTTATTCGGGTCAACAGCCTCGCCTCAATCAAACTGAAAAACACACACACGTCGAACGTGATTTTCCTTGATTATTCCACTGACTCAACACCATTGCATGTGTAAATATTACTACATTAATGTAGAAATAACTACACTACAACTTGTCGTCATGACGCTCCCTACGCAGAACGCCACTGCGCGCATGCGCATGAACATCTATGTACCGCGCCACTGGCCAGCCCAATGAGCGCGCCGATGCGCGCAACCGGGAAACCCAGGCTGGGCTTCTGTTCGCGGCTCTGCGGGAACACCCGGCTGTTGCTCGGGGTGTCGGGCATGGAGACGGTGGTGCCATCGAACATATTGCGCGAGGTCGCCACATCCAGCTTGACGTGCCGCGCTTGCCAGCGCCACGCCTTGAGCGGTGAGTAGATGCGCTCCCGATAATCGTTGTCACGCGCGCCCAGTCGAATGCTCGGATGCGGCGTGTCTATTCGGCTGCGATAGATCGCAGCACGGGGATTATCTGTGACCAAACCGTCGTGCTTATTGCTGCAAAAAGCTGTAAGGACTGTCCCGAACGTCTGCGCCGTATCCGTTTCGAAGACCCCGAGACCGGCAAGACGCTGGTGTTCCTGACCAACAACTTCGTCTTGTCGGCAGCCACTATCTGCGCGCTCTATAAGGCGCGCTGGCAGGTCGAATTGTTCTTCAAATGGATCCAGCAGCATCTGCGTATCAAGAAGTTCTACGGCAATTCTGAGAATGCGGTGAAGTCGCAAATCCGGATCGCTGTGCCGGTTTGCGTCATGGTCAACATCGTCAAGAAGCGCCTCAATTTGGACATCTCGCTGTACACTTTGCTACAGATATTCTCACTCACTCTTTTCGAGAAGATGACCTTGCAGCAAGCGTTTCCGGGTAGCGATTACCTTTCAGAACAGAGTATCGCCGCTAACCAATTGAATCTATTCGCGTTTTAAGCGGACAGTAGTGGGCGCGCATAAATTGTCACAAAAACCTGTCACACTCCATGCGACTTGATCTACCCCTAAAAGCCCGTTACCGTTAGTGCAACCATGAGGGCTATGACCCTTATTTCGCGACCGTCCACGACATGAAGCAACCTGACATTCAAGCTCATCTGACACCCGCCTCTCCCGCTCATGCCACTATGCAGGAATGCGTCACCCATCAGCGTGAAGCTCTGGCCAACCTGCTCCGCGAACCCCTGGCTCTGGCCGCCCAGGCATGCAGCCGGGCGTGGCCCAGTCGCGCCGGGCTCAACGCTGCATTAATCCATGCGCTGACAACCGTACCCGCGTGCAAGTATCTGTATGCACTGGACACCCAGGCGGTTCAACTCTCCGACAACATTAGCCACGAAGGGCTGATCGATACCGACTACGGACGCGAACGCGCCGACCGCCCCTATATGCGTGAAGCGGTTCCTAACCAGGGCTTCTTGCTATCGCAGGCTTACATCAGCCTGCGCGTCAAACGGCCGTCGCTCACCGCGATCCAGATCGTGCGTGATGAAGATGGCCAGGTGCTTGGCTTTGTCGGCGCCGACTTCGACCTGCGCGACCTGCCGATTACTGGAAAACTCTACGACGAGCCCACTTACTGGCGGCAAATCAAAGGCGACCCGTCCATTCGAAGTTCGGTTTTCCAGCAATCGCGTACGGAAAGCCAGCTGGATTTGAACATCGATACTGTGCTCGGCGTCATGGTGGAATTGATGTCGGATCACGGGGTTTTTCACGGCAAACTGCATTTTTCCAGCAGCCGCGCCACCATCTGGCTGATCGAAGATCCTTTTCGGTACCGCCTGCTCGATTTCGACGCGCTCAAAGATCCAGATACCTGTCTGATCTATCCTCATTGTCCTTACCCCGCTGACGCGCTCATTCCCAAGGACAAGATCGAAGCGGTATTCGATGGCCTTCGCGCATTACGCTTCATGGACGAAACGTTTTATCTGCGTGCTGGATCACTTAACATCTTCAACGGCATGGTCGGTCTGACCTTCTCGTGTGATGGATCACACTACCTGCCGTGGGACGAATTTCTCAGCAAAGGCTACGATTTCTGGGCGCCCGACAACCCGGCTATCCAACTCTGTTAAAGCTGACCGGTGATCTATCTGGCTCGACAAGCCGCCTTTCTGAAAGCCTCTCCCGCGTAAAGGGTTGAAGCGCAGGCCATCCACAGCGGATAATGCGGCATTGCGTCAGGCTGCCTGCTTTGGAAACTTATATCCTCATCCTCATTTCCACGGTGTTTGTGAACAACATCGTGATGGCCAAGATTCTCGGTCTATGCCCGTTCATGGGCGTATCAAGAAAGCTGGAAGCTGCCATCGGTATGGGGCTGGCGACGACCTTTGTGCTAACCCTGGCGTCGGGCGCCAGCTACCTCATCAACGAATACCTGCTCGGCACCGAACTGTTTTACCTGCGCACCTTGTCCTTCATTGTGGTGATTGCCGGGATTGTTCAATTCACCGAGATGTTCATCAACAAGACCAGCCCGGTGCTCTACCAGGTGCTGGGAATTTATCTGCCGCTGATCACCACCAACTGCGCTGTTCTGGGCATTCCGTTGCTGAATGTCCAGGCGCAACACGGTTTTATCGAATCGCTGTTTTTCGGCGCCGGTGGCGCAATTGGGTTCACCCTGGTGCTGATCCTGTTTGCCGGCATCCGCGAACGGCTCGATACCTGTGACGTGCCGGCGCCATTCAAGGGCACCAGCATCGCGATGATCACCGCCGGGCTGATGTCACTCGCCTTCATGGGCTTTTCCGGGCTGGTGAAGTAATGCTGACTGCCATTCTGGTGATGGTCAGCATCGCTGTTGTAGTCGGACTGGTGCTCGGCTGGTCGGCGATTCGGCTCAAGGTGGAAGGCAACCCGCTGGCCGAAAAAATCGATGCTATTCTGCCGCAAACCCAGTGCGGACAATGCGGCTTCCCCGGCTGCAAACCCTATGCAAATGCCATCGCAAAAGGTGAAGCTGACATTAACCAGTGCCCCCCGGGCGGCGAAGACGGTGTCAAGAAACTGGCCGAGCTGCTGGGCGTGGAACCCAAGCCGCTCGACGAAACCCACGGCACGCCCAAACCCAAGTCGGTCGCCTTCATCGACGAACAAACCTGCATTGGTTGCACTTTGTGCATCCAGGCCTGCCCGGTCGACGCCATCGTCGGCGCGGCCAAACAGATGCATACCATAATCGCCGCCGAATGCACCGGCTGTGAACTCTGCCTGCCACCCTGCCCGGTCGATTGCATCACGATGGAACCCATTGCCGAAGACCTCCCGCACTGGAAATGGAAGCATCCGGTGATCAATCTGAAGCGCGTCGCATGAGCCGCGAACTGTTCAAGTTCAAAGGCGGCGTGCACCCGCCGGAGCACAAGTCGGAATCGAATACGCGTCCGATTGCGGTTGCACCGATTCCCAACTTCCTGGTCATCCCCGTTCGTCAGCACATCGGCAATCCGGCCAAGCCGCTGGTGCATGTGGGCCAATCGGTGTTGAAAGGCCAGATGATTGCCGCCGCCGATGGCTACATCTCAGCTGCGGTGCACGCGCCCACCTCAGGCGTGATTTCGGACATTGACGTGCAGCCGGTTCCGCATGTGTCTGGCCTCCCTGACCTATGCATCACACTGGTTACCGACAGCCTTGAGCAATGGATCGATCACGCCCCCATCGATTACCACGCCCTGTCCCCCGCTGCGCTGCGTATGCAGTTACGCGACATGGGCCTGGCCGGGCTGGGCGGCGCGGTGTTTCCCAGCGCGGTCAAACTCGACCCGGGTGCGGCGCACACCTGCCCCACCCTGATCATTAATGGCGGCGAATGCGAACCCTGGATCACCTGCGACGAGATGCTGATGCGCGAGCGTGCCGACGATATCTTGCAAGGTGCGGCGGTCATGCGGCATTTGCTGGGAAGCACCGAGGTGCTGGTTGGCATCGAAGACAACAAGCCTGAAGCCATCGCCGCCATGCAAGCCGCTGCGGTCAAGCTCGATTGTGTGGTTGAAATCGTCGCAGTGCCGGCGATTTACCCTGGAGGGGGCGCAAAGCAACTTATCCAGACCCTCACCGGGAAGGAAGTCCCGTCCGGAAAGCTGTCCACCGACATCGGGATCCAGGTGTTTAATGTGGGCACGGCCTACGCCTTGGCGCGTGCGGTTTATCACGGCGAACCCTTGATCTCACGGCTGGTTACGGTGACCGGCCATGTGTTGCGACCACAGAATTTCGAGGTGCTGATCGGGACCCCGATGCACACCCTGATCACGTATGCAGGTGACCGCGATGGCACTACGGGCGTGTTGATGGGCGGTCCGATGATGGGCATGCCGATGCCGGACCTGAAGGTGCCGGTGGTCAAGGCCACCAACTGCATATTGGTGAAGTCAAACGAACTGTTTCCAGCGCTTCCCCAGGCGCTTCCCTGCATACGCTGCACCCGCTGCGCGGATGTTTGCCCGGCCGAACTGCAGCCACAGGAACTGTTCCGCTTTGCCAAATCCGGAGACTTTGGCCGAGCTCAGGAATATCACCTGTTCGATTGCATCGAATGCGGCTGCTGCAGTTATGTTTGTCCCAGTCATATTCCGCTGGTCGATTTTTATCGCTACGCCAAGAGCGAAATCTGGGCGCGCGAAAAAGAAAAGCGCGCCGCCGATTTGGCACGCGAACGTCACGAATTCCGTCAATTTCGGCTGGAACGCGAGAAAGCAGAGAAAGCCGAGAAACTCGCAGCCAAAGCGCAGGCGAAACGCGCCGAACTCATCGCTTCATCCACCGGTGGTGCCGGTTCAAGTGAAACTGATCCAAGTGACGCGGATGCAAAGAAAGCGCTCATTGCCGCTGCGCTCGCGCGGGCCCAAGCCAAAAAAGCCGAAGCCACGCCCAAAAATACCGATAGCCTGTCGGCCGAAACCCAGCGTGAGATCGAGGAAATTGAGGCACGCCGGGCTAAAATCCGCGAACTGGCGCACCAACCGCTGGAAACCGAAGAGAAGCTCAAATAATGCCCGCCCCATTCATACTCGACCGCAGCAGCGTTACCCAGCTCATGGCCTGGGTGTTGGCCGCATTGCTGCCCGGTGTCGCCGTCTATGTGTGGGTGTTCGGGCCGGGTATCCTGGTCACCCTGTCGCTCGCGACCGTAACAGCATTGGCTGCGGAAGCAGCCATGCTCAAGGCACGCGGCTATCCGGTCAAGCCATTCCTCACCGATCTCTCCGCCATCGTCACCGCCTGGCTGTTGGCGCTGTCGCTGCCTTCACTGGCACCTTGGTGGCTCATCGTTACGGGCACCGTGTTTGCCATCGTGGTCGCCAAACATTTGTATGGCGGGCTGGGACAAAATATTTTTAACCCGGCGATGGTCGGCTACGCCGTACTCATCGTGTCCTT
>JBKJIS010000035.1:0-4722 GCA_046598305.1 Thiobacillus sp.
CTGGCGGAATCCACTGCAAAACCATGATTCTGGCTGGTAATCGCCACGCGTCCACTCTCGAGATCCTTGACCGGGTGGTTGGCGCCGTGATGGCCAAATTTCATCTTGGTCGTTTTGGCGCCCGAAGCAAGCGCAAGCAATTGATGCCCAAGACAGATGCCAAACGTAGGCACGCCCGCAGCCACCAGCTCAGAAATTGCCTGAATGGCGTAATCACACGGCTCCGGATCCCCGGGACCATTGGACAGAAAGACACCATCGGGGTTTAGCGCCAGTGCATCGGCCGAGGTGGCAGTAGCGGGCAGCACGGTCAAACGGCAACCGCGCGCGGCCAGCATGCGCAGGATATTGCGCTTGACGCCGTAATCGAAGGCCACGACGTGAAAACGGGGCTCGCTCAACTGGCCGTAGCCACGTCTGAGCTTCCACTCGGTTTCATTCCACTCATAGGCCGTGGGCGTACTCACCACCTTGGCGAGATCCATGCCAGCCAGCCCCGGAAAGGCGCGTGCCGCTTCAAGCGCCTTCGCTTCATCCAGCGTTCCCGCCATGACGCAGCCACTTTGCGCGCCCTTCTCTCGCAAAACCCGGGTCAGGCGGCGCGTGTCGATGTCGGCTATGGCCACAATATTCTGGCTTTTCAGATAATCCGTGAGTGAAGATCCAGCACGAAAGTTTGAATACAAGCGTGGCACATCGCGCACCACCATTCCTGCCGCATGGATGCGATCTGACTCAACGTCTTCTGGATTGATGCCGGTGTTGCCGATATGCGGATAAGTCAGCGTCACAATTTGACGTGAATACGAAGGGTCGGTCAGGATTTCCTGATAGCCGGTCATTGCGGTGTTGAATACCACCTCACCGGTGGTGATGCCGTCGGCGCCGATGGAAAGGCCGCGAAACACCGAACCGTCAGCTAAAACAAGGATGGCGGGCTGGGTACGAGACAAGGAAGACTCCGCAAGACAATAAACGTGGCACTGGTGACAAAATTCAGGCGGGCCACTTGCGCGAACCCGCCTGAACTTGAATGCCATGATTATAGTCGATCCAGCCCCCCGCTTCAATGACTTCCGGGGCGGCTTCCCTTCGTATCAAGGGTGCAAATGATCCAGTCCACCCTCCATATCGATCTCGGTCAACTCGGTAAACCCACCGATACAGGCCCCTTCGAGCATTATCTGCGGCACGGTTCGCGCGCCATCGGTCGCCACGGCAAATTCTTTCATCGCCTCTTGGTCGAGATCGATACGGACTTCATCATAAGCAATCCCACGCTTATCGAGAAAAGCTTTGACTTTCACGCAAATCGGGCAAGTGCCCGTACTGTAAACCTTGACTGCATTCATGCTTAATTCCTGTTTGATAACGGTTTATTCAGGCCAGTGAGTCAATCGCTGCTATTTCAAGTTCAACACGTCGCGCATATCGTACAAGCCTGGCGCTCGGCCCTGTAACCATTTGGCGGCGCGCAGAGCGCCTTGCGCAAAGGTGGCGCGGCTGCTGGCTTTATGGGTCAGCTCAATCCGTTCGCCGATACCGGCAAATAAAAGCGTGTGGTCGCCCACGATGTCGCCACCCCGTACGGTGGAAAAGCCGATGGTTTGGGCGTCACGCTCACCGGTCACCCCCTCGCGACCATAGACTGCGCAGCTGGCCAGATCACGATTAACGGCACGGGCAACGGCATGTCCCAAACCCAGCGCGGTGCCGGAGGGCGCATCCACTTTGTGACGATGATGCGCTTCGATAATCTCGATGTCATACCCATCATCTAGCACCACGGCAGCCAATTCGGCCAGCTTCATCAGCAGGTTCACGCCAACGCTCATATTGGGGGCGAACACAATCGGGATTCGCTGTGCCGCAGCAGCGATACGTGCCTTGCCGTCTTCATCGAAACCCGTGGTCCCAATAACCAGCGGCACCCCCGCAGCGGTACACGCGTCGAGATAGCCCAAAGTAGCTTCCGGACGGGTGAAATCAATCAAGACCTGAGCGGCTTGCAAAGCAGTTGACGGCTGATCAGTTACCCACACCCCGCTTGCCGCACCCCAGGCAGCGCCAGCATCCTGACCAAGCAGCAGGCTGCCGGTACGATCAATGGCTGCATGCAAGGTGCAGCCCGCATCGGCCGCCACAGATTCGAGCAATGCCCGGCCCATGCGACCGGACACGCCCGCAAGCGCAATCCGCACGGTCATCGCTTGGTGCCTGGCAGGATCGACAACACCTTTTCCTCGGCAATCAGCCAGCGACCGTTCCGTTCAATCATCAACAACTGTTTGACTACAGCATCGCGATAACTGCCGGAACGATAATACTGATTGAACGTCAACGTGACAGCCCCCTCTTCAGTCCGCTCAATTGAAGGAGCGTCAATCTTGATATCAATACTTTTGGCTACACCAAACAACAAACGGCGGCGCTTTTCCCAGTCTGCGCGGCTCTCCCCACCTGGCGGCATATAGCGGGTGTCGTAGGAAGCAAAATAAGCGGCCGCGTCACGGCGCATCCATGCGCCAACCCAGGCATTCAGTGCCTTGGTTATCGATTCATTGCCTTTGTCCGCGGCTTTGGATGCCCCGGAAAAAGACGGGACTACGTCCGGCTTGACTTGTTCGACCTTGGTTTCGGATTGCAAACTCAGCGCAGCGGGCGTGTGCGGGTCAATATAGGCGGGTGCATTCACGGGGCTGGGGAGTGGGGGCACGATGCTGCTGGTCACAGTAGCCGACTGAACCGGTTGCGATGTCGGCGAAGCGACTGGCTTTACGACCAACGGCTTAACGACAGCCTTGGCTGACGCCTCAACAGGCGCTGACTGAACAGCTTGCTGCGGGGCCGGTGATCGGACACCCGAAATAACCTCGGCTGAGGGCGTCTGACGGGCAGGCAGGGGAATAGCCTCCACTGCTGTAATGGGGGCGATTGAAGATTCAGACTTCTGAGACGCCACAGTGGGCGGCACGGCAGGGGCAACCGGAGGCAAATCGCCTTCGATTCGCGCCAGTATTTCACCGTCAAAAAACAAGGTTATGCGCTTCTGTTCGGCCAGCTTGCCCGCTTTGTAAAACACGTACACATAATCCCAGCGATCAGTACGGAACGGGTCGACCACCAGCGGCGTACCCAGCAGGAAACGGACTTGAGAGCGGTTGAGGCCCGGTTTCAGGCGAGAAACGTTTTCCTGATCCAGCGCATTGCCTTGCTGAACGTCAATACGGTGTGGACCCAGGCTAACGCTGGAACAGCCGGAAACCAGGCTTATAAGCAGAGCAGAAATCAGGAAGTGACGCATAGCCAGGAAACCGGGAAGGTTGATCTGTTGGAAAAAAACGTATCATAACGTATTCGCGTTCTCAATCTGGAGACCCCATTGAGCAATCCATCCGATCTCAAAAGCATTGGTCTCAAAGCCACGCTGCCTCGCCTGAAAATTCTCGATTTATTCGAACAGAGCAACAAACGCCATATGACCGCCGAAGAAGTATACCGGCTGCTGTCGAATGAAGACCTGGATATTGGTCTGGCCACGGTCTACCGCGTGCTCACCCAATTCGAGCAGGCCGGGCTATTGATCCGCCACCACTTCGACAGCGATAAAGCCGTTTTCGAACTCAACGAGGGGGACCACCACGATCATCTGGTCTGTTTGCAATGCGGAAAAGTCGAAGAGTTTCTGGATAGTGAAATCGAAAAACGCCAGCACCGCATTGCCAAAGAGCGCGGTTTTTCCATCCACGATCACTCACTGCATATTTACGCCGATTGCATCAAGGAAAATTGTCCCAATCGCAAGGCCAGCGACTCCCGTCACCGTGCGTAAGGTCTGATCGCGGCGCATAGCCCTGCCACGCCTTCGATCAGACGTGGTGTGGGCCGATGCAGCAAGTCTGCCTCCACGCTAACGAATGCATTGTTTTTCACGGCAGGCAGGCTTGCGAATGATTGCCATGTCCGGCGCATGTCCGGTACATCATTGCCCCCCACGATGAGTGCGGGGGCTCGCTGCAACACGGCTTCGCGCGACACCACCGGTGACTGCCCACGCAAGTCGGCAAACACGTTGCGCGCACCACACAACGACAGCGCATCGTTGATCCAGTGCGTTCCACCCACCGTCATCAACGGTCGGTCCCAAACCTGATAAAACACTTTTATTCGAGGGGGGCGGCGGGTCGGCACTTCAAGTGCAGCCAACTGGTCGGAAAATTTTTGGGCGGCTGCATTACCCAATGCCGCATGCCCACTCGCCTGACCAATCAAGCGCAATAAGCGCGCCACATCCTCCAGCCTGGTGGCTTGTGTTTGCAAAACAGGCACGCCCATTTTTTTGAGGCCGTGAATATCCGCTGGGCGATTACCGCCCAACCAGACAATCACCAGATCCGGTTTCAGGGCAAGTACACGTTCAAAGTTGATGCGGCTGTAATCCCCCACGCGCGGCACCTTTTTCACGTCCGCTGGAAAATCGCTGGCGCTATCGACACCCACGACCTGCGATCCCGCACCCACAGCAAACAAAAGTTCGGTGAGATGAGGCGTCAGTGAAATGATGCGCTGTGGGGGCTGGGTGAACTCGAGTGTTTGCCCGGCGTCATCAACCAGGCGAACCGTCGCAGCTTGCACCGGCATCGCCAGCAGCAGGCACAGCCCAAACGTAATGCGGTGGATCACTGTGCGGCCAGACTTCCGCCGTGAAAAATCAAACTTGCA
>JBKJIS010000056.1:0-2573 GCA_046598305.1 Thiobacillus sp.
GGATTCCAGATAACACCAGTTGCCCCCCTTGTCGCACTCGGCCCGTCAACAACGGCGCCATGCCCTTGAGCGGATTGGTGAGGATGTTGGCCACAACCACGTCGTAGGTGCCTGCGCTCAGTTCGTTGGGCAGGTAAAAACAGGCTGAAACATCATTCAGCGCAGCGTTGTCACGCGAAGCTGTGACGGCTTGGGTATCGATGTCTACACCGTCGGCGCGCGCGGCACCGAGTTTGACTGCGGCAATCGCGAGGATACCCGAACCGCAGCCGTAATCGAGCAGGGTTTCCCCTCCGCTGAGATGCGCGTCCAGCCAGCGCAGGCATAGGCGCGTGGTCGGGTGGCTGCCGGTGCCGAACGCCAGGCCGGGATCGAGCTTGAGGTTGATGGCGCTGCTGTCGGGTGCGTCATGCCAGGTGGGCACAATCCATAAACGTGGTGAGATCGAAATGGGATCAAATTGCGACTGGGTGAGGCGCACCCAGTCCTGCTCGGCTATGAGTTCAACCGAATATTCGGTGGGTGTCGGGATGCCCGCGTGTTCAGCGGCCAAGGCCAGGATGGCTGCGACGTCTTCATGTTCGTTCAGCAACACGGATGCGACGCTGTGTGGCCACAGTTCGGCAGTCGGGTAATCCGGTTCGCCAAACAGCGGTGTTTCGTCCACCGTGCCGGCGTCGGCGTCTTCCAGCGACACCGACAGCGCGCCCGCTTCCATCAGCGCATCTGAGAGGAGCTCGGCTTGTTTTGAATCAACGAGAATGCGTACAGATTGCCAGGGCATTGTTTGGTGAGGCGATAGGCGTAAGGGGTGAAGAGTGGCTATCTAACGCCTCACCCCTCACCCGATCAGCCCTTGTCTCCCGCCAGTTTGTGTTCCAGGTAATGAATGTTAGTTCCGCCGGCTACAAAGGCAGCGTCCTGCAACAGGTCCTGATGCAAGGAAATGTTGCTCTGAATGCCTTCGACCACCATTTCCATCAGCGCGCCACGCATGCGGGCGATGGCCTGGTCGCGCGTATCACCATAGGCAATCACCTTGCCGATCATAGAGTCGTAGTGCGGCGACACGTAATAGCCGTGGTAGACGTGCGAGTCGACGCGAATGCCGGGGCCGCCAGGCGCATGGTAATTGGTGAGCTTGCCGGGGCTGGGGATGAAAGTCGTCGGGTGCTCGGCATTGATGCGGCACTCGATGGCATGGCCGCGGAACTGAATGTCTTTTTGTTTCCACGGCAGCTTTTCACCTGCGGCGACCCGGATTTGCGTCTGCACGATGTCGATGCCGGTGATGAGTTCGGTCACCGGGTGTTCGACCTGTACCCGGGTGTTCATCTCGATGAAATAGAACTCGCCGTTTTCGTAGAGGAATTCGAAGGTGCCGGCACCGCGATAGCCGATCTTGCGGCAGGCCTCGGCGCAACGCTCACCGATTTTGTCGCGCAGTTTGGTGCTGAGACCGGGGGCCGGGGCTTCTTCCAGTACTTTCTGGTGACGCCGTTGCACTGAGCAGTCGCGTTCGCCCAGGTGGACTGCGTTACCGTGTTCGTCGGCCAGAATCTGGATCTCGATGTGGCGCGGCGTCTGCAGGAATTTTTCCATGTAGACCATGGGATTGCCGAACACCGTCCCGGCTTCAGTCTTGGTCATGGAAACGGCGTTCAGCAGCGCGGCTTCGGTGTGGACCACGCGCATGCCGCGTCCACCCCCGCCGCCAGCGGCCTTGATGATGACCGGATAGCCCACGCGGGCGGCGGTTTTGATGATGTCGTCGGCATCGTCCGACAGGGCCCCTTCGGAGCCGGGTACACAAGGCACTTTGGCTTCAAGCATGGCTTGCTTGGCTGCAACCTTGTCGCCCATCAGGCGAATGTTGTCGGGGCGCGGGCCAATAAAGGTGAAGCCGGAAGATTCCACCCGTTCGGCAAAGTTGGCGTTCTCCGACAGAAAGCCATAACCGGGATGGATCGCAGCGGCATCGGTGACTTCAGCGGCAGCGATGATTGAGGGCACATGCAGATAGCTATGTGTCGACGAAGCCGGGCCGATGCAGACAGATTCGTCGGCCAGCTTCACGTATTTGGCATCCCGGTCCGCTTCCGAATACACGGCGACCGTCTTGATGCCCATTTCGCGGCAGGCGCGCTGGATGCGGAGGGCGATTTCGCCCCGGTTGGCGATGAGAATTTTTTCAAACATGTTGGCGTGAGGCTCGGTGAGGGGTGAGGTGTGGGGGCGGCAGCGCCTGACTCCTTACGCCTGACTCCTTACCCAATAACAAACAACGGCTCGCCGTATTCCACCGGCTGGCCGTTTTCGACCAGGATGGCCTTGATGACGCCGGCTTGATCGGTTTCGATTTCGTTCAATAGCTTCATCGCTTCGATGATGCATATCGTGTCGCCCGCGCTCACGCTTTGACCGACTTCGGCAAAGTTCTTGGAGCCGGGGGCAGGCGCGCGGTAGAACGTGCCTACCATGGGCGAACGTACGACGTGACCCTCGGGCAGGGCGTCTTCCGCCGGCGCTGCAACAACAGCGGGTGCGGCAACAGGTGCCAGCGCGTGCATCAT
>JBKJIS010000135.1:0-2909 GCA_046598305.1 Thiobacillus sp.
GCTCGTAGCCTGGAAGCGGCGCAGGATCAATATCCGCCCCGAGGACGATGCGGAAGGGGCCGCCTGCCGATGATGCCGGGGGAAGCGATTTTGCGGCTGGAGTATCTGTCCGCCTCCGAGCTTGCAAGCTTGACGCCGGACGAATCTGGCAGCGTGCTGGGAGGGTTGTGCTTCTCTCATCAGGCGATGACACCCTGCAAGCTGGATTTGCCTTTTCTTGCGGTGGATATGGCGCTGCCGTCATCAGCAGACGACCTTTGTGAAGTCTGGCATAGCGATGAACCGTTGACGTCCGGGCAGTTGGGCGCAATGCGTTACCGTCAAGGCGAGACCCTGTTGTTTGGCTGCATGAGCCTGGACGAAATGGCTGTGGACGCTTCCGAGGGGCGCTCGCCGCTGCAGTCAGCAACAGAAACGGCCTATCAACTCATCTTCGCGCTACTCGAAGCACAAGGCTACACATCGCTGTTTCGGGTGTGGAATTACTTTTCCAGCATCAATGTGGAAAGCCATCATATCGAGCGCTATCGCCAGTTCAATATGGGTCGTCAGGAAGCGTTCCTGGCGCATGGCCGGTCTGTCATCGATGGCGTGCCTGCTGCTTGTGCTCTGGGTTCCGCTACGGGCGGCCTGAATATTGCCTTTCTGGCGACACGCGCGAAAGTGCTGGGCATCGAAAACCCGCGCCAGGTCAGTGCCTATCATTACCCCAGCCAATATGGCCCACGCACGCCAACCTTTGCGCGTGCCGGGCTGGCCAACCTGGGTGGGCGTGACGTGTTGTTTATTTCCGGTACCGCCAGCATCGTTGGCCATCAGACCTTGCACCATGGCGATGTGGCCGCGCAAACGCGGGAATGCCTGCAGAATATCGCAGCGGTCGTCGAGGAAGCCAATCGCCAGGCCCCGCATGCCCACTTTCAGCTCGAGCATTTTGCCTACAAAGTCTACGTCCGCAACCCGGAAAACATGGCTCAGGTACGCCGCGAAATAGCCGATTATTTTGATAAACCGGTGTCGGTGGTTTTCCTTCAGGCTGACATTTGCCGGGCTGATTTGCTGGTTGAAATCGAGGCCTCGGGGGGGCACCTCACGCCGCTTGACATGCCGAAACCAGATTAACCGCTGCGATGCCCCGATGTTGTTCTTGCCCTCTTTTCTTTGCGCTGTTGAATGTCAGCCGCATGATTCATGCGTTCTGACATGATGTCCTTGCCGAGACGCTGGTTGCATCGCAGCCGCGAATATTTAGTGCTGTGGCTGGGGTTGGGGTTGCTCGGCACGATTTGCCTGGCCTGGATGCCGATCGCCGTGCCGCTTATCCATGTGTTGCCAAAGCGTTGGGCCAGTATCTTCGGGCGCAGGGCATCCACACACTTAACCCGTTTTTATCTCCATGCGATCACGCTGATTGGCGCCTGCCGCTTCGACCTCACCGAGCTCGACGCCCTGCGCTCCGAAGGCCCGATGCTCATCGCCCCCAACCACCCTTGTCTGCTGGATGCCCTGTTGGTCATTTCACGACTCCCCAACATTGCGTGCATCGTCAAGGCTGACGTTTTTGATAATCTCTTCTTTGGCGCAGCCGCCCGATTGGCGGGCCACATACGCAACGACGCCCATTTGAGCATGATCAAGCAATCGGTGGCCGATCTGAAAAACGGCAGCCACCTGCTGGTCTTCCCGGAAAGTACGCGCACGACCCGCTGGCCGATCAACCGCTGCAAGGGCGCCACCGCGCTGATCGCAATTCGGGCCAAGGTTCCGATCCAGACCGTATTCATCGAAACCGACTCGGCATTCCTCGGCAAGGGCTGGCCGCTGTCCCGTTGCCCGTCGTTTCCGGTCACCTTCCGCGTTCGTTTGGGTCGTCGGTTTGATCCGCCAGAGAATGCCAGCACCTTCACTGCGGAACTCGAGTGCTACTTCATTGATCAGCTGCGCGATTCCCCTCACTTTCTGTCGCCCGAGGCCCCGCAGGCGCCGGAATGTGATGCGGTGCAGACATCAAGATGACCGCACCTGAGATAACGGCTTCCGCCAGCCATCTGGTGTTGATCCCCAGCTACAACCCGGGGGTGCAGGTCTATGAAACCGTGCGGGCTGCACGCGCCCATTGGGCGCCGGTGTGGGTCGTGGTCGACGGCAGCACCGACGGCACCGCCGACGGCCTGAACCACATGGCGGCAACCGACCCCGGTCTCAAGGTGTGGGTGCTGCCCGAAAATCAGGGCAAAGGCGCTGCCGTGTTGCATGGATTGGACTTGGCGGCCCAACACGGTTTTACCCACGCCCTGACGATGGACTCCGATGGTCAGCATCCAGCCGATTTGATTCCTGCGTTCATGGCAGCATCCCAACAATCGCCCGATGCGATGGTGCTCGGCGTGCCGGTGTTCGACGCTGATGCCCCCGCGCTGCGCGTGCAGGGCCGCAAGATTTCCAACGGCTGGGCCAACCTGGAAACGCTGTGGGCCGGCATCGGCGATTCGCTCTACGGCTTTCGCGTCTATCCGATCGCGCCGTTGGCGCGCGTGATGCGCGGGGAGCGATGGATGCGGCGCTTCGATTTCGATCCGGAAGCCGTCATCCGGATGTGCTGGCTGGGGGTGCGGCCGGTCAACCTGCCGGCGCCGGTCAAGTACTTGCGGCCCGAGGAGGGCGGTGTCTCCCACTTCAATTACCTGCGCGACAACGTACTGTTGACGTGGATGCACCTGCGCCTGTTTGCCGGATTTCTGCTGCGACTGCCACTGCTTGCTGCGCGCAGGCTCCGGGCCGCGTGACCTATCGCGTTGACCTGGCGCTGCGCGTGCAGGGCCGCAAGATATCCAACGGTTGGGCCAACCTGGAAACGCTGTGGGCCGGCATCGGCGATTCGCTGTATGGATTTCGGGTCTATCCGGTCG
>JBKJIS010000163.1:0-5256 GCA_046598305.1 Thiobacillus sp.
GGAATGGATATCGAGGAAGTCGCCCACGCCACGCCAGAAAAAGTGCTGACTGAAATCTGCGACCCGCTGTTGGGGGTGCAGGATTTCCAGTGCCGTGCGCTGGCGTTTGCGCTGGAATTGACGGGCGAGGCCTACACCGATTTTTGTCGCCTGCTGCCTGCTTTGTATCGCGTGTTTATTGCCAAAGATTTGAGCCTGCTCGAAATCAATCCTTTAATCGTCACAACCGACAACCGTGTGCTGCCGCTCGACTGCAAGAAGGGTCGGGCACTGCTGGCAGAATCGGGTTTGGCTATTCTCGCTGCGGCGACCCTGACTCAGGCGGCCAGGCTTGCCGTGGAGAAAGCGCAATGAGCATTCTCGTTAACAAGAACACTCAAGTGATTTGCCAGGGCTTCACCGGCAAACAGGGCACGTTTCATTCCGAACAGGCGATTGCCTATGGCACGCGCATGGTCGGCGGCGTGACGCCGGGAAAGGGCGGGCAAACGCACCTGGGTCTGCCGGTCTTCAACACCGTGCGTGACGCCGTTCGACAGACCGGTGCGCAGGCCACGATGATTTATGTGCCGGCAGCGTTCGCAGCCGATTCGATTCTGGAAGCGGCGGATGCCGGCATTGAAATCATTGTCTGTATTACAGAAGGCATTCCGGTACTGGATATGCTTAACGTTAAAGCTGCGCTGCGTGCCAACGGTGCAAAACTGATCGGCCCCAACTGCCCCGGCATCATCACCTCGGGCGAATGCAAGATCGGCATCATGCCCGGCGTTATTCACCAACAAGGCAAGATCGGCATCGTCTCGCGCTCCGGTACGCTGACCTATGAAGCGGTGCACCAGACCACGCTACTGGGATTGGGGCAGTCAACCTGTGTCGGCATTGGCGGTGACCCGATCAAGGGGCTGGATTTCATCGACTGCCTGCGGATGTTCGAGGCCGACCCACAGACTGAAGCCGTGATTCTGGTCGGCGAAATCGGCGGCAACCGCGAGGAAGAAGCGGCCGAGTTCATTCGCTCGAATGTGAAAAAGCCGGTGGCGGCCTATATCGCCGGGCGGACCGCGCCCAAGGGCAAACGCATGGGCCATGCGGGCGCCATCATAGCCGGTGGCGCAGGAACCGCCGATGCCAAAATTCGTGCACTGGAAGCGGTGGGTGTCGTCATTGCGCATAGTCCCGCCGGACTGGGCGAAGCGGTCCAGGCTGCATTGGGCGCACGGTAAAGTTCAGCGCATGAAACTTGGCATAGCTCAACTGAATCTTGTCGTGGGCGACATCGCCGGCAATGCCGCCAGTCTGCTTGCGGCGGCACGCGAAGCAGACCGTGCGGATGCTGATTTACTGCTCACACCCGAGATGTCGATTTGCGGGTATCCGGCAGAAGATCTGGTGTTGCGGCGTGACTTTACCGCGGCGTGCGAAGCGGCATTGCACCAACTGGCCATCGAGGCTCCGCCCGAACTTGCCTTGATTGTGGGCTACCCCGAACGCAGCGGCGATGCGTTGTTCAATTCGGCCGCGCTGATTCGCGGTGGCCGGGTTGAGGCGGTGTATCGCAAACATCATCTGCCTAATCATTCCGTGTTCGACGAGCAACGTGTGTTCGACAGTGGTAATGCGCCTTGTGTATTTGCCTGTGGCGGACTGAATTTCGGCCTGGTGATCTGCGGCGATATATGGGAACCCGGTCCGGCCAAACGCGCAAAAGAAGCTGGCGCCGACTGGCTGCTGGTGCCCAATGCCTCTCCATTTCACTGGCACAAAGAACATGCCCGAGCGAACGTTGCGCGGGCGCGGATCATCGAAGCAGGGCTGCCTATTGTGTATGCCAATATGGTCGGTGGACAGGATGAACTGGTGTTCGATGGCGCTTCGTTTGCCATGAACCCGGACAGCGAGATTGCGGTGCAGTGTCCGGCCTGGCAAGCAGGCTTGTTTTATCTGGAACTGGAAGGCGATACCTGCAGCGGCCCACTACACGCATTGCCTGTTGAAGAAGCGGCGGTGTATGACGCACTGGTACTGGCCGTGCGCGATTACGTCGGCAAGAATGGGTTT
Source organism: Thiobacillus sp. (assembly GCA_046598305.1). Taxonomy (GTDB): domain Bacteria; phylum Pseudomonadota; class Gammaproteobacteria; order Burkholderiales; family Thiobacillaceae; genus Thiobacillus. The sequence goes on from JBKJIS010000163.1 coordinate 2,062, forward strand.
AAAGGCGTGCACCTGGGATTGTCGGGCGGGATAGACTCGGCACTGACGATGGCAATAGCTGCCGATGCGCTGGGTGCAGACAACGTGCATGCGGTGATGATGCCATCGGAGTACACCGCCTCTATCAGCGTTGAAGATTCGCGCGATATGGTGAAGCGGCTCGGCGTGCGTTATTCCGAAATTTCGATCAAACCCATATTCGATGCGTTTGTTTCGCAACTGGCGGACGAATTTGTGGGCCTGAAGGCCGACACGACTGAGGAAAATCTACAGGCCCGCACGCGCGGCACCTTGCTGATGGCGTTGTCGAACAAGTTTGGTTCGCTGGTCTTGACCACCGGCAACAAAAGCGAGATGGCGACCGGCTTCGCCACGCTGTACGGCGATATGGCGGGCGGTTTTGCTGTGCTGAAGGATGTGCCTAAAACCCTGGTGTACCGACTGTCGAATTACCGCAACAGTCTGTCGCAAGTAATTCCACAACGGATAATCGACCGTCCCCCTTCGGCAGAGCTGCGACCCGACCAGACCGATCAGGACAGCCTGCCGCCGTACGACATGCTTGATGCGATTCTTGCGGCCTACGTTGAACGTGATCTGTCGGTGCGCGACATTGCCGCACTGGGCTACGATGCTGCTATCGTACGCAAAGTGGTCCGCATGGTGGATCTGGCTGAATACAAGCGGCGTCAGGCCCCACCCGGTCCGCGAATTACAGCGCGCAATTTCGGCAAAGATCGCCGCTACCCCATTACCTCGAAGTACCGACCCGAAGGAGACTTGTTGTGAAAAAAATAGAAGCCATTATCAAGCCGTTCAAACTCGACGAAGTGCGAGAAGCACTATCGGATATTGGCGTGACTGGCCTGACCGTGACCGAAGTCAAAGGCTTCGGTCGGCAGAAAGGCCACACCGAGTTGTATCGCGGCGCAGAGTATGTGGTGGACTTTTTGCCCAAGGTGAAGTTGGAAGTGGTGGTGGCCGACAGCCTGCTGGATCGTGCCATGGAAGCCATCATCGCGGCTGCGCACACCGGCAAGATCGGCGACGGCAAGATTTTTGTGAGTACGATTGAACAGGTGGTGCGAATCCGCACCGGCGAATCGGGCGAAGAGGCGATTTGATTGCTGCTTCTGCGTAAAGACAAACAACCTGAACCGGGCGCTATCCCCGGTTCGCAATCACCAAAACTGATACCACGGCTTCCCTGCGGTGCTCACACCCTTGGCGTATTTGCTGTTGGGAAAGTTGAGTTTCAATACCCGTTGCGCATCGTCGCGCAGGTCGGTCAGCTTCAGTTTGTCGTAAGACAGCACCATGATCGCCAGTGCTTCTTCCAGTGCAGGGGCTTCAGGGTAGGTTTTCAGCACTTCCTTGGCGCGATTGGCGGCGGCTACATAGGCTTCACGCTTCAGGTAATACTTGGCGACATGCACTTCGTTGCTGGCCAGCGCATTAACCAGATATTTCATGCGAGCGGTTGAGTCGGCGGCATATTTTCCCTCGGGGAAACGGGTGACCACTTCCTTGAACGCCAGAAACGCGTCGCGCGCAGCCCGGGGGTCGCGCTCGCTCAGATCCTGGTCGACCAATTTACCCAGATAGCCAAGATCATCATTAAAGTTCGCCAGGCCTTTCAAGTAATACGCGTAGTCGACGTTAGGGTGATTGGGGTGAAGCTTGATGAAGCGGTCGCATGCAGCAATGGCGGATATGGGTTCGTTGTCCTTATAGTAGGCGTAGGCTACTTCCAGCTGCGCTTGTTGCGCATAGCGACCGAACGGATAACGTGACTCCAGTGTCTCGAATAATTTGACAGCTTTTGCATAATTTCCGCTGTTCAGATTATCCTTGGCCTCGGCATACAGCTTTTGCGCCGACCAGCCTGCGGTTTCGTTTTTGACTTCGGGCAACAGTCCGCAGCCACTCAGAGCGAGTGTGGCGGCCAGCAGCAGGCCACCTACGAGGCCAGACGCCCGATTGAATGTTTTTGAACTGGATAAACGTAGCTTGAACATGGAAAAATATACCGAAGATTCGTCGCATGATTATAAGGGAAATCCGCTCGCTGACATTCGCGAACTGGTGATCCCGGACGCCGAGGGCGGGCAACGGCTGGATCAGGCCCTGTCGCGGATGCTGCCTGAGTTTTCGCGTAACCGCATTCAGAACTGGATTCGCGCTCGCAAGATAGCCGTAGATGACGTTTTTCCAAACACCAAGATGAAAGTCCTGGGTGGCGAGAATGTACGGGTGGTAATTGAAGCCGATCCCAACGCGACCCCCGATGCACCTGAGGCGATCCCATTGGAAGTGGTGTTTGAAGACACGATGTTGATGGTGATCAACAAGCCCGTTGGTTTGGTGGTTCACCCGGGTAGTGGCAACCGCCAGGGCACCATGCTGAACGCCTTGCTGCATTGGGTGCCGCAAGTTGCCGAGTTGCCGCGTGCCGGTATTGTGCACCGCCTCGACAAGGACACATCAGGACTTCTGGTAGTCGCCAAAACGATTAAGGCACACACCGATCTGGTGCGGCAGTTGCAGGCGCGTACCGTCAAACGTGAATACCTCGCGCTGGTTTATGGTGAAATCGATCGACCCGGAACCGTCAATGCGCCGCTGGCGCGCGACCCCCATAACCGCGTTAAACGAACCGTGCACAGCATGGGCAAGGAAGCCATTACCCATTATGAGGTGGTCGAGCGTTTCCCCGGCGTCACCCTGGTGCGCTGCAAGCTGGAAACCGGCCGCACGCATCAGATCCGGGTGCATATGCAACATATCGGTCACCCGCTGATTGGCGAAGACACGTATAGCGCAAGCCGCCGCAGCCATCACAAAATTCCGTTTCCGCGTCAGGCGCTGCACGCTGAACGTCTGGGCCTGATCCACCCATTCACGCAGGAATTCATGCAGTGGGAATGTCCTTTGCCGGATGATTTCGCAGGCATTCTCAACGCGCTTCGCGAAGACAACATTTAACTTTTGAGTTCGATGCTGCTGCCCACCTGGCCGGCCCCCGCAAGGGTATTCAGTTTGATGACGACTCGTGAGGGCGGAGTCAGCTGCGCCCCTTGGGACAGCTTCAACCTCGGTGATCATGTTGGCGACGATGCGGCCCATGTGGCGGAAAATCGTGCCCGTCTGCGCGTGCAATTGCCCGCCGAGCCTGCCTGGCTCAAGCAAATTCAT
>JBKJIS010000167.1:0-5622 GCA_046598305.1 Thiobacillus sp.
GGAATGGATATCGAGGAAGTCGCCCACGCCACGCCAGAAAAAGTGCTGACTGAAATCTGCGACCCGCTGTTGGGGGTGCAGGATTTCCAGTGCCGTGCGCTGGCGTTTGCGCTGGAACTGACGGGCGAGGCCTACAAAGATTTTTGTCGCCTGCTGCCTGCTTTGTATCGCGTGTTCATCGCCAACGATTTGAGCCTGCTCGAAATTAATCCTTTAGTCGTAACCACCGACAACCGCGTGCTGCCGCTCGACTGCAAGATGAGCGTGGAAGACAACGCACTGGTTCGCCGCCGCGCACTGGCCGAACTGCGCGACGATAGCCAGATCGACGCTAAGGAAGCTGCGGCCAATGCGGCGAATGTGAATTACGTAGCGCTGACCGGCAATATCGGTTGCATGGTCAACGGCGCCGGCCTCGCGATGGCGACGATGGACCTGATTCAATTGGAGGGCGGCACACCTGCCAACTTCCTCGACGTCGGCGGCGGCGCCACCCCGGAAACCGTGGCGCAGGGCTTCAAGATCATCTTGCTCGACCCCAACGTGCGCGCGGTGTTGATCAACATCTTTGGCGGCATCGTGCGCTGCGATGTGATCGCCGAAGGCATTATTCAGGCGGTGAAAGAAGTGGGCGTGAAAGTGCCGGTGATTGTGCGACTGGAAGGCACCAATGCCGAACAGGGTCGGGCACTGCTGGCAGAATCGGGTTTGGCTATTCTCGCAGCAGCGACCCTGACTCAGGCGGCGAGGCTTGCTGTGGAGAAAGCGCAATGAGTATCCTCGTTAACCCGAGCCAAAAAAAGACGCCCCCCAACCCCTGCCGTTGCTAACCGTTCCGCGCGATGTCGCACGCGAAGAAATCCGGAGAAAACGGGCGCTCAAAACGCTTAAACTTGTGGCATGAGGGTCGGACATCAGGCTTCACTATTGCCTGAATATTGTTCCGCACGAATTATTGTGCGCGTTGCAGAAGGCTCCGAAATCCCAGATCAAGCGTTGCATTGATCAAGCCAAACGCAGACTTGATTTTAATGACTGATTCACTCCAGTTCCTGCAAGCGCAGTAATCGCGCAGCCTCTTCGTCGCGCGCGTCGTCGATCTCCCGCATGACGCCTTCTAGATCGACCGGCGGCAGGGTGCATTCGAAACGGCCGGTTAGTTCGGTATCGGGGCGCAAATTGCCGTGTTCGTACAGCGCCCAGATTTCCTGGGCGTATTGCGTGGTCAACAATGACGGCGCGTATTGGCCGAGATGCGTCCTGAGGTTGTTTACGTCGCGCGTCAGCATGGCTTGGGCGTGATTGTTGCCGGCCGCATCGACGGCTTGCGGCAGGTCGATAATCACCGGGCCTTCGGCGTCGACGAGGATATTGAACTCGGACAGGTCACCATGGATGATGCCGGCACACAGCATGCGCACCACTTCCTTCATCAAGCTGTGGTGATGGGCGAGGGCTTCTTCCACGCTAAACGATACATCGTTGAGCCGGGGCGCGGCATTACCGTCCGCATCGGTCACCAGTTCCATCAGCAATACGCCTTCGTGGAAGTTGTACGGTGTGGGGACCCGCACGCCTGCATGGGCGAGTCGATACAGCGCATCGACTTCGGCGCTCTGCCAGGCAGCTTCCTGCATCTCGCGGCCGAATTTGCTGCCTTTTGCCATGGCACGCGCCTGCCGGCTGTTTTTGGTTTTTCGGTTTTCGGTGTAATCGACGGCTTGGCGAAAGCTGCGTTTGTTGGCTTCTTTGTAGACCTTGGCGCAGCGGATATCGTCGCCGCAGCGTACGACGAAGACCATGGCCTCCTTGCCGCTCATGAGTTGGCGCACGACGCCGTCGATCAGGCCATCTTCTAACAGGGGTTCAAGTCGTTTGGGTATTTTCATGGTCAGAATCGAGGTGCGTTTAGCCGCGCACTTTGCGGTAGGCCTCCAGTAAACGCTGGTGTATGGCGCTGCCTTCGAAATCGCTACCGAGTTTGGTCAGCCCGAAGAAGCGCTCTTCCTGATTGAATAGCGTGAAGGCCTGCGTGAGCGTGTCGCGGCCATACATCAGGGCGAGCGAGATTTCGAAGGGGTTGGGTTCTTCGAGCTGAATGAGGTCGGCGATGCAGCGGTAGACTTTTAAACGCGCTTCACTGCGCTGGCCGTATTGGGCGATCCAGGTGCAGCCTTCGAGGATGGCTTCGTCGTCGCCGATGGCGAGCGCGAGCAGCAGCTTGATCTCGCCGACCCGGATGTCGGTCCACGGCGAATCGGCATCGGGTGCGAGGCCGATCAGGACGGTGACGAGACGATCGTCGGCGAGTTCCAGTTCGACCATCAAGTCAAACAATTCGGCGCATTCGTCTTCGGTCAGTTCGGGCAGGCGTGCGAGTGCCGGGCGGATCAGGTTGCCGACGCTGTTGTTTTCGAATTCGAGCTCTTCGGCCGGGTAAATTTCGGATACGCCGGGCACCAGAATGCGGCAGGCATAGACGCCGAGGTGGGTGAAGTCGGCGATATAGAGGTCGTGCCCTTCATCGTGCAGGGTGTCGCACGACCATATGTAATCCTCTTCGGTGGTGGTGCCGAAATTCCAGTCGACGAAGTCGAAATCCGGGGTGTCGCGCAGGAACTGCCAACTGATGACGCCGCTGGAATCGACGAAGTGGATTTCCAGATTTTGCGGATCGGCGATTTCAGTTTCATCAAAGCCGGGCGCGGGAAAGCCGGCGAGTGAATCGAGCGCGCGTCCTTGCAGCAGTTCGGTCAGCGCGCGTTCCAGCGCCACTTCAAATCTCGGGTGTGCGCCAAAGCTGGCAAAGCAGCCCTGGTCTTGGGGATGCAGTAGCGTCACGTTCATGACTGGATACTGGCCACCGAGCGACGCGTCCTTGACCAGGATGCCGAAGCCTGCTTCGCGCAGGCCGCGGATGCCGGCGGCGATGTGCGGAAACCGGTTGATCACCTCCTCGGGCACGTCGGGCAGGCAGAGGCCTTCTTCGATGATGCGGAACTTGATGTGGCGCTCGAAGATCTCGGCCAGCGCCTGGGTGCGCGCTTCCATCAGCGTGTTGCCGGCCGACATGCCATTGCTGACAAACAGGTTGCCGATGAGGTTGACCGGGAAATAGGCCGTTTTGCCATCGCGCAATCGCTGATAAGGAATCGCGCAAATGCCCCGTGCGGCGTTGCCGGAATTGAGGTCGATCAACTGGTCGGCGCGCACGCTGCTGTCCGGGTTGTACAGGGCGTGCAATTCGGGCGTAAGCAACGCATCCGGCCAGTCTTCGCCCTCGGGCGTGAACCAGCGCTCGTCGGGGTGGTGGACATAAGCCCGGTTGGCGATCGTTTCGCCCAGATAAAAGTGGGTCCAGAAATAGTTGGTTGACAGGCGTTCGAAATATTCGCCCAGCGCGCTCGCCCGCGCTGCCAGTTCCGTGGCACCTTTGCCGTTGGTGAACAGCAGCGGACAATCGCGGTCGCGAATATGCACCGACCAGACACCTTCCACCGGATTAAGCCAGGAGCGTTCTTCAATATGGAAATCCAGCGCCTCGAGCTTGGATTGCAACGTGGCGATCGAGGCTTCGAGTGAAGCATCTTTGCCGGGGATGAAGTGTTCGGTGGCGTGCATGGGGGGGCTCAATGAGGGCAATAGCCTAACAGGATAAACGATGCGTCAAGTAGGGCGTAAAATGAATGTCATTGATTTTGTTATCCTTGTGGTTTTAAACCGCGTGATTTCCCATGTTGATTCGACTTCCTTTGCTCGCGTTGCTGTCCTGTTTGGCGTGTTCCGGGCCGGTGGCGGCTGCCCAGACGTTTGGTCTGGGCGGGGGGCAGGCCGCGCTGGCAGCGCGTTCGCAGGGCGACTGGGTGCGGCAGGCGCAGACACTGGAAAGACAGGGGGACTGGTCGGGGCTGTTGGCATGGGGGCAGGACTGGGCGCAGGTCGATGCGAAGAATCCGCTTGCTTGGTTTGTTCAGGGCAGCGCGTTAAGCGAGCTGGGGCGGTTTCCCGAAGCGATCGCCGCGTATCAGCAGAATGTGCGCATTGCGCCCGGCGATGTGTTTGCGCGCAACAACCTGGGCAACGCCTACCGCGATAGCGGGCACCCACGCGCGGCGATGCAGGCGTATCGCGCTGCAGTGGAGATCAACCCTGATTATGTTCAAGGCTGGCATAACCTGGGGCTGACGTTTTATCAGACGCGCGGGCAGGCGGGGGTGGCGCAGGCGCTGCAAAAGCTGCAGGCTACTGACCCGGCGCTGGCCGACGTCTGGCGCCGGCTGGCGATCGATTATTCGATCACGCGCGATGAGCGGGTGGCACGCGAAGCGGTGCGGGTGTTGCGGGGGTTAAATAGCGCCGAGCGCGCGCGCATGTTTGGACTCTTGTTTGCCGAAAGCTGAGCGTCAGCCTGTGGTTTGTTCAAACTCCGCCACCACCTGCCGCAGTCGGCTGGCTTCCTGCTCGGGTCGCATCAGGCTGCGCCGATTGCGGGCATGGCGGACCAGTTCGGCATAGAAATCCAGATCGTTTTCGGCAGTCCACATGAGCTTGGCCAATTGATGTTCGTCGCCCACCGGGAAATAGCCGGGGTAATCCTCGCCCAGCATGCCGATATTGCCGGGGATGTTTGAGGCCAGCACCGGCACATCGGCCGCCAGCGCTTCGCAAATCACATTGGCCCCGCCTTCCATGACCGAACTGATCACCAGCAGGTGCGCGCGCGACAGGCGTTTCAGCACGGTTTTGTGTGGCACATCTCCGGCCCAGGTCCAGCGCGGCAGCTTGTTTTGTGCCATCGCTGCCGTATCAGACATTTCGTCGTTCAAGGCACCGCCCAGATGCGTCACCTGAATGAGCGATTGCTGGGGCAGGTGGGCGGTCGCCAGCGCGACCCTGAACGGGTCTTTTTCGGTGCGCAGATTGCCAATCACCAGAACCTCGAAGGGTTTGGCAGGCGGCGGCAGACGCGCAATATCCGGCGCAGACTGGTAAACCACCCGGGTTTTGGAGACAAGGTGCGCAGCCAGTTCGTCGGGGCCGCGTTCCTGCAACACGATGATGCGGTGTGCCCATTCCAGTGCTTGCTGGGCGTCGCTGTCTTCGTGGATATCGCGATACAAGTCGGTGCCAGTCAAGGTCAGCACCAGCGGGCGGCTCGGGAATTTCTCGGCAAAGGCACGGATCGAGGCATAGCTACGTCGCGCATGCAGCGCCAGCATCAAGTTGGCCGGGCGGCCATCCCATTCCACCTGCACCCGCACCGTGTGCCCGGCCTCGCGGAGAAAACGCGTCCAGCGTTCGGCGGTGTGCCAGTTGCCGTTGCGATGTTCGCGGCCGTAGGGTGTGATTAGGACGATGCGCATAGTGCGAGTGTAGCCTGTCGAGGCGATTCAGGGATAATCGGCGGATAATCCTAAAAACCGCAGTTGACCGCTTTTAAACTCAAGGAATGCCGCATGAATATTGACATTCTTGCCTTCGATAGCCTTCATCATTTGAGTGAGTGCGCTACGCACCCGCTGATACGTCTGGTCGTGCGCCTGCCTTTGTCGCTCCTCGTTGCAGGCCCCGGCCTGCCGCCTCGTCGCTTCGCGGCAGTCACCCGCCCAAACGCACCATCGG
>JBKJIS010000220.1:0-9623 GCA_046598305.1 Thiobacillus sp.
GGCGTGCCGCTGCCACTCATGAGTTATGGCGGGACGGCACTTGTTACCCTGCTGCTGGGGGTGGGCATCCTGATGAGCGTGGCCACGCATCGCCAACTCAATAAATCGTGACGGGATAAAATGGTGTGATGAAAACAATCCTGATTTTGGCTGCCGCTGTCATCACCCTTGCGCTGGCAGGCTGCAGCAGCAGTCCGTCCGCCCACGCAAAAGCGGCTTCCCCCGCTGCGACAGCGAAAGGCGGTGGCTATTATCTCGATGATGGCCCCGAAGCCAACCCGCCGCAGAATCTCGACGCCATCGCTGATGCCGTCCCGCGTCATGAACCCTTGCACCGCTTCGCCAACCGCACCTACGTTGTTCTGGGAAACGCCTATACACCGCAGACTGAACGCCGTGCCTATAGTCAAGAAGGTCTGGCATCGTGGTACGGCCGCCGTTTTCACGGTAAAAAAACGGCATCCGGTGAGCCGTATGACATGTACGGCATGACGGCAGCGCATCCTACTTTGCCGATTCCCAGCTATGCGCGGGTTACGTCACTGGTGAATGGCCGGTCGGTGGTGGTGCGGATCAATGATCGCGGGCCGTTTCACCGCAACCGGCTGATCGATTTGTCGTATGCCGCCGCGCACAAGCTGGGTTATCTGGGGCAGGGCAGCGCGCGGGTGCGGGTGGAAAGCATCGACCCTGCCACTGCCGGCATCCCGGAAGCGGCATCCGTCGATGGTTTGTTCCTGCAAGTGGGGACATTTGGCCAGCCTGAAAATGCGCAGAAGCTGCTACAGCGAATCAAGCGCGAGTTGGGGCTGGATGACGCACGTATTCAGGTTGTGCTGATCGGTACGCTGCATCGTGTACAGATCGGGCCCTATGCCGGCGAAGAGGATGCGCGTGCCGATCGTGCACAAATGCGGGAACGTCTTGATCTCAATGCAGTCTTGGTTAGACGTGAAAGACGGGAGCAGTCATGAAAAGTTTTTGGTATTTGATTGTGATGCTGGCCGCCACTTCGGCGTGGGCCGAGCCCACTGGCATTACATCGCGCGCCTGGGTCGTGATCGACCAGGCCAGCGGACGCGAACTGGCCGCGCACCAGGCAGATCTGCCCTTGGCCCCCGCTTCATTGACGCAGTTGATGACCGCTTATGTGCTGCTGGATGACATCAAAAAAAATAAAATGAGTTTGGGCGAAATGGTTACCGTCCCGGAAGCTGCCACGCAGGCAGATGGCGCACGCGTATTTCTCAAGGCGGGTGATCAGGTCAGTGTGGATACCCTGCTGCAGGCCATGTTGTTGCAGTCGGCCAGCGACGCGACCTTGGCACTGGTGATGGCGTCTGATGGCAACGAGACTGCATTCGTCGGACGCATGAATAGCATGGCCAAGCGGCTGGGCATGAATAAAACCCGTTTCATGAATGCCACCGGGCTGACCGAGCCAGGCCATGAATCCAGCGCACGCGACATGGCGTTGCTGGGTCGCGCGTTGGTGCGCGACTTTCCCAACCGTCAGACATTCTTTATTCAAAAAGAGCTCGCCATTAACGGCATCACCTACTACAACGGCAATCGTTTGTTGTGGCGCGACAGCACGGTTACTGGCCTGAAAGTGGGCCGCACCGTGCAGGCAGGGTATTGCATGGCGGCGGCGGGCCAGCGCGGCACCCAACGGCGGGTTGCCGTGGTGCTTGGTGCGCGCTCGGATGCGCAGCGTACTCAGGAAGCACTCAAGCTGCTGAACTATGGATTCGAAAACTTCGACAGTGTGCTGCTTTACCGGGCGCAGCAACCGGTCAAGGTGGCCTCGCTCTATCGGGGTGCACGTGCTTCGGTGAGCATGGGATTCGAGCAGGATTTTTATCTGCTGATCCCGCGTGGCAGCTCCGCTCGGGTAAAGGCCGAAGTGATCACTAATCAGCCATACGTTGCCCCTGTTAATCGGGGGCAGCGCATGGGCACCCTGCGGTTGACGCTGGATGGAAAGTCGCTGGGTGATTTCCCTCTGCTTGCCCTGCGTGACGTTGGTGTGGCAGGCATCCTGGGACGTGGCTGGGACTCGATCCGGCTCTTTTTTGGTCAATGAGCATTTACCTCAACGGCGCGTTCATGCCCCTCGCCGAGGCCAAAATATCGGTGCTTGACCGGGGCTTTGTGTTTGGGGATGGTGTGTATGAAATGGTACCGGTGTATTCCAGGCAGCCATTTCGGCTGGATAGCCATCTGCGCCGCTTGCAAACCAGCCTCGATGGCATCCGTCTGGCCAATCCGCTGCTTCGGGATGCGTGGCTCGATCTGATTGTGCGCTTGATCGCCGAGCAGGAGTTTGTCGATCAATCAGTCTATATTCAGGTCACTCGGGGGTCGCCCGGGTTAGCGCAGCCGCCGCGTGATCAGGTTTTTCCTGCCGGTGTGCCGCCGACAGTGTTCATGTTTGCCCAGCCGTTGGTAACGGCCTCAGCCGCGCAAAAAAAGGCGGGGGTGTGTGCGATTACCGCTGTCGATAATCGCTGGCAGCGTTGCAATATAAAAGCCATCTCGTTGTTGGCCAATATTCTGCTGCGGCAGCAGGCGGCAGATGTGGACTGTGCTGAAACGGTGATGCTGCGTGATGGCTTTTTAACCGAAGGGAGCGCGAGCAATATTTTTGTGGTGAAGAACGGTGTATTGCTGGCGCCCCCGCCCTCGAACCTGATGCTGACGGGCGTGACTTATGATCTGGTGCTGGAACTCGCCGCAGCGCACGGCATTGCGCACGAGGTTCGCGCGATTACCGAAACCGAGGTGCGCAACGCCGACGAACTGTGGATGACTTCGTCTACCAAGGAAATCATGGCCATCGTGAAACTGGACGGCGTGGCTGTGGGTGCAGGGGTGCCGGGGCCGCTGGCTCGGCAGATGGACACCTTGTATCAAACATTCAAACATCAGGTGATGCGCGCATGAGTGAAGAAGAAACCCTGCTGAAATTCCCGACCGACTTTCCAGTCAAGATCATGGGTGAACGGCGCGATGATTTTGCGCAAACCATGGTGGAACTGGTGCAGCGCCATGCGCCGGATTTCAAGGCGGAGACCCTTGAGTTGCGTGCATCGAGCGGGGGTAACTACCTGTCGGTGACCTGCGTCATACGCGCCACCTCCCGCCCCCAACTGGATGCTTTGTATCGAGAAATCACGGCCCACCCTTGGGTGAAGATGGCACTTTGAGTGCCATGAATACCGCGTGAGCAAGCTGATGGAAATCGATCCTCATCAGGCGGTCATTCGCCACCTGGGGTTGGTTGAATATGAACCGACCTGGCGAGCGATGCAGGCTTTCACCGCACAACGGTCGCCCGCCACGCCTGACGAATTCTGGTTGCTGGAGCATCCCCCTGTTTACACCCAAGGCCAGGCGGGCAAGCCAGAACATCTGATCGCAGCGACTGACATTCCCGTTATTCCCATCGACCGCGGCGGCCAGATCACCTATCACGGGCCGGGGCAGGTGGTTGCCTATCTGCTGGTAGATCTGCGGCGTCGCGGCTACGGCATCCGCGAACTGGTCACGCGGATGGAGCAGGGGGTTATCGACCTGTTGGCGACGCAGGGCGTCACAGCAATGAGACAAGCGGGCGCGCCCGGCGTATACGTCGATGGCGCGAAAATCGCCGCACTCGGCTTGCGGGTCAAACACGGCTGCACCTATCACGGTCTCGCGCTGAATGTGGATATGGATTTGCGCCCCTTCGCGGCCATCAATCCCTGCGGCTATGCTGGAATGCGCGTCACTCAAGCCAGGGATCTGGGTATTCAGGAAACTGCGCAGGCACAGGGGCTGACGCTGATAAGCCGGTTGCAGGAGTCGATCTATAGTTGACTAAAATAGTCAGATATTAGTATTCTTGCACCTTCTAATGGAGTAATTCATGAGCACAGACACCCTGCCGACCGACCCCAAGTTGTTGATGCGGTCTATCATCCAGCGCATTGCCACTGGCCCTGACCTGTCCAAAAACATCAGTCGCACCGAGGCCCATCTGGGCACCAAGGCAATTATCGACAATGCCATCGATCCAATCCAGGTCGGCATTTTCTTTATTGCCCTGCGCATGAAGCGTGAGACGCAGGATGAAAACCGCGGGGCGCTGGACGCTGTGCTCGAAACCACCCTGCGCGTCACCGCTGACGTGGACGAAGTGGTCGATATTGGCGATCCCTATGATGGCTATACGCGCTGCCTGCCGGCTGCCCCTTTTCTGGGCCCGCTGCTGGCTGAACTGGGCGTGCATGTGGTCAATCATGGTCTGGACAAGGTTGGACCCAAATACGGGGTTACTGCGCGCCATGTGCTGGAAGCGGCCGGGGTGCCGGTGAATTTGACGCCAACCGAGGCTGCTGCGCGTTTGAGTGATCCATCATTGGGCTGGTCTTATGTCGATCAGGCGCAGTCCAACCCTGGCATGCACAAGCTGATTCCGCTGCGTTCACAAATGATCAAACGCCAGGTGCTGACCACGGTGGAGGTGTTGTCCAAGCCGATCATGGGCAAACTGAAAACTCATTTCGTCACCGGTTACGTGCACAAGCCCTATCCGCCGGTGTACGCCGATCTCGCGCGCGAAGCCGGGTTTGATACCGCGTGTATCGTGCGCGGTGTCGAGGGTGGGGTGATACCGTCACTGCGCCAAACCGGAAAATATTTCCAGTATCACGACAAGGGCGCCGAAATTGAAGCGACGGTGGATCCGGTCGCACTTGGCATTGACCAGCCGGTGCGTGCGGTGCCGCTGCCCGGTAGTGTGGTCACCGAAGAAGGTGCGGATGAAATCGTCGCTGCAATTGACATCAATGCAACGGCACGCGCCGCCGCAGAAGCCGGCATGCAGGCCTTGAAGGGCGACAAGAACGCCACCTACGACTCGCTGGTGCTGGCCGGCTCGATCATCCTGCATCACGTGGGCCGTGCCGCCAGCATTGCCGACGCCGCCACGCAGATCCGGGCCGCGCTGGATTCCGGCAAAGCCGCCGCACGGGTACGTTGAAATGAGCGAATTCGTAGCCATTGCCGCTGCCGACGAACTCAAGCCAGCCGAGATGAAGCGCGTCGTCATCGATGGCCGCCGCCTGCTGCTGTGCAATGCCGGCGGTACGCATTATGTGGTCGATGAAATGTGCAGCCACGAGGATTATTCGTTGTACCTGGGTTGCATCAAGGACAACAAGATCAAGTGCTCGCTGCACGGCAGCTACTTTGATCTCGTCACCGGTCAACCCACCTGCGACCCTGCCGACGAGCCAATAAAAACCTATCCGGTGAAAATTGAAGCCGGACAGGTTTGGGTTCAGGTCTGATTACTGTTTGAGCCGTTATGGTTTGAGCATGGCCCGGATCGCCCTGACCATGTCGGGATGGTCGAACTCGCGGCCACCAATCGCGCCCGCCACCACGCGCCCTTTCTTGTCGACCAGATAGGTTGTTGGCAAGCCGGAAATTTTCCAGGCTTGCATGGATTGACTGGTGCGATCGAGCAGTATCGGGAAGCTCAGGTCGGCATCCAGCTGGCCGGTGAACAGCTCGATGTCATTCGCGCTCTCACCCACGTTGACTGCCAGCACGCTGAAGTCTTCCCCTTTCAGGTGTTGCGTCAAGCGTTCCATCGATGGCATTTCGCGCCGGCAAGGTGGGCACCAGGTCGCCCAGAAGTTGATCAGCACCACGCGTCCCTTGAGTTGAGACAGGTCGTGTGCTGCGCCCTGCATGTCGCGCAGCTTTAATGCCGGGGCAGGCTTGGGCGTGCGCTTTGTCAGGCTGTGAGACAGAGGTGGCAGCGCTGCGGCCACCTCTGCGGCCACCCCTGCGGCAGGCAAGCCGGACATGAGGCCGAGTACAACAATCTGCCCCACCCAGCGCTTCAATTTATTCATGGCTGCACCTCACCTTTTCAATCAGGCCTGTACGGGTTTTTCCATCGGCTCGCCAGATTAATCGCAGGTCGAAGGATGTGTCGCGTGGCACGCTGTATGTGGTCATCCCCTGATTCCAGTCGCCCGGCGCAAAGGTTTGCGTGGTGGGGATTTGTGCCCAACTGAAGGCAATGCGCGCGGACTCGTTCACGCCCATTTTTTTCCAAATCCGCTCCCACTCGGTTTTGCTGCGGATCGTCTGTGGCGGCTGACCGGATAGCACATAGCGCCAGTCGGCCAAACGATGCAAGATCGTAGTGTCACCGACATTGCGTACCACAGTCATGAAGACGCACTCAGCGACGTAGCGTTCCGTTGCTGCAGCAGAAAAGCCGCGGGCGAGATAAAAGGCACGTGCCTGGTCGGGGCTGATCTGGGTCAGACGAACCTGAATACCCGCTTGCTCGGTTTGCCAACTGGCAAGCCCCGTGTCCGGGTCCACGCTGGATTCCGCAGCACTCACAGCGGGCCCCCACAAAGCCAGCAGGGTTAGGGATAGCAATCGCATAGGCTAAAATCCGGATTCAATGTTGTTCCGAGTCAATTATGGCAGATCCCATTCAGCACAAGGGCGCAGCAAAAACTGCGCGCATCCCGATCAAGATCGTGCCGCAGCCGCGCATGCGTTTGCCGTCGTGGATCCGTGCCAAGTCGCATAATGTCCCCAACGTGGCACGGCTTAAAGGCATTCTGCGCGAAGCCAATCTGCACACGGTATGCGAGGAAGCCTCGTGCCCGAATCTGGGCGAATGTTTCGGCAGCGGCACCGCTACTTTCATGATTTTGGGCGACTTGTGCACGCGGCGTTGCCCGTTCTGCGATGTCGGCCACGGTACGCCACTGCCGCCGGACGTCGACGAGCCGCGCCACCTGGCCGAAACCATCGCGTTGATGGGATTGAACTATGTCGTCATCACCAGCGTTGACCGCGATGATCTGCGCGATGGCGGCGCCGGGCATTTCGCGCTGTGCATTGCCGCCGTGCGCGAAAAATCGCCGTCCACCCGGATCGAGATTCTAACCCCCGATTTTCGCGGGCGGTTGGACAAAGCACTCGACATACTTAATAGCGCGCCGCCCGACGTGATGAACCACAACCTGGAAACCGTGCCGCGCCTGTATAAGGCCGCACGCCCCGGCGCCGACTATGCGAATTCATTGAAGTTGCTCAAAGATTTCAAACTGAGCCATCCCGACCTCCCCACCAAATCCGGCCTGATGCTGGGACTGGGCGAGGAAGACGATGAAATCCTGCAAGTGATGCGCGACCTGCGCGCGCACGACGTCGACATGCTGACACTGGGCCAGTACCTGCAACCTTCGCAGCACCACCTGCCGGTGCTGCGCTTCGTTCCCCCCGAACGCTTTGCGCAGTTCGAGCAGGAAGCGCTGGCGATGGGGTTCAAACACGCCGCCTGCGGACCGATGGTGCGCTCGAGCTACCACGCCGACCAGCAGGCAGCCGGGGTTTGATGATTCGAGCCTGATTACTTCAGCAGCCGGCGGCGCGTCAGCGTCAGCGCGATGACGTAGCCGATACTGCCGTAAACCAGCAACGCGACGACGTGCAGCACAATGTTGTCGGGCACGTTGCCGACCACCAGCGGACGCACCAGATCGATTGCGTGGGTCAGTGGTAGCCATGCCGAGACGCTCTGAACTGATTCCGGCAGTTGCGACACCGGGAAGAACACGCCGCACAGCAGCACCATCGGCGTGATTACCAGCGAGAAGTAATAGAGAAAGAAATCGTAGCTGGGCGACACCGCATTCATCACCAGTCCCATGCCGCCGAAGCAGAATCCGACCAGCGCCACTACCGGGATGATCCATAGTGTCATCCAGAAATTGCCGAACAATCCCAAACCCCAAATCACCGCCAGGATCGCCAGCCCGGACAGCAGGCTTTTCGATACCGCCCAGGTCAGCTCGCCCAGCATCACGTCGTCGAGCGTCATCGGCGCGTTCATGATGGCGTCCCAAGTGCGCTGCACGTGCATGCGCGAAAAACTCGAATACAGCACTTCGAAGGTGGCGGCGTTCATGGTGCTGTAGGCCACCGTGCCGGCGGCGAGGAAGGTGAGATAGGGCATGCCGCCGACATCCGGCAGCAGGCTGCCGAGGCCGTAGCCTAAGCCCAGCATGTACAGCATCGGGTCGGCGAGATTGCCGAGAATGGCCGGAATGGCGAGCTTTTTCCACACCAGGTAGTTGCGGTGCCACACCGGGATAAAACGCCATGATAATTCGGGCAGATGGAGTCGCTTAATCACGTAAATCGCGCCCGGTAAGTTTGAGAAAAACGTCTTCGAGGCTGGCTGGACGATGCAGGTAGCGCAGCGTCGGGGCATGGTTTAAGGCGTCGACCACCTTGTCGGCGTTATTGACATAGCAGAACAGCGTTTCGCCGACGGTTTCAAACCGTTGGCACAAGCTTGCCGCGTGATTGCGCGTCCAGTCAGCCAGGCCTTCGCCGAATATTTCGACCACGACCGGTTCAATGTGCGATTCAATCAATGCACGTGGTGCCCCTTCAGCGACAAGACAGCCATGGTCGAGGATAGCAAGGCGATCGGTCAGCCGCTCGGCTTCGTCCATGAAATGCGTAGTCAGCACGATGGTTTTGCCGTCAGCGATCAGTTGACGCAGCCCTTGCCAGATGAGATGGCGCGCCTGTGGATCAAGTCCGGTGGTGGGCTCGTCGAGAAACAGGATGTCGGGGTCGTGTATCAGCGCGCGAGCCAGGGTGAGCCGCCGCTTCATCCCGCCCGACAAGTGCGTGATCTGCGCATCGGCCTTGTTCGCCAATCCGGCAAATTCCAGTAAATGGGGTACGCGCGCAGCGATGGCGGATTTCTCCATGCCGAAGTAACGGCCGTAGGCGAACAGGTTTTCGCGCACGCTGAAATCAGGGTCGAGGTTGTCCATCTGTGGCACTACGCCGACTTTCATCCGCGCCTCGCGTGCATGCTTTGGCACGCTAAAACCGGCCAGTTCAATGCTGCCACTGTCGGGTTCGATCAAGCCCAGCAACAATCGCAGTGTGGTGGTTTTGCCGGCACCGTTGGGACCCAATAGACCAAAACACTCACCCCGCTGGACCGTCAGGTCAAGGCCGCGCAAGACCTCGGTGTCACCATATTTTTTGGTGAGCCCGCGCACCTTCAGCATGGGCAGGCCTCCATGAAAGCCTGCTTAAGCTCTTTCAGTTTTCCGTGAAAAAAATGTCCGGCCTGCGGAATGACTTTTTGCGTCAGGTGTTGCTGCTCGGCCCATCGTTGAATGGCGGCGGGCGGGATCAGTTCGTCGGCGTCGCCATAGATGACGACGGTGTCGGCTGGCACCGGATCAAACGCGTACAGAGTGACCGCTGGCGCAACCAGAATCAGCCGGCGCGCATCAAGTTGCTGGCGAAGCCGGTGCTGGACGAAGGCGCCGAATGAAAATCCGGCCAAAGCCCAAGGCAGCCCCGGATAACTGGCCTCGACAAAGCGTGCAACCGCAAGCAAATCGTCGGTTTCGCCGATACCGGCATCGAATGCTCCGTCGCTCATGCCGACGCCGCGAAAGTTGGGGCGCACCGATACCCAGCCTGCTTCGTTGGCTGCTTTGGCTAGCGTGGTCACCACCTTGTTGTCCATGCTGCCGCCATGCAGCGGGTGAGGATGGGCGACC
>JBKJIS010000283.1:0-3035 GCA_046598305.1 Thiobacillus sp.
CCCGACACCCCCGCTGCCTTGCCCAGCGTGGCCAGATAAATCACGCGGTCGCTGGCGCGGGCGCGCTCGGTCAAGCCGCCGCGACCGTCATTGAGTATGCCGAAACCGTGCGCATCATCGAGATAGAGCCAGGCATCGTATCGCTCGGCCAGATCGAGCAGTGCATCAACCCGCGCAATGTCGCCGTCCATGCTGAACACAAGATCGGAGACGATCATTTTTTCTGGCGCGGAGCATCTTGCCAGTTGGCCTTCGAGCTGCGCCAGATCGTGATGACGAAACCGGGTGAAGCTCGCCCCCGAAAGCTTGGCCGCATCCACCAGCGAAGCGTGGTTGAGCTTGTCGGCGAAGATCTCGCTGTGCCGGTCACACAATGCAGTCAGCACGCCCAGATTGGCCATATACCCGGTGGAAAACAGCAGCGCAGCAGGCTTGCCGACGAAGTCGGCAAAGGCGACTTCGAAGTCGTGATGGAAGCAGTGATGGCCGGTGATGAGGTGCGCCGCGCCTGCGCCGACGCCGCACTGGTCGAGCGCGGCGTGCGCAGCCTGAACCAGCGCCGGGTCAGCGGCGAGGCCCAGATAATCGTTGCTGCAAAACGAGATGACGCGCTGGCCGTTGATCGTGACGTGGGCGCCCTGCGCACCATCGAGCAGCAGGCGCCGGCGTTCGAGGTGATCCGCTTTCAACGCCGCCAACCCGAGTTGCAGACGGGTCAGCGCGGGGCTACTCACAATTCAAACCAGCTCACAACGCGGTCAGGCCCAGGGTCTCGAACAGGCGCTGGTCACGCGTCCACTCTGGGTTGCCGGTGGTGAGCAGTTTCTCGCCGTAGAAAATCGAATTGGCACCGGCGAGAAAACACAGCGCCTGCACCGCGTCGCTCATCTGCTGACGGCCGGCCGACAGGCGAACGAAGCTTTTCGGCAGGCAAATCCGCGCCACCGCAATGGTACGCACGAACTCCAGCGGGTCGAGCGACTCGGTGTTGGCGAGCGGCGTGCCCTCGACCGGCACCAGCAGATTGATCGGCACCGATTCGGGCTGCGGATCGAGCGCAGCCAACTGCGCAATCAAACCGGCGCGCTGGGTGAGCGACTCGCCCATGCCGACGATGCCGCCACAGCACACGTGCAGGTCGGCCTGGCGCACCCGTTCGAGCGTATCAAGGCGATCCTGATACTGACGGGTAGTGATGACGTCGCCGTAAAACTCAGGCGCGGTATCGAGATTGTGGTTGTAGTAATCGAGGCCGGCGTCTTTCAGTTGTTCAGCCTGACCGTCTTTCAGCATGCCCAGCGTGGCGCACGTTTCCAGCCCCAGCGCTTTGACTGCGCGCACCATGTCGAGCACCGGATCGAGATCGCGCTGCTTGGGTCCGCGCCACGCCGCACCCATGCAGAAGCGCGAGGCGCCGGCAGCCTTGGCGGCTTTGGCCGCGGCCAGCACATCGTCCAGATTCAACAAGCCCTGATTCTCAACACCGGTGTCATAACGTGCGGCTTGCGGGCAATAGCCACAGTCTTCGGAGCACCCACCGGTCTTGATCGAAAGCAGCGTCGACAGCTGCACCTTGTTGGGGTCAAAATTTGCCCGATGCACGGTCTGCGCCTGAAACATCAGATCGGCAAATGGCAGCGCGAACAGTGCCTCGATCCCGGCCATGGAAAGGCGCGCCACAGGGTGCGTCATGTCATTCATAAATTGCCACCTCTATCGTCATATCAGCCCACGGTTCGCGTGCAGCCCTGTAAATATCAAACAGCGCCCACGGCACGATAATCGTCACCGCCAGGCCCAACACCAGCATGAGGCCAATCCAGCCGCCTAGCAGCCCGTAAATCGGCTGACCGAACACCACCAGGCTGCCCATTACGCCGTAATACCGGTAGCCTGCCCATTTGTTGTAATGTGCGGTGCGTGGATTAGGGTGGTGCGCAATGCTGGCGTACACAAATATGGATGCCCCCAGCCAAAGCATCACGGGCGGCAGCGACAGCACGAACGGTAAAAAACCGATTTTGTGACTGGCAAGCAGCTTGCCCAACAACAGCGCGCTAAGCGAAATCATCAGCACCACTACGGTAATGATGTTGAACAACTGCGCAGCAAACCGGGAGGACGAAGCAGTGATGAGACGTTTGGTTTTCATGGCGCAGATTTTCGGGGGCTACGCCGGCCCTGTCAAATTTCCCTCAATCCAAAATTGAACATCAGATCAATATTTAATCAACTCACCCCGCGTTCCTGCTTGTTATGCGGTGCGAATGCGGAAAGCCAAGCCTTGTGCCCACGCTGTTTTGACGACTTGCCCTGGCATACCCAGGCACAGTGTCCCCAATGCGCCACCCCCACACCCGAGGGACGAGTATGTGGCGCTTGTCTCACGCGCCAGCCAGCGTTTGACCGCACTATTGCCGCGCTGGCCTACAGCTTTCCGCTCGACCGGTTGATCCCACGTCTGAAATACAATGGCCGGCTCGCTATTGCGCCGGCGCTGGGTGGATGCCTTGCCCGGGCCGTAGCCTCCAGTTCCCACCCCGACCGCTTGATAGCCATGCCGCTACACTCAACCCGCATCCGCGAGCGCGGCTTCAACCATGCCACCGAAATAGCCCGTGAAGTGAGCAAGCAATTGGGGATCATGCTCGACATAAACAGCTGTCAGCGCATCCGCGACACTCCGCCGCAAATGAGGCTCAAACACGATGCACGGCGACGCAATGTACGCGGCGCGTTCACCTGCAGGGGGGATGTTGAGGGCCAGCACATCGCGCTGGTCGACGACGTGATGACGACCGGCACCAGTCTCGATGAACTGGCTGCCACGTTGAAACGTGCAGGCGCACGGGAGGTGACGTGCTGGGTGGTGGCGCGCACGCTACCGCCGGGGGAAGCTGCATGAAGTAGCATCGCTGTATCTGTTGGGCATAGATTTTCTGCGCACCTACCCGAACATTTTTATATTGCCAAATATACGGCATTGCCGTAGCATACAAACATGCATACCGTCATCGAAACGGAAGTCTCCCAGC
>JBKJIS010000069.1:0-5035 GCA_046598305.1 Thiobacillus sp.
GTCACGTTGTAAATCTGGATCTGCTCGTATTCGTGGATATGTGCAGCGTCCAGCAGTGCTTCATCAATGCCACACGAGCCTTCGTAGTGCAGCTCGGAATGGGTGACGGTTGCCCGATGAAGCTTGGACTTGAGCATCGTTCTTTGCATGACGGTGCCCTCACGAAAAATGGACAGCCATTATAAAACTTTAGGGCAAATTCCCCAACAGGGGAAAATCGATGTTGTCGATCAACCGGGTTGATCCCAGCCAGGCCGCGCCCAGTATTACAAGCCGGGTGCTGCCGGAGGTGGGCGCTTGCAGGGTGGTGGCGTCGCGTAGCGCAACATAATCGACGCGCCAGCCCGCCATTTTCAGGTGGCGGCTGGCGGTGGCACACAAGGCTTCAAAATCGCGTTCACCCGCCCCAATAGCGGCAACGATGGCGGCAAGCTGGGTCTGCAACTGGGCTGCCTGGAACCGTTCTGACTCGCTGAGATAAGTATTGCGTGAACTCATTGCCAGCCCGCTGGCCTCTCGCAGAGTGTCGCCCGCCAGAATCTCGATGGGGAGGTTGAACTGCCGGACCAGTTCGCGAATGACCCGCAACTGCTGGAAGTCTTTTTTGCCAAACACGGCGATTTTGGGTTGAACCAGATTGAACAGTTTCAACACCACTGTAGCCACGCCGGTGAAATGGCCCTGGCGGAAGGCGCCGCACAAATCCTGTGTCAGGCTGTCAGGCGGGCGTGCCGTAAATGTCTGCGGCACTGGATAGACCTCGGTGACATCGGGCGCGAACACAATGTCGCACCCTGCCGCTTCCAAAAGTGCGCAGTCGGCATCCGGCGTGTGCGGATACCGTTCGAAGTCTTCGCCAGCGCCAAATTGCAGTGGGTTGACAAAGATGCTGGCGACGACGGGATGGCCGTGTTGTTTCGCCAGTTCAACCAGTGAGATGTGGCCCGCATGGAGGTTGCCCATGGTCGGGACAAATGCGATGTTTTTCTGCCCGGAGCAGGCGGTACGTAACGCGGCTACGGTGTGATAGATCTGCATCAGGCGCCCTTCAGAATGCGTGATCTGCGGTCGGGAAATTTCCGTTTTTAACAGCGCTGACATAAGCGCGTGTCGCAGCTTCGATGCTATCGCTGCCGGCGAGAAAGTTTTTTGAGAACTTGGGCGCATGAGGGTATATCCCCAGCATGTCATAAAGCACCAGCACCTGGCCGGAACAGGCAGCGCCTGCACCTATCCCGATGGTGGGGATGGTCAGCGCGTTGGTGACGGTTTTTGCCACGGATGCAGGCACCATTTCCAGCACGATCATTCCGGCACCCGCAGACTCCAGCGCACGTGCGTCTGCCACTAACTGGGCGGCCGCAGCATCCTCGCGGCCCTGCACCTTGTAGCCGCCTAGCTGGTTGACCGATTGCGGCAACAAACCGATGTGAGCACACACCGGGATGCCGCGCTGGGTGAGAAAGGCCACGGTGTCGAGCATGACCGCACCGCCTTCGAGTTTGACCATGTGCGCGCCTGCCGCCATCAAGCGTGCCGCAGAGGTGTAGGCGCGCTCGGGCGAAGGCTGGTAGCTGCCAAATGGCAGGTCGGCGACGATGAAGGCGCGTTCGGTACCCGCAGCCACGCAGCGCGTGTGATAGCTCATTTCGACCAGCTTGACCGGCAGCGTCGAGCTGTGGCCCTGGATCACCATGCCGAGCGAGTCGCCAACCAGTAGCACGTCGACTTCGGCCGCATCGAGCACGCGGGCGAAGCTTGCGTCATAGCAGGTGAGCACGGCGATTTTCTCGTCGCGCTCGCGCATCGCCTTGAGTGTGGAAAGTGTAATGGCCATCGTGATGAAACTGCGTTTACGACGCGCGGCTGAAAAATTCGCGCGGACCGCGCATTTTTGTCATGCGTTCCAGCAGCAGTTCGAAATCTTCATCGCTGTCGGCGAAGTTGAGATTGCTGGTATTGACGATTAATAGCGGCGACGCATCGTAGCGGTGAAAAAACTCACTATAGCTGTTGGCCAGGCGTTGCAAATAGCCCGCGTCCATGCCGCGCTCGAATTCCACCCCACGCCGCTTGACGCGTTCCTGTAGCGCGTCGATGGGCGCTTGCAGGTAAATTACCAGATCGGGCGTGGGCGCTTGTACGGTCAGGTCGGCATACACTTTTTGGTACAACTCGAATTCGTCGTCGTCCAGATTCAGGCGAGCGAACAGCATGTCCTTGTCGATCAGGAAATCGGATACGGTGCCGGCACGAAACAAATCCCCCTGCGTCAGCTCACGTAATTGACGTGATCGCTCGAATAGAAAATGCAACTGCGTGGGCAACGCGTAGCGCTTGGGCTCCTGATAAAAGCGCGGCAGGAAAGGGTTATCGCTGGCGTTTTCCAGCAGGATGTTGGCACTCAGATGTTCGGCCAGCTTGTGCGCGAGGCTGGTTTTTCCCGCGCCTATTGGGCCTTCGACGACGATGTAACGATACCGGTTAAGACTCATGCGTTGACGGCCGCAGCAGGCGGTGGGAGGACGGTAATGTGTTGGTCGGCACAGCCTGCAAGCCAGTCGGCAGCGGGGCCGCGACCTGGAATGACGGTGCCGGGCGCGATCTCAAGCAAAGGCAGTAGCACAAAGCCGCGCTCACACATGCGTGGGTGTGGCAGCGTGAGGGCCTCTTCATGAAAGTGCGCGTGCCCATACAGCAGCAGGTCAAGATCCAGTGTACGCGGGGCATTGCGAAAGCTGCGCTCGCGACCATGTCGGTGTTCGATGTCGAGCAATGCGTCCAGCAGTGCGCGCGGCGCGAGGGTGGTTTCCACCTGGGCGACGGCGTTGATGAAGTCAGGCTGGTCAACATACCCCACGGGGGCAGAGGCATACAACGAGGAATGTGCAGTCAAACGGGTGCCAGGCAGGCGACCGAGCTCGGCCAGCGCATATTCAACCTGCGCTGCAGGGTCGCGAAGATTGGCCCCCAGCCCGATGGTCGCAATCACGCTCATGTGGGTTCGTTTTCACCCGTGGCTGGGCCTGTTGAATCACCGGGGTTTTTGCGTTTGCGGCGACGGCGCTGCTTGGGGGCGCTGTCGGTCTTAAGCATCGATTCGCGCGCTTCATCGTCGACTTCCTGGAAGCGCGTCCACCACTCGCCCATCTCGGCATCGATCTCGCCGGACTCTGCGCGTAGCAACAAAAAGTCGTAGGCGGCGCGAAAGCGTGGGTGTTCGAGCAGGCGATACGGACGTTGACCACTGCGTTGTTCAAAGCGCGGTTGCAGCGCCCAGATCTCTTTCATCATGCCATCGTAACGGCGCGGAATAGCGAGCTGGCCGCGCTGCGCGTCAAGCACTTCGTCCATCGCCATGAAGAGGGCAGGTTGCGGTTTTTCGCCGCCGGCTTCAAGCGCCTGCCAGCGCTGCAGCACCTGTGGCCACAACAGCGTGCCAAACAGAAAGGCCGGCGAGGCGGGTTTATCCTGGGCGATGCGCGCATCGGTGGTTTTGAGTGCGGCGTTGATGAAGCGTGAGCCGGTGGGGTCGTCGAGGATGGTGTCGAGCAGCGGCAGCATGCCGTGATGCAGGCCCTCGGCGCGCAGCTGGTGTACGCCGCGTAAAGCATGGCCGGACATCAGCAGTTTCAATGCTTCGTCGAAAATGCGCGCGCGCGGAATGTTGGAAAGCAATGGGGCCAGGGTGGCGACCGGCTTGCGCGTGTCGGAGTCGATATGAAAGTCGAGCTTGGCGGCAAAGCGCGCGGCGCGAAGCATGCGTACCGGGTCTTCGCGGAAGCGCGTTTCGGGGTCGCCGATGATGCGCAGCACCCGCTTTTTACAGTCGGCCACGCCGTCGAAGTAGTCGTGCACTTCCTCGCGCAAGGGGTCGTAATAGAGGGCGTTGATGGTGAAGTCGCGGCGTGCGGCGTCGTCGGCCATGCTGCCGAATACGTTGTCCGACAACAGGCGGCCATGTTCATCAGTGGGCCGTTCGTCTGCTTCGTCCGTTTCTTTTTGCTCGTTTGAGCGAAAGGTGGTGACTTCGATGGTCACGCGGCCACACATGACATGAACAATCTGGAAGCGTCGCCCGATGATGCGTGAACGGCGGAACAAACGCCGCACTTCTTCCGGGGTGGCATCGGTTGCGACGTCGAAATCTTTGGGCGTCTTGCCCAGCAGCAGATCGCGCACCGCGCCGCCCACCAGATAGCCCTTGTAGCCAGCGTGTGCCAGGGTTTCGCAGGTTTTCAGCGCGCAGTCGTCAAGCTGGTCGCGGCGGATGCCGTGTGCGGCGAGCGCCAGGATATGGGCGCCGGAGGCTGAGCGTGATTTGCGGCCAAATATTTTATTGATGATGCGACGAATCATGGGATGCACGAAGGCGGATGGGTAAATTAAAGGTGGAGGTGACCGCGATTATACAGGCTTGATTCCGTCCTCCCGCCGCCACAGTGATGCCGTGCCGGGGCCGTACAGGGCTTCCAGCGCCTCCGGCGTGAGTAATTCCGCCGGGTTGCCCAGTTTCCAGCAGCCGTCGCCATATAAAAATAGCAGGCGATCGCAGTGGTTGGCGGCCCAGTTGGGATCGTGAAGCGTCAACGCCACGGCCCGGCCGGCATGGGCTTGTGCACGTGCCCAGGCCAGCAGCCGGGCCTGATGGGCGGGATCCAGGTGGGTCAGCGGCTCGTCCAGCAGGGCGATGCTCGGCGCTTGCACCGCCAGTTGCGCCAGTCGCGCACGCTGGCGCTCACCACCCGACAGCGTATCGAGCGGGCGCCGGGCCAGTTCGGCGAGTTCCCAGTCCGCAAGATGCTGCGTCAGATCCCCGGGAGCATGGCCAAAAGGGAAGCGCCCGAGCGCGACAAAATCGCTGACACTGCCGAAAAATCCGCCTTCGTCTCCCTGCGGCAACAGGCCGATGTGCTGCGCGCGGGTGAGTGGCGGCAGGGTGTCGAGCGCGTGGCCATCGAGCGTGACCCGGCCGTGCGCAGGGGCGGCGAGCCCGGCCAGCACCGTCAGCAGCGTCGATTTGCCGGCGCCGTTG
>JBKJIS010000145.1:0-12291 GCA_046598305.1 Thiobacillus sp.
ATTCAGGTCAAGGAAGATACAGGCAAAAACCCCTATGAAGGCAAAACGCGTGGCCCGCTCTCAGAGAGTGAAGCAACACGGATGAGGCGCAAGAAGCGGGTGCGGCGTAAGGTCCACGGCGCAAGCTGAACGCGCCTCAGAAAATCAACCCGGCGCGGCTCCATCCGCAAGCACCCTGAAGTACCCTGAAGGGCATAAAGGCATAAAGGGGCAGTCATGTCTGTAGCGGCTAAAGCAGCAAGAACCATGAACCAAGCGATGAACCGGCAACCACCCCGCCCCACAGTAAGTATTTGATGAATCTGAAACTCTCGAATAGAGTGTGGACCACATTACGGTCGCGCAACGTACGCAAGCCGGATTGCGGAAGAACAAACAATAAAACAAGTCGCAAGGGGAGGGGGAGCCATGTTGAATGGGATTAATGCGTGCGCGCAAAGCGTGCGTGGGGTCGGTCAATCGGAAGATTCTCCTGTAAAGAAAATATCGTGTCTGACCCCATTTCTGCCATTTCTGGCGCTTTTGCGGCGTCCCGCTTGAACGCAGGGTTAGGCATGCTCAATCAGCTTTGGAGGTGGATTAAGCCCTAGCGGTGTATAAAAGTAGCTTACCGTCAATGCTCGAATACCTTTCCCGCCAATAACGATAAGTTCTACGTCAGTCCCATCATCTTCGCCTTGGCGCCCCAAGGTAGGATGCGCAATCTCTTTGTTGCTAATGTGTAGCAGCCTGGCTAACGCTCGTACCCCCTTTTCTCTGTCCGATATTGATAACCTTCTTACCTTTTCGGGGGTAACTTTTTCTAGAGCCACATCGGCCTTTTTGAAATCCTCAATGTGCAAGTCATCATCATATGTG
This sequence comes from Thiobacillus sp., assembly GCA_046598305.1. Classification (GTDB taxonomy): domain Bacteria; phylum Pseudomonadota; class Gammaproteobacteria; order Burkholderiales; family Thiobacillaceae; genus Thiobacillus. Next base: position 859 of record JBKJIS010000145.1, read on the forward strand.
CTACTTGGACGCGTTTCTAATTCCGATGGGTTGTCCTTTTTAAGACGCAGCCCAAGAAACTCAAGCATGGCTCTACAATTAATAATTCCCGCTTCTATGGCTGGATTTGTAAACGCAGTTTCAAGACCTTTGAAACAAGGCTTGTCATCAACATACACCATCATTTTTTTAGGTTCGATGGTTTGTCGCATTTCGGTAAGAGCGAATAGCATGATCTCGATCATCCCTAATCGGTGAGGGATGATCAGATCGATGTAGTCTTGCTGGCTGTACATATTGAATGCCTAACGCCGTTTTAACCGGCGCGGGCTCCGAGATGCCAGGAAACGGTGCGCCGTATCACCGCGTCCGGTTGAAAACTTAGTTAGGTCACTTAGCGTTTCCACTTGTGTTCCGCTTTTGGCCCGCCTGTTTCTTGTACGACAGCCGCTGCCGCTGATGCCACAGAGTGAAGGGGATTGTTCTTGCAATATTGATCGACAAAAACCATAACGGATTCAATGTCAGGAGGAGCGGACTGTTTACGAGGATTACTATAGTTGCTACCACTTATGTAGCCCGAAATCCATTGCTGGAATTGGTAACGACTTGCACGATCATTCTTTAGCTCCAACCATTTGCCACAGGAATGTACGCCTCCACCAATGACGAGAACGCCTTCCGCAGCAGAAACTGTTGGCATGAGAACTGCAAAGAGAAGCGCAATTGTGATTTTCGTGATCATTTTGTGACCTAACGTAAAATTGAGGGGCGCCGCGCTTTTGCGGCGTCCCGCTCGAATGCAGGGTTGGGCGTCACTTTACGAAAAACCAGCCGATGACTGTGAGCAGGGCGGATAGCACTGCTACAAGAAGACTGAGCTCTGCAACATGACGCCTAAAAAAGCCGTCGCCGCTTCGTACTGATAGGACGGTCACGGGGAATAGCTTAGCTCGCAGCACGTAGAGCAGTGTGAACGTAACAATGAGAGAAAGCCATCCGACTAATGCGGGCAAGGGAACCTTGACGTCTTTGGCGAAGAAGATCAATGCTAAGCCAACTCCGTAGATGAGCAATACCAGCAGCCAGCCGACAGGCGCGGCGATGAACCAGCTGTACGACGCTTTGTGTTGAACAAAGAAGACGAACACGGTCTCCACAGCGCCTGCGCACCATGCTTCCGTCTCTCCTCCGACGCTGACCTGTGGCTTCGTACCGATGATGCCGGTCGTTCGAATCGAGATATGACGCCCACCTTCCATAATGAACAGAGAGAAGTTTGTGACAGTCGATGGAAGCGTCTGATAGTTCTTCATCTCGTCGAAGTTGTCAAACTTCAGCGTCTCAGACGGTAGAGCCTCTTGCAAAACTCCTTGAACGACGGGACGTGATCGGTGCTAATCGCCATCGCAGCGCATTTTTGTGAGTTGGTAGCGTCAAATTTCCGCGTCGAGCCTGGCTACATCATCATTTTCCCCTGTTTTCAATCTATTGCGTCCATGACTCCAGGGGCCGCGCCTTGCGACCATCCCATCTCCCGATCTTTTCCGTGTTGCCGCCTCGGCGCTACGTGAACAAGCGCATCAACTGATCCGCCGTCAGCGCCAACATGCCGAACATCAGGTGCGACATCACCTTTTCCGGACCGCGAACGCGCACGTTGCGCCCGCCAAATTCATCCTTCAGTCGCCCGTTCATCCGCTCAGCCTGGGTGCGCTCCTTGTAGCGGATGGCGTCGGCCGGTTCGAACTCATCCTTCATGCCGCCGCGCGGATTATGGTCGATCAGTGGAACGTGGCCCAGGCTCCGGCTGTGCTCTTGCAATTCGGCGCTGCAGTACGCTGCGTCCATCAGGTCGTACAGGTTCGTCACGCGCGACGCCGTCATCGTTGAAAGGGGTACGGCCGCCTGGCTGTCGTGCACCGAGGCGCTGGTCAGCAACACACTCACCGGCACGCCGCAGTCGGCGGTATCGATGTGCAACTTGTAGCCGTTCCACGAATTCTTGTACCCTTGCGCGTTGCACTTCGTGCCGCGATCGCAGATCGTGGGTAAGTCGCGCAGCATCGCCGCCAGCATCTGGCTCCGTTGTTGCTCAATCCGATTCACCTTCGCCGGGCGTACTTCGTCTTTACGCGGCCGGCCCCGGCGCGCTTTCCCTTCCATTGGTGCCGTCGTGTCTGTCACTTTCTTCGCCGGCTTCTCGCGCGCCTCGATCGCTGTGCCGTCGCGGCTGATGCACCCGATCAGCGCATCACCCAGGTAGTTCTTGACCGTCGCCTCGTGCACGCGCTCGGCCAGTTTAGCCTGCGCCAATTCGGCAAACGCACGCGAGAAGGTCGCTTCGTCCGGGACCGGCTTCCACATCGAGAAGCCGCACAGCCGTTTCAAGACACGGTCCATCGCGAGCCGCTCGATCAAGGCCCTGGTTGTGGACAGGCCCAGCACCGCCTTTGCGACGAAGGCATTGGCCAGCGCGCTACGGTCATGTGGCTTGCGACCGATTCCCTGCCAGGTTGACACCGACCATTCTTCGATGCGCACCCAGTCCAGGATGTACACCAGCTTTTCCAGCTTCGGCGTCAGTCCGCCGCATTCGCGCTTCAATTCCGGTATTAAATCGTGCTGGATCGTATTCCAGCGTTGCATGATCAGGTCGCGTCCGCTAGCATTCATTTTGTGGGCGTTGTGGTGTTGTCTTGAGAAACTTCATCATGCCAGAAATGGGCGCCTACGCTCCTCCGTCTTGCCGAAGACGGCGATTAAATCCCCATGCACGACGAGTTTTGCAAGTTCCTCGGTAGTTCCAGCGTGATTAAACCGCTAACGCTAGACGGATCGTTGAACAGTGCGACTAGCCTTCCCCACAACAAGCCGAGTTCGGCCACGTCGATGCGAAAGGCTGGAAGCGTCTTCATTCGGCTGACTTCTCGTTTCATAGGACTATCTCTTCTGTTCGCTGCGGCATGACGCCCCACGTAAAGTTAAGGGGCGCCGCGCTTTTGCGGCGTCCCGCTTGAACGTAGGGTTAGGTTCTTGTGCAGCTCGATCTAGAAACCCGAACCTCATCTTTGTATACGTGAACGAAGACTGCATGCTCAAGTTTTTCGTCTTCAAATAAAATGGTCTTGTGCCCTGAGACAAAGCGCATTGGTTCACTTTCTGTAACGGAGCCATAAAGGTACTCGGTACGTTCAGGGCTAGACAAGAATAATTTACCGGACTTAAAACGATAACGATCTCTGCTATCGTATTCGCTACTTTTGAGTGTTTGTGGGTCAACGTGTGCTACTCGCAATTGTTGGCAAACAAGATCCGGAATTCCAGCGACAACAATGCTAGGAACGAGAAAGAACGTTAGAGCGAGCGCAATCTGTTTCATGTTTGAAATCCTAACGTAAAGTGTCCATCCTAAAAGACGGAAGATAAAAAGATCGATGGGGTCAGACTGATTGATTTTGCATTAAACCCCATTTATTAATGAAAGCCAGGAAGTCACGGGTCAGAGTCAATTTAGGGTACTTCTATAAATAGCGATTCTTATCCCGTCCTAAACAAGCAGACCGATTTTTTCAGAATCCTGTTTTTTCGTTGCGCTGCAAATACCGAAACTGCCCGTTTTCCGAGCTTGTTTTGGCGCCTTTTCCTCGCTTCATCGTCTTTCCACGCCCTTTGCGGTGGGTGCTGATTCTGGTAATGATTCTGGTAACATGCTTTCAAGCGTTTTAGGTATGTTTAAGTAACTACCATAATTAAACGTAAATTGGCATGTTAAGTATGGCGATGCGGCTGAAGAGTGCCATGCGTTCAATCAACCTTCAAGGGGAATGAAATGGGTATTTTTAGCAACATCCTGGCCAAACTCGGTTTCGGTGATGACAAGAAGGACGTAGCCGCCCAAAAACCGCCTGCGGCCGGCGCGCCTGGCGTGCCACAAACGGCCCCGGCGGCGATCAACATAGTTGATGTCGTCGCCAAGCTGGAGGCAATGGCCACAGCGAACCCGGAAAAACTTAACTGGAGGGTATCCATCGTCGATCTGATGAAGCTGCTGGGTCTGGACAGCAGCCTGAGCGCGCGCAAGGAACTGGCGATCGAGCTGGGTTGCCCCGCCGCCAAGATGGCCGATTCGGCGCAGATGAACATGTGGCTGCACAAAACCGTGCTTCAGAAGCTGGCTGACAATGGCGGCAACATCCCAGCAGACCTACTGGCCTGAGAACCGTTGCGACATCGCGGCACGTCACGCCTGGTTAATTGAGCAGGCTCAATAAAGTGAAGCGAACGTGATGGGTTTCATCATTTGGCTGATTGTCAGCGGCATCATCGGTTGGGTGGCCAGCAGGGCACCTTCCTCAATATCATCGTCGGAATTGTCGGCACGTTCCTCGGCGGCGTGCTCGGCTTCGGTGGCGGCGACATTAGCGATGGCAACTTCAGTTTACCAGGGTTGCTGATGTCGTTGATCGGTTCGGTCGTGCTGCTCGCGATCATCAATCTCTTCTGTCGCGGCTGCGTGCGTTAAGCACCTGCGCCACATGATGTAACGACAAAGGCCCGGCCATTGCCGGGCCTTTGTTGTTCCTGCGTGTTTGGCGTATTCATTCAGCAAGCTGGACCCAAACCGGCGCATGGTCGCTGCGCCGGTCCCATAAAAGAACTCTGGTCTATAAAGGGAGCATCCACCCAACGCCCGCTCATGTAGGCGTTGCTGTTTTTTGATGGCGGATACTAGATGGAGTCAAGATACGCACTAACCCCGGAGTTCCTTGCGATATTCAGGCCGACAGCATTTCAAGCTAAAACTTAACCCTTCAGGCTCACTTCTGGCTGGAAATACGCGCCACCTTCAGGCCCATACCTCGTTGGACAAGGCTCCGCCCGCAAGGGGCAGGCCGTGGTTGTAAAGCCGATAAATCGGCAACAACCACGCTCAGTCGAGCCAGCGCACCAGATAAAACAGTTTGAACCCTTCGGATGAACGTGACGGCCCGCTGGCAATGGCGGCGTGGCGGCTCTTGTCCGGGTCGGCGTGCGCCAGGGCTTCGGCTTCACTGGCATAAATTTCCACCACGCCTTCAGGAAAACGTGTGCGTTTTTTGCCTGATGGGGAAAAGACCACCACTGCCGAGGTGCCGACGACGCTGGATTCGATATCAGTAAACAGGCTGGTTGCTTGTGGCATGACGGACTAGAGGTGCCCTAAAATGAAGTCTTCGCGTTGCAAGGTTCTTAATGGGTCTTCTTGGGAATGCTGCTGATATTGACCGCGTGAGAATTGGGTGTCTCATCGGTGTAGTGAGGGCGCTCTTCCAGCGTACGTCCAGTCAACTGGGCCAGTTCGGCTTCCCGATTGGAAATCACCAGCAGGCAGTCCTTGATGTTGAGCACTGAGGCTTCGGACAACGGACTGGGATTGCCGTCACGGGGTGCGGTGTCGCGCACGATGGAGGTGAGTGTCTTGCGCATCATGCGCATGATGCGTTGTTCATCTTGCAGGGTTTTATCGATATCCATAGGGATGGGCTCCGGAAGTGCTGCAAAAGAAAGTGATTGTCGGCGCAGGATCGGACTTCGTCAACGTAAGGCCTTGGTGCGGGCGAGGATAAATTGCGTGACAGGGGGCATAAATATTATGAACCGACAGTGACGTCATGCTGAATTAAGCTAGCCGACAGAGGAGAAACCGAATGTCAGATCCGAAAGCCCCCGAGTCGAACGAAGTTCGCGAAATTCGTACCAACCCCATCGTGCCGAGCGAGTCGGTTTTGGTGGCAACGGCGCGCAGCATGCGCCCGAAAAAAGCTGAGGAGCTGGCGCCGCGAGATACCCGCAAGCACGTCGAAACCTGTCCGTTCTGTCGTGGCAACGAACATAAAACCCCACCTCTGATCATGTCCTGGCCAGCGGAGGGGGAATGGGATATCCGTATGGTCGAAAACCTGTATCCCGTGTTGGGTGACGACCGGTCGCAGTCGAATTTTTCCTTCGGTCTGCAGCAAACAATCGATGGTTATGGCCGGCATGAAGTCATCATCGATCACTACGAGCACGGTATCGCCGTTCATGAAATGTCGGCAAGTCATCTCGAGGCGTTGTTTGGCGTGTATCAGACGCGCATGCAGCAGCTGTACGCCTCAGATAATCGCTTGAAGTATGTGTTGATTTTCAAGAATTTCGGTCCGGCGGCTGGCGCGTCAATCCCGCATACACACAGCCAGGTGATCGCGATGCCGGTGGTGCCGGAAAACGTCGATGCTGAAGTAAAGAATAGCGCCGAGCATTTCGCCAAACACCATCACTGCATTTTTTGTGCCTTGATCGACGAAGCGCTGACTTTTGAAGCAACGATTTACGACCGTAATTCGGGTGCGGTCCGCCGAAAAATAAGCGTGGGCCAGTATGTAGTCGAGCGGGGCGAAAAATTCATCGCGATCAAACCGTTTGCCAGCCGCTATGAATGGGAGGTTCATATTTTGCCGCTCGTGCATCAAGCTGACTTTGTCGATATGCGCGAAGAAGACAGGGCTGACTTGGCACGGGTCATGAAACGGACTATGGCACGGCTTGATGCGGTCATTGGTGGTGCGCAATACAATTATTTCCTGCATTCGGTACCGCATGACGCGCAACGTGATGCGCACGCGCCAAGCTACCATTGGCATCTGGAAATCTGCCCCCGCACCTCTATCCCGACCGGGTTCGAGCTGGGTTCGGGCTTGTTCGTTAATACGGTCAACCCGGAATTGGCAGCCGAACGCTTGCGGGCTGTGGAGCTTGATGCGTTGGTGTAAGCAGGTGGGATGGACTGAATTCGGGCTTGAGGGCACCTCTAAAAATCCAGATTTCATCCCAACTGCCGCGTTGCGGGAAAAATTGCTTGCTTACATATCAAACATATGCGGCGCTGCGAAATTTTTCCCGCGCCTTGCATTTGGGCGAACTCTGAATTTTTAGAGGTACCCTTGATCTAGAATAGACGGCTGGCTGCTAGGCTGCCGTCTCCAGGACTTTCTGTTTGAATACCCTCTTTCCTGAAATAACTGCGTTTTTCCAGCATTTAGGCCATCCAGGCGATGGCGCGGCGATGTGTGCCTCAAGCCCGGAAACCCGTCTCCATCTCACCCGTTCATGGGGAATCCAACGTGTTTGAGCGGCACGAGGGCGGCGAGCGCGTTATCCTGGTTGCGCTGGATTTGGGTGCCCCGGACTTTACTGAAGGTGTGGCCGAACTGCGTCTTTTGTCCAATGGCGCAGGGCTTGAGGTTTTGGGCGAAGTGTTGGGTAAGCGCAGCCGCCCCGACGCTGCGTTGTTTGTAGGCAGCGGCAAGGCGGATGAGATTGCTGAGCTGGTCGCGGCCACCGAAGCCGATGTGGTCATTTTCAACCATGAACTGTCGCCTGCTCAGGAGCGCAATCTGGAAAGCCGCATGCACTGCCGGGTAATCGACCGCACTAGCCTGATTCTGGACATTTTTGCCCGCCGGGCACGTAGCGCCGAGGGAAAATTGCAGGTCGAACTGGCGCAACTTCAGCATATGTCGACCCGGCTGGTGCGCGGCTGGACCCACCTTGAGCGCCAGCGCGGCGGCGTCGGCATGCGCGGCCCGGGCGAGAAGCAACTGGAAACCGACCGCCGCCTGATTGGCGTACGGGTCAAGGCACTGCGCGAGCGATTGGCCAAACTGGGCAAGCAGCGCCGCACCCAGCGACGCTCTCGCGGGCGCCAGAACGTGTTGTCGGTGGCGCTGGTGGGCTACACCAATGCCGGAAAATCTACCCTGTTTAACGCCCTGACCCGCGCCGGTGCTTATGCGGCCGATCAGCTGTTTGCCACGCTGGATACCACCACCCGCAAAATGTACCTGCCGCAGGTGGGGGAAGTGGTGCTGTCGGATACGGTCGGCTTTATCACCCATCTGCCGCACGATCTGGTGGCGGCCTTTCGTGCCACCCTGGAGGCCACTGCCGAGGCTGATCTGGTAATGCATGTGATCGATTCCTCCAGTATTGGGCGTGAGCGCCAGATCGAGGCGGTTGAAAAGGTGTTGAGCGAAATCGGCGCGGATGCCGTGCCGCAGTTGTGCGTCTATAACAAGCTGGATTTGACCGGTGTTGCGCCAGGAGCGTGGCGCGATGAATATGGTAAACTTCAAAGCGTATATGTTTCCGCGCAAACTGGCGCGGGGCTTGCGCTTTTGCGCGATGCCCTGTCAGAGATACTGGTCGCCAGTCGCGCTCAGCATACAATCAGCGCGTCGGATGAACCCTTCCCCCAACCTCTTTCTGCATAACACAAAACTATGGCCTGGAATGACCCGCAATGGGGCAACAAAGACAACCGCAAGAACAGTGGTCCGCCCGATCTGGACGAGATTTGGAAGCGCCTTAACGAGCGTCTCGGCGGCATGTTCGGCAACAAGGGCGACAGCGGCGGCGGTGGAGATGGCTTTCCCTCGGGCGGGTTGCCGGGTGGCGGCAAACTGATCGGCCTGCTGATCGGCGTACTGGTGCTGATGTGGGCGGCGAGCGGGTTTTACATTGTCAACACCGGCGAGCGTGGCGTGGTGCTGCGCTTCGGCAAATTTGTCGAGACCACCGAACCCGGCCCGCGCTGGCATCTGCCGTGGCCGGTCGAGGCACGTGAAATCGTTAACGTCGATCAGGTTCGCACGGTCGAAATCGGTTACCGCAACAACGTCAAGAGCAAGGTGCTGAAAGAGTCACTGATGCTGACCGACGACGAAAACATCATCGACCTGCAATTTGCGGTGCAGTACATCCTGAAAGACCCCATGGAATTCCTGTTCGTCAACCGCGCGCCGGAAGACACGGTGCTGCAGGTGGCCGAAACCGCCATGCGCGAAATCGTCGGCAAGAACAAGATGGATTTCGTGCTGTATGAAGGCCGCGCTGACATCGCAGCACGCGCCAAGTTGCTGATGCAGCAGATTCTCGATCGTTACAATATCGGGATCAGCATCAGTCAGGTGACCCTGCAGAATATCCAGCCGCCCGAGCAGGTACAGTCAGCGTTCGACGACGCGGTCAAGGCGGGTCAGGATCGCGAACGCCTGAAGAACGAAGCGGAAGCCTATTTCAACGACGTGGTGCCGCGCGCCAGCGGTATGGCGGCGCGTCTGGCAGCCGAGGCCGATGGCTACAAACTGTCGGTGATCGCCAATGCCGAAGGTGAAGCCAGCCGCTTTACGCAGATTTTTGCCGAATATCAGAAAGCACCTCAGGTCACGCGCCAGCGACTCTATCTCGACACCATGCAGACCGTAATGAACAACACAAGCAAAATATTGGTGGATCAGAAAGGCGGCAACAGCCTGCTGTATTTACCGCTCGACAAGTTGCAGCAAATTGTCAGCCAGCCCTACAGTGGCGCGCCGGAAGTCTTGTCGCAGCCGCCGGCGGCGACAGCCCCTGCGGCAGTCGACACACGCTCGCGCGATGCCTTACGCAACCGTGACCGGGAGGATCGGCCATGAACAAAAGTTTCGGATCGTTACTGATCATTTTGGTGGTTGTTCTGGTGGTGCTGAGCGGCAGCATGTATACGGTAGACCAGCGGCAGAATGCCCTGGTGTTCCAGCTCGGAAAAGTGGTGTCGGTGAAGAAAAAGCCGGGCCTATATTTCAAGCTGCCGATGGTGCAAAACGTGCGTTACTTCGATACGCGCATCCTGACACTGGATTCGGCTGATCCCGAGCGCTTCATTACATCGGAAAAGAAAAACGTGCTGGTCGATTCGTTCATCAAATGGCGCGTGATCGATGCGCGGCAGTTCTACGTATCGGTGGGCGGCGACGAAATGCGGGCGCAAATTCGACTGAACCAGACGGTGAACGACGGCCTGCGCGCCGAGTTCGGCAAACGCACCATCAATGAAGTCGTTTCGGGGCGTCGCGAGGAAATCATGAAACTCATCCGCGCCAAGGCCGACACCGACGCGCGCAAGATCGGCGTGCAGGTGGTCGACGTGCGGATCAAGCGGGTCGACCTGCCGGAAACCGTGTCTGAAAACGTCTTCCGTCGCATGGAATCCGAGCGCAAGCAGGTGGCCAACGAACTGCGTTCGACCGGCGCGGCCGAGGCCGAAAAAATCAAGGCCGACGCCGACAAGCAGAAGGACGTGATCGTTGCCGAAGCCTACCGTGACGCCCAGCGCATCAAGGGCGAGGGCGATGCCAAGGCGTCTTCGGTATACGCAGCGGCGTATGGCAAGAATGCGGAGTTTTATGCGTTCTATCGCAGCATGCAGGCCTATCGCGAAAGCTTCAAGAGCAAGAGTGACGTGATGGTGCTCGATCCCAGCGCGGACTTCTTCAAATACATGAAGAACCCGCGCGCCGCTGGCGGTAAATGATCGGGTTAGACTGGCTTGCAGCTGTTGGCCTGTTGCTGCTGATTGAATACGTGATGCCGTTTGCCGCGCCTGCCGTCTGGCGTGACGGTTTTCGCCGGATGCTGGAACTCAGCGCTGGCCAGTTGCGTTTCTTAGGCGCTGCCTCGGCTGCATCTATTTTGGGCGGCGGGCGGCGTTTTTTTGTTGATGATCTGAGTTGAAGTGTAGCGATGACTGCCTGGTTACTTCCTGAAAATGTAGAAGACGTCCTGCCGCCGCAAGCCTGGCGGATGGAAGACATGCGCCGTGCGCTGCTCGACTTGTTCCGTAGCCGTGACTACCAGTTGGTGATTCCGCCACTGATGGAATACGTCGATTCGCTGTTGACTGGGGTGGGGGCCGACCTCGACCTCAAGACCTTCAAGCTGGTCGATCAGTTGTCCGGCCGGCTGATGGGCGTGCGCGCCGACATCACGCCGCAGGTGGCACGCATTGATGCGCACCTGCTCGCGGCCAATGCGGTGAATCGCCTGTGTTATGCCGGCAGCGTGTTGCACACCCAGCCGGATGGCTTTCATCGCTCGCGTGAACCGATCCAGATCGGTGCCGAGCTGTATGGTGAGCCTGGAGTCGATGCCGACCTTGAGATATTGACGCTGATGCTTCAAGGGTTGACTGTATGTGGCGTGAAAACTTTGCAGCTCGATATCGGACACGTCGGCGTTTATCGTGCGCTGGCGCTGGAAGCGGGGTTGAGTGGTGAAGTTGAACATCGGTTGTTTGGCGCGCTGCAGGCCAAAGACAGCAGCGCGGTCGTGGTGCTGACGGCGGGCTTGTCTGCTCCCTTGCGTGACGCTTTTGCTGCGTTGCCATTGTTATATGGAGATCGTGGCGTGTTGAATGAAGCGCGCGCACGTTTGCCACAGTTGGCTGCCGTACAAGCTGCACTGGACACGCTGGACGCGCTGGATCAAGGCTTGGGTAACGTTGAAGCCACGTATGATCTGGCCGAGTTGCGGGGTTATGGCTATCACAGCGGCGTCGTGTTTGCCGCCTACTCCGGCGGACGCAGTCATGCGATCGCGCAGGGTGGGCGCTAT
>JBKJIS010000215.1:0-3898 GCA_046598305.1 Thiobacillus sp.
ACGCTGCGCCGCGAGGGGGGCCGTGGCCACAATCAGCGTCAAAATATAGCCCGATGTTTTGGACGCCATGGTCATCAGGAAATTGACGACATCGGGCAACACTTCTTCACCAATGGCGCGGCTGACTTCCGGCATTTCCTGGATGTACGTGACGACGAGTTCTTCGCCACGTCCCAGATTGTGTAGCGCAACCGCGCCTTTCAGGTAGTTGTCCAGCCCACGCGAAGAAAACACCCGTGCCGCCTCATTCCATGAGGCGCGCAGAACCTCCTGCGCGTCATGCGGCAGGTCATCGAGAACCGCTTGATAATCTTCGAGATGGATGGCCATGGAATTCGGTCTGGGGACACGACACCGGCAACGCCAGCGTCGTGTCGCTGCTTAGAAGTACGTGGTGACGGCGGAATCGAGGGCGTCGCGCATGTCCGGATCGTCCGTGATCGGACGCACCAGTGCAACCCGACACGCCGCCAACGGGGCGACGCCTTTGGCGATCAAGGACCCTGCGTAAATCAGCATCCGCGTCGACAAACCCTCGTCAAGGCCATGACCTTTGAGGTTGCGCGCACGCTCAGCGATGTGAACCAGGTTCTTCGCCACGTCAATCGTTACGCCAGATTCATGGGCCACGATTTCAGCTTCAACTTCATGCGCGGGGTAATTGAAGTCGAGGCCACCAAAACGTTGTTTGGTCGACTGCTTCAAATCCTTCATCAGCGACTGATAACCGGGGTTGTACGAAATAACAACTTGGAAATCAGGGTGCGCATGGATGAGTTCACCCTTTTTATCCAGCGGAAGGATACGGCGCGCATCGGTCAACGGGTGAATCACCACGATCGTGTCCTGCCGCGCTTCCACCACTTCGTCGAGGTAACAAATCGCACCGTGGCGGGCAGCCAAAGCCAGCGGTCCATCCTGCCAGCGGGTGCCATTGGCATCCAGCAGGAAGCGTCCGACCAGATCGGACGCCGTCATGTCTTCGTTACAGGCCACAGTGATCAGCGGCTTTTGCAGCTTCCACGCCATGTATTCGACAAACCGGGTCTTGCCACAGCCAGTAGGGCCCTTCAGCATCATCGGCATACGCACCGAATACGCCGCTTCGTACATTTCGACTTCGTCGGAAACGGCACGATAGTAAGGCTCGCTCTGCATCATGTAGGGCGCAAGCAGATCAGATGCCGGTGCGGTTGCCATTGAAGCAGGGCGCGTCATCGCGTCATGCTCGGACTGTGCAACGCGAGCCATGGCTTCCTGGCGCGGAGAATAGGTGCGGAAAAAAGGGTCATTACGCATGACGGATTACCTGTAATGATTGTAGGGCAGCTCTAAAAATTCAGACTTCATCCCAACTGATAAAACAACTAGCCATCCGACTAAGCAAGCAAACAAATCTCGCTTAGTCGCTGGTTATGCGGCATTGCGAGAAAAATTTTATGTCACCGGTCTGACCGGGGACGGTATCCCGTGCGGGCTTGCTTACATATCAACTATATGCGGCACTGGGATTTTTTCCCGCGCCATGCATTTGGGCGAACTCTGAATTTATAGAGGTGCCCTGTATTCAGTCCCGCGAACTCAGTCGGGCCAGACACGGTCCGGAAACAATGTGTTGCCGTTATCAGTAACACCCGAAGCAATCGATTGGGTCGCTGGTTTTTTTGCAGCGGCAGGCTTGGCTGCCGCTGTCGGCTTGGCAACTTTTGGCGCAGCCGGTTTGCGCTGCGCTGTCTTGGTCACTATTTTCTTGGGCGTGGCTTTCTTGGGAGCGGCTTTCTTGGGCGCAGCCTTTTTCGGCATAGCGGGTGCGGGTGCAGGCTTGTTCGCAACCGGTTTGGCTACAGGCTGATTCTGTTCGGCTTTGGCCTGACGCACGCTGGCGGAAAGTTTGTCTTTTAAATTAGTCATGATGCGATCACCTCATTAATGATGGCTTCGATTTCAGCGGCTGCCAGGGCACCCCGACTCCCCATCTGATATACCGAAACACCTTCAAGTGCAGCACTGCGATAAATGGCGCGGCGCCGGATGCCTGTTTCGAGCACCGGAATGCCAAATTCGGCAATGGCATCGTGCATCGCCGCGGAAAGCGCGCTTTTGGGTTCCAACTGGTTCAGCACCAGGAAAGCCCGCAAGCGCTTGTTGGTTTTTCTCGCCTCTTCGATCTCGCCCGGCAGTCTGAGACTGGCCCACAAATCGATCGGCGAAGGCAACACCGGGATCAATGCCACATCGCAAGCACGCAATGCTTGCAGCGAGGCATGGCTTTCAAGTGAGGGCGGACAATCCAGCACCAGATGGCGGTATGCCTTGTAGTTCTGGTGCAGCGTTTTGGCGTCCCACTTGCCGTTTATTTGTTTAACCGTGGCAGGAAAGGGCGCACTGCCCAAGCTGGCCCACTGCCGTGAAGAAGCCTGAGGATCGAGGTCCAGTACCAGCGTTTCATCACGTCTGGCCAGACCTGCTGCCAGATTCATCGCCACCGTCGTTTTACCCGCGCCGCCTTTTTGATTGATGACGGCAATAATGTGCGTTGCCATAATCAGCTTTCCGGTCGTTGATACAACGTATTGATACGTTTGGCGAGACCCAGTTCAGCATCGCCCAGCTCACCATCTTCGCCCGACTCCAGCGTGATATTCACGTAGGTGCTGGCGAAGTTGATGTTATGCGGATGCAGACCGGCTTCTTCGGACAGTGCCGCCACCGCATCAAGAAAGTCGCGTGTTTCGCTATAACGTTCGAAGCTAAAGCGACGAAACAACGTCGGCGGCTTTCCCCGTACTTCCCAACCTTCTGGACCGTCAGCCATGCGGCGTACGCTCGGCAGTCATGCCGTCCAACTCGCGAACATGTGCCAGTTCTTCGGCCAGGATACCTTCGAGCAAAGCCACGCTCTCAGCATCACGCATGCGTCTCGCATGGGTGACGGCTTCGTCATACAGACGAACCGCATCCACTTCCAACACCCGATCCGCTGCCAGCATTTCATCAATCGTCCGCCCCAAACGGGCCGGCGGCAGATTGCCAGCTGAAGGTGCCACGCCCAACACAATCAAGCGTTCCATCAAGCGTTCGGCGTGCTGCAGCTCTTCCACTGCCTCACGTCGCAGCTGCGATGCAAGCGCGTAATCGCCCCACAGGCGCGCCAAAACACTTTGCGCCAGGTATTGCTGAACTGCACTCATCTCGTGCGTCAAAGCACGAGAAAGCCAGCCCAGGGTACGGGGATCAACGCTCATCCGGCAACAGCTTAGCTGCGAGTCGAAGTGATTTCAGCGTCGCGACCACTACCGTCTGCATCGGGCGAAGTTGGCAGCATGCTTTCCACTTCACTGTGTACACGCGCGATGATGTGGGCAGCGACCAGGCCGTCACCCACACGTTCGCATGCATCGGCACCCGCGCGCACGGCAGCGTTTACAGCGCCGGTCTCGCCGCGAACCAGCACGGTCACATAACCACCACCCACAAACTGACGACCGATCAGACGCACTTCTGCGGCCTTGGTCATGGCATCAGCCGCTTCAATCGCGGGAACCAGACCACGGGTTTCAATCATGCCAAGGGCAACTCCGCTCACGATAGCCATTTTTATCTCCTAAATTCAATGCTTACTACAACTATTAAAACGCCGAAGCTTAAAACAATCAGGCGCTTGGTGCGGTCGGCAATATGCCTTCAACTTCGCCGTGTACGCGGGCAATGATGTGGGCAGCGACCAGGCCGTCACCGACGCGTTCGCATGCATCGGCACCGGCGCGAACGGCAGCGTTTACTGCACCGGTCTCGCCGCGCACCAGCACGGTCACATAACCACCACCCACAAACTGACGGCCGATCAGACGCACTTCTGCGGCCTTGGTCATGGCATCAGCCGCTTCAATCGCGGGAA
>JBKJIS010000158.1:0-13605 GCA_046598305.1 Thiobacillus sp.
CCCAGGGTGGCGTGAGTCGGCGTTGATCACCCAACTGTTGCAAGGAAGCGATTTCATCCGGTGCGGGCTGGAACGCTTCGCCATTGATGAAAAAGTGTTTACCCGAAAACAGCAGACGTGACTTTGGATTGAGCGCCACGCCCCGTTTGCTTGCCAGCTTGTTAAATGCCGCTTGCGTCAGGGGGGTCTCCGGCGCGTCGAAGAACACGTTGGGTTTGGGCTCGGATAAATAACGTCCGGCAAACTCGGCTATGTCGTGCTTGTTCCACTGGATCCGCGTAATCATGGCCTCGATTTTTGCCAGCATGATCCGGTTGATTTCGCTGGGGTGCGCCGGCAGACGTAAATCGGGGTCGGCGTAACGACCCTCGAGCGTGATCGTGTCTTGCAGGTGCATTAAAAATCCATGTGCCAATTCTTCGGCAGTGGGGGCGCGAAAACCGATCGAATAGGTCGTGCAGGCATCCTCGGCCACGCCGTGATGCGCAATGTGCGGGGGCAGGTACAGCATGTCTCCGGGGCCGAGTACCCATTCGTTTTCCGGCTTGAACTGGCGCAGAATTTTAAGCGGGGCATCGTCGAGTATCAATAGATCGGTTTGTGCGCTGATTTGCCAGCGCCGGTGTCCCTGGCCCTGCAACAGAAAGACATCATAGGAATCGAAATGAGGCCCTACGCTGCCGCCGGGAACGGCGTAACTCACCATCAAATCGTCGAGGCGGGCGTGAGGAATGAAATTGAACCGGGACAACAGGGCATCGGCTTCGGGGAGCCAGTGATTGAGCGATTGCACCAGCAGCGTCCATTCGGTTTTGGGTAGGCGCTTGAAATCAGCCGCATTGAATGGGCCGTGGTCGAACTGCCAGCGCGACCCGCTTCCCTGGATGAGGCGCGACTCGACATCGTCGCGACCGGCCAGGTGCCGCATTTCCTTGGGCGATAACAGTCCGTTAAAATTCGGTATGGCGTTACGGACCAATAAAGGCCGTTTGTGCCAATAGTCACGCAGGAAACGAGTGGGGCTGATGCCGCCAAGTAAAGTCTTTATCATAAAATTATTATAACGATGCAGTGCGGATTGGCCTGTTAAAATGCTGTCCGAAAAACAAAGGTCGGAGTAATAAATGCTTAAGGTAGGGATGCGTGCACCGGATTTTTCTAATCCGGATGCCGACATGAATAACATCGAATTGTCCCAGTTCCAGGGCAAAACACTGGTGCTGTATTTTTATGTGCGCGACGATACGCCAGGCTGTACGACCGAGGCGATCGAGTTTTCTGAGCTGGAAAACAAATTCACCAAGCTGGGTGCCGTAGTGTTGGGTGTGTCCCGCGACGATTGCATCAAGCATAGTGAATTTCGGGACAAGCATGGTATCAGCGTGTCGCTGCTGGCTGACAGAGAACTCGTAATGTGCGCGGCCTATGGCGCTCTGCAAGACAAAGAGGTGGACGGGATTATGCGTAAAAGCGTCGTGCGCTCCACTTTCATCATCGACAAGCAGGGCATTATTCGTCATGCCCTGTATGGTGTTTCAAGTCGCGGTCACGCGGAAGAAATACTTCAACGGGTAGCTTCAATGAATAAAGGGGAACTGAATTGAATATCGTAAAAGACACCGTCGTCACCATCACCTACATCGTCAAGGACATGGAGGGCAAGCTGCTTGAAGAGAGTGAAGATCCGGTCAGCTACCTGCATGGCGGCTATGACAACATCTTCCCATTGGTGGAGCAGGCGCTGGAAGGCCGTGCCGTGGGCGATAAAATTGAACTGAAATTGCAGCCTGCCGACGCCTTTGGCGAACTCGATGAAGAGTTGGTGCGTCTGGAAGCGCGTGATGGTTTCCCCGCAGACATGGAGGTGGGCATGCAGTTCGTTGGCTCGCCCCTCGATGGCGGCGAGGAGATGCTCTATACCGTGACCGACATAGCCGATGACCAAGTGGTGGTTGATGGCAATCACCCGTATGCAGGTCATGCCGTGCATTTTCTATGTACGGTTACGGAAGTGCGCGCAGCAACACCAGACGAAGTCTCGCATCGTCATGCACACGGCGCGCACGGTCACGACCATCATTGATCTGCAGAAATGATCCGGATGCCACGGGTCACAACGTTTATCTGCGCCGGGCTGTTAAAATGCCCAGCTAACTTGTTTTCCATGGTTGTTGAATGAAAACCACTTTCCTCGACTTTGAACAGCCGATCGCCGAACTCGAAGGCAAGATAGAAGAGTTGCGCTTCGTGCAGGACGACTCTGCTCTGGATATCTCGGAAGAAATCCGGCGTCTGCAGAAAAAAAGCCAGACGCTGACCAAGGATATCTACGCCAAGCTGAATGCATGGCAGGTGTCACAAGTGGCACGCCATCCACAACGGCCGTATACGCTTGACTATGTGCAGGGTTTGTTTACCGATTTTGCCGAGCTGCGCGGTGACCGGTCTTATGCGGATGATGCGGCGATTGTCGGTGGCATGGCGCGTTTCAACGGTGAACCGGTGATGGTGATAGGCCACCAGAAGGGTCGTGACACCAAAGAAAAAATCTACCGCAACTTTGGCATGCCTCGCCCCGAGGGCTATCGCAAGGCATTAAGGCTGATGCGGCTGGCGGAAAAATTCAGCCTGCCGATTTTTACTTTTATCGACACCCCCGGCGCTTATCCCGGAATTGGTGCCGAGGAGCGTGGCCAGTCAGAAGCCATCGCCCGTAATTTATATGTGATGGCCGAACTGAAAACACCGGTGATTTGCACCATCGTCGGCGAGGGCGGATCGGGAGGCGCGCTGGCCATTGGCGTAGGTGACCGCACATTGATCCTGCAATATTCCACCTATTCGGTCATCTCGCCTGAAGGGTGCGCTTCCATTCTGTGGAAGAGCGCAGACAAGGCTTCAGTCGCTGCCGAAACGCTGGGGATTACCGCTGACCGGCTTAAAGCAAACGGACTGGTGGACCTGGTCATCGGCGAACCCTTGGGGGGTGCGCAACGTGACTGGGACACCATGTTTCAGTCCATGAGACGCGCGTTGACCGACACGCTCGCCGAGCTGAATAAATTACCCATTGATGGCTTGCTGAACGCGCGCTACAAGCGACTGCGCGCGTATGGCCGCTTTAAGGAAACTCCTGCCAAATAAGGCCATCGTCAGTGTCGTGGCGGCCTGCTTGGCGCGTCACGTTCCGCCGAAAGCCCGCCTGACGCTGGCGCTATCGGGTGGGCTTGATTCAGTTGTCCTGCTCCATGCGCTGCATGCATTGCGACACCGTCCGTTCGACTTGCACGCAGTGCATGTTCATCATGGCCTGTCGTCTCGTGCCGATGACTGGGAACATTTTTGCGCGCTATCCTGCGCGGCGTTGTCAGTTGAATTAAGCGTTCATCGCATTCGCATTGCCGACACGGATCCGGCGGGGTTCGAAGCTGCCGCACGGCGCGAGCGCCGCCAGATATTTGCGGCGCTGGACACGGATTTTCTGCTTACCGCGCATCACCAGAACGATCAGGCCGAAACCCTGATGCTGCAATTGTTGCGCGGCGCTGGACCGAAAGGCCTGTCGGCAATGGCCGAATTGCAGCACTTTCCTGATTGGCAGGCGGCACAGCTCAGACCGCTGTTAACGCTCACGCGTGCCGATCTGTGGCGTTATGCACAATTTCATGCGCTTAGCTGGGTTGAAGACGAGAGCAATCTTGACACCCGCTATCGGCGCAATGCCTTGCGTCAGCAGGTCATGCCCTTGCTCGACGCGCATTTTCCTGGCGCGTCCAACACGCTTGCCCGCGCTGCAGCGCACCAGGCCGATGCGGCCGAATTGCTGGACGATCTGGCGCGGCTTGATGCGCAGACAGCCATAGAGGGCGCGCGTCTGGATTGCCGGATACTGGCTGCTTTGTCGGTCCCGCGTGGACGTAACCTGTTGCGCTATTTTATCGGGCTGCAGGGGTGGCCCATGCCCAATGCGCGGCGGCTGAATGAGGCACTCCACCAGGTGCTCGATGCCCGCCAGGCTGCGCGACTGTGTATCAACCTGAGCGGTGCAGACCTGCATCGCTTCCGCGATGGCGCCTATCTGGTTCCGGCACGGGCGCTGCCTGTTCAAGCGCCGAAGGTGTGGCGGGGTGAGCCCTTTATCGAGCTGGAAGCGGTTGGACTTCGGGTGGCGTTCACACCCACCGTGGGGGCGGGCTTGAAGCGGTCTTTACTGGATGCTGGCCGGATCGAGTTGCGCCTGAGGGCGGGGCGCGAGCGGATGCGAATGACACCGGGCGGTCCCCATCGCACCCTTAAAAACCTGTTGCAGGAATCGGCGATCCCACCCTGGGAGCGTGATCAACTGCCGCTGTTAATGTGTGATGGTCGCCTTGTATGGGCAGCGGGGCTTGGTTTCGATGCTGATTTCAGGGTCGGACCCGGCGAAGCAGGCGTCACGCCAACGTGCGTGTGACCAGCCGGTTTCCCAATCGCAAGGTTGCCAGTTGAGTGGCGCATCCTGACAAAAATCAGTGCGCCGCCGCATTTGAATCTGAATTAACCGGAATTATCCGGAGGCTTTGACTATTAAGAAACATACGCTTGGGCCGGGCCGGGCGGAAGACAAGCCGGGGTGGGTCGTGGTACTCTAGCAGGCTGATTTTCATGGTTTTTATCGTTTTTTCTTACCTGTCCCCCCTCTGGAGCATAAACATGGCAGTTCAGCGCACATTTTCCATCATCAAGCCCGATGCCGTCGCCAAAAATGTAATCGGTCAAATCGTCAGCCGCTTCGAGAGCAATGGCCTCAAAGTGATTGCATCCAAAATGAAGCATCTGTCGCGTCTGGAAGCCGAAGGTTTTTACGGTGTGCACCGTGAGCGTCCTTTTTTCAAGGACCTGGTTGAGTTCATGATTTCGGGGCCGGTTGTCGTGCAAGTGCTGGAAGGCGAAGATGCCATTGCCAAGAACCGTGCACTGATGGGCGCTACCGACCCGAAGAAGGCCGAACCCGGTACCATTCGCGCTGATTTCGCCGAGAGCATTGACGCCAATGCCGTACACGGCTCTGATGCGCCGGAAACTGCGGCTGTCGAGATTGCTTTCTTCTTTCCGGCAAGCGAAGTCTACACAGGCCGCTAAGCCCGCGTATGTTGCAAAATCTGCTCGATTTCGATCTCGACGGACTGACCGCCTGGTTCACGGAACTGGACGAGAAGCCGTTTCGTGCCCGTCAGGTGTTCCACTGGATGCATCAGGCCGGCGTGACAGATTTTGCGCAGATGACCGATATTGCCAAAAGCCTGCGCGAGAAATTGCAGCACCATGCGGTAGTGGCGCCGTCAGCCATTAATTTTGCACACACCTCAACCGACGGTACCCGCAAGTGGCTGTTCGATGTGGGCGTGGCAAACGGAATCGAAACCGTATTTATTCCGGAAGAAGACCGTGGAACTTTGTGCGTGTCGTCTCAAGTGGGGTGTGCGCTGGAGTGCACGTTCTGCTCGACCGGGCGGCAAGGGTTCAACCGCAATCTGACGGCGGCCGAGATCATCGGCCAGCTGTGGGTGGCGAACCATAGTCTGCGTGGTGAGGTGAACCGCACCAACGGCGAGTGTTCGGATCGGCCCGTTACCAATGTGGTGATGATGGGCATGGGTGAGCCGCTGGCAAACTTTGAAAACGTGGTGACTGCGCTCGGCATTATGCTGGATGACCATGCCTATGGCTTGTCACGGCGGCGGGTGACGGTGTCGACGTCAGGCCTGGTGCCGGCGATGGACCGATTGGCTGAGCGTTGCCCTGTGGCGCTGGCGGTGAGTTTGCACGCGCCCACCGATGCCTTGCGTGATCAGATCGTGCCGATCAACAAAAAATATCCGCTGGTGGAGCTGTTGGCGGCGTGCCGGCGCTATCTGGTGCATGCGCCACGCGATTTCATCACCTTCGAGTATGTGATGCTGGCTGGGGTGAACGATCAGCCTGAACATGCGCGCCAGTTGGCTGAACTCGTGCGCGATGTGCCCTGCAAATTCAACCTGATTCCGTTCAATCCGTTTCCGGATTCAGGGTATGGCAAACCGCATGCCGAACCGATGCGCGTGTTTCGTCAGATACTTCAGGACGCTGGGTATGTGGTGACTACGCGCAAGACGCGGGGTGACGACATTGATGCGGCATGCGGACAACTGGCTGGAAAAGTGGCAGACAAAAGTGGTCGTGTCATCAAAAGAATGCATAAGGAGGCGGCGTGAAAAAATGGATGGGCTTATTGGCAGCCGTGGTGTTGCTGGCAGGATGTGTAGCACCCCAAACGGGGGGTGGGAATGGGCTCGCCAGCACTCAGGTCGATAGTGAAAGTCGTCAGCGTGCACGTGCATTTACCGACCTTGCGGCTGCCTATTTCACGCGTGCTCAATACAAGGTTGCGCTGGATGAGCTGCGCAAGGCGATTGCTGTCGATAGCCAGTACGGCCCGGCCTACAATGTTTATGGCTTGATCTATATGGAGTTAGCCGAGGACAAGCTGGCCGAAGAAAATTTCCGGCGTGCCATCGACCTGGATCGAACCGATTCCGAGTCGCGTAATAATTTTGGCTGGTTTCTGTGCGAACGGGGTCGACATGACGAAGGCTTGGCTCAGTTCAGCACCGCCATTCAGAACCCGTTGTACGCAAGGCCCGAGCAGGCCATGTCCAATGCCGGTCTGTGCGCCGAGAAAAAAGGCGACTTCGCGCTGGCCGAAGCCAATCTGGCCAAGTCACTCAAGCTGCAGCCAGACAATGCCAACTCCATTTTGAAGATGGCCGGCCTGACTTTTCGCCAGAATCGATTGCCGGAAACGCAGCGTTATCTGGGCCGGCACGCCGAATTGGCACCGCCAACAGCAGAGAGTCTGTGGCTGGGCGTGAGGCTGGAGCGAAAGTTGGGAGACCGTGCGCAGGAAGCGGCGTATGGGCTGCAATTGCGTAAGCGCTTTGCTGACTCAAATGAGGCGCGGCAGTTGCTGTCAGGGCAATACGAATGAATGAGCGCGTGGAACTCTCTGTCGGACAGGTTTTGCGAGAGGCGCGCGAAGCACAAAACATTACGCTGGAAGATGTCGCCATGCGCTTGCGCCTGATGCATCGCCAGGTTGAAGCAATGGAAACGGATGATTTCGGCAGTCTGGGCCAGCCAGTGTTTGCGCGCGGGTTTGTACGTAATTACGCACGGCTGATGGGGTTACAGCCGGAACCACTGCTTGCGCGTATGGAAGGTGCGCCAGCTGAGCCTGCGCCCGTAGCGCCGGTCGAACCATCGATGCCGAGTTCCTGGCTGACCTCGCCTTGGCTGATTCTGTTCTTGTTGGGCGTGCTGGTGGTCGTGGCCGTCCCGATTTCGCTTTATTGGTGGCTGAACAGCGATGCGGAAGAAACGCAGCACGCCGTCATACCCATGAAGCAAGCGTCTATTCCCGCCCCAGCAGCGGTCACGTCTGCGGTGCCCAGCATCGCGGATGCGCCTGCTGAAGCGCCGGTTTCGCCCACTGAGTCCGTGGTGGGTACGGAAGCCTCTGTTGAAGCGGATGTGCCAGCGGTGGCAGCATCTCCTGCTTCCCACAGCCAGTTGCATCTGGAGTTTGGCGAGGAGTCCTGGGCTGAGATCAAGGACGCCAGTGGGCGACCATTACATCGTCAGTTGAACCCGGCTGGCAGCAGTGTGGATATCCAGGGCCAGCCACCGTTCGACGTCTTGATTGGTAATGCAGCCCAGGCGCGCATGACGTATAACGGACGTCCTATCGACCTGAAACCCTTTATTTCCGTGACGGTTGCCCGTTTCACCCTGGAGGAATGATGGCTCAGATAGTTCGGCGTCCCACCCGCCAGGTGCAAGTGGGTCATGTGTTGGTGGGAGGAGATGCGCCGGTGGTGGTGCAATCGATGACCAATACCGATACGGTTGATATCACGGCTACGGTGCGCCAGGTGCAAGCACTCGCCGAAGCAGGTTCGGAGCTGGTTCGGATTACCGTCAACACGCTTGAAGCCGCCGCTGCGGTGCCGCGCATCCGCGAACGCCTCGACGTGCTGGGCTGCCGCGTGCCGCTGACCGGCGATTTTCATTTCAATGGCCACAAGCTGCTGACCCAAGTGCCTGAGTGCGCGCAGGCGCTCGCCAAGTTCAGGATCAACCCCGGCAACCTCGGGCGCGGCAACAAGCGCGACGAGCAGTTCGCCACCCTCATCGATGTAGCGTGCCGCTACGACAAGCCGATACGCATCGGCGTCAATTGGGGCAGCCTCGACCCGGCGCTGGCGGCGCGCATGATGGACGAAAACGGTCGTCTCGCGCAGCCGGAGGACCCCGAAGTGGTGATGCGCCGCGCGATGGTTGCTTCCGCGCTCGAGTCTGCTCAAAAGGCCGAAGCGCTGGGTCTGGGCGGCAACAAAATTATTTTGTCGTGCAAAACGAGCCGGGTGCAGGATCTGATCGCGGTATATCGCGATCTCTCCGCGCAATGCGACTACCCGCTGCACCTGGGTCTGACCGAGGCAGGCATGGGCAGCAAGGGCATCGTCGCCTCGACTGCCGCGCTGGCGGTGTTGCTGCAGGAAGGCATCGGCGACACGATTCGTATTTCTTTGACGCCAGAACCGGGCGGTGATCGCACCAAGGAAGTCCAGGTTGGCCAGGAGATTTTGCAGGCGCTTGGGCTGCGCGCGTTTACCCCCCAAGTCATCGCCTGCCCCGGCTGCGGCCGCACCACCTCGACCGTGTTCCAGGAACTGGCGCAGGACATCGAAACCTACCTGCGCAATCAGATGCCGGTGTGGCGCGGCCAGTACGTCGGCGTCGAATCCATGCAGGTGGCGGTGATGGGCTGCGTGGTCAATGGTCCGGGCGAATCCAGGCACGCCAATATTGGCATCTCGCTGCCCGGAACCGGCGAAGTGCCGGTTGCACCGGTTTATGTCGACGGCGAAAAAACCGTGACGCTGAAGGGCGACAGGATTGCCGTGGAATTTCAGGCGATTGTTGAAGAGTATGTGCGCAGCCATTACGGCACTGCGTGATTCGTATTTCAGTAGATTAATTTATGAGCAACAACATTCAATCCGTGCGCGGCATGAACGATTGCCTGCCCGATGTCACCGACACCTGGCAGGGGTTTGAGGCCATCATCCGCGACTGGCTGCGGCGTTACGGCTATCGCGAAATGCGCACGCCTATTCTCGAGCATACCGGCCTGTTCAAACGCGCTATCGGTGAAGTCACCGATATTGTCGAGAAAGAGATGTATACCTTCGTCGACACGTTGAACGGTGAATCGATGACGCTGCGCCCCGAAGGCACAGCCTCTGCGGTGCGTGCGGCGATTCAACACAATCTGCTGTACGACGGCGGCAAACGCCTGTGGTACACCGGCCCCATGTTCCGCCATGAGCGGCCGCAAAAGGGCCGCTACCGGCAGTTTCATCAGGTGGGGGTCGAAGCGCTGGGGTTCGCCGGGCCGGACGTCGATGCTGAACTGATCGTGATGTGTGCCGACTTGTGGCGTGCGCTTGGCATCGCTCCGACCTTGCAGATCAATACACTGGGCGATGTCGAATCACGGCAACGGCATCGCGCAAAGTTGATTGCCTATTTCGAGGCGAATCAGGACGCGCTCGACGAGGATTCGAAGCGGCGCTTGCACAGCAATCCGCTACGCATTCTCGACAGCAAAAACCCTGCAATGCAGGCGCTGAACAACGCGGCGCCCAAGCTGATGGACGAACTGGACGACGCCGCGTTGACGCATTTCGACGCGCTACAGGCTTTGTTGCAAGCGAATGGCGTTACATTCGAAATTAATCCACGTCTGGTGCGAGGGCTCGACTATTACAATCGAACCGTGTTCGAGTGGGTGACCGACCAGCTTGGCGCGCAAGGCACCGTATGTGCGGGTGGGCGTTACGACGGTTTGGTTGAACAGCTCGGGGGCAAGCCGGCGCCGGCTGCCGGTTTTGCCATGGGCATCGAGCGCTTACTGTCGCTGATGGAGCTGGGTAGCGTAACGCTTGCGCCGACGCTGCCGGACGCGTATATCGTCCATGCGGGGGATGCTGCCGAAGCCTTTGCCTGGAAAGTTGCGAGTGCGCTGCGGGGTGAGGGTTTGGCCGCAGTGTTGCATTGCGGCGGCGGCAGTTTCAAGTCGCAAATGAAAAAAGCCGATGCCAGCCGTGCACGGTTTGCACTGATCGTCGGTGATGATGAAGCCGCCCTACAGCAGGTAACATTGAAGCCTCTGCGTGGGTCGTCGGAACAGACCCGCGTCGACGTGGCACAGGCAATCGAATTTCTACAAAAAGTATCATTTTAAAAGGTATAGCACGATGGCAACCTACGATCTTGACGAACAGGAACGGATGGACGAACTGAAGGCCTGGTGGAAACGCTGGGGCACCCTGGCGATGATCGGTCTGGCAGTGGTGATTGCGGCCTTCGCAGGCTGGCGTTACTGGCAGAACCATAGGGTGACGCAAACGCTGGAAGCCGCCACGGTATACGAAAAGCTGACTCAGTCGCTGGCAGCCAACGATGCCAAAGGCGCGCGTGAGGCCGGATCGATGCTGATCGATCAGTACAAGGCTACGGCTTATGCGCCACGGGCAGCGTTGCTGCTGGCCAAGCTTAATTTCGTCAGCAAGGACCTGAAAAGTGCACAGGCCCAGCTGGAATGGGCGGCAGCCAACAGCAAGGAGCCCGTAATCAAGGACTTGGCGCGGCTGCGACTTGCCGGGGTGCAGCTTGACCAAAGCCAATATGACGCGGCACTAAAAACCTTGTCCAGTACGCACAGCGATGCTTTTGCGCCACGTTTTGCTGACATGAAAGGCGACGTGCTGCTGGCACAAGGCAAGCAGGCGGAAGCGCGTGTTGCCTACAAGGCCGCGTTCGACAAGATGAAGGAAAATAATTCGTATCGCAATATCGTCGAGCTGAAACTTGATGCGCTGGGAGGGGAGACCAAGTGAAGCACCATTTATTGACAATGGCGCTGGCGCTGGCCCTGTCTGGTTGCAGCACGGTGGGTTCGATGACAAGCACGGTCGGTGGCTGGTTTGGCGCCGGCCCCGTTAAAGCCAAGCCTGCTGAACTGGTTGAATTCAAACCGACTATTAACCTCACCGAAGCTTGGAAAAATGAAATCGGCGACGCGGGGGGCTATCTTTTGCGTCCTCAGCTTGAGGGCAGCGACGTACTGGCCGCAGGCGGCGGCCGGGTGGAGCGGATTGCAGTTGCCAACGGGTCAGCAATCTGGAAAACCGACACGGGCGTGAAACTGTCTGCCGGAGCGGGCGCAGGTCAGGGCCTGGTGTTGGTGGGCGGCGGCAAGGGCGAAATGCTGGCACTGAACCTTGATACCGGTCAACCGCGTTGGAAAGTCAAGCTGACGAGTGAAGTAACCGGCCAGTTGCTGGCCGTGCCTGGAATCGTGATTGCACGTACTGGCGATGGCAACGTGCATGGCCTTGATGCTGCGAACGGCAGCCGTAAATGGCTGTATACGCGCAGCCTGCCGGCCTTGAGTCTGCGTGGCTCGGGTGGCATGGTGGTGCGTGACAACGTGATGTATGCAGGATTTCCCGGCGGCAAGCTGGTCGCGCTAAATCCGGCCAACGGCGCGCAATTGTGGGAAGCAACCGTGGCAGTGCCGCGCGGTGCAACCGAACTTGAACGGGTGGCCGATGTGATGGGCAACCCTGTGGTAGATGGCATTCAGGTGTGTGCGGTCGCCTACCAGGGACGCGTAGCCTGCTTCGACCGTCGAAATGGTGCTCTGCTGTGGGCGCGCGATACCTCCAGCAATAGCGGCTTGGCAATGGACGAACGCAATGTGTATGTCACTGACGACAAGGATGCCATCACCGCCTACGATAAAGCCAGCGGTCGGCCCGGCTGGCGGCAAGACAAACTGGCACGCCGCCAGGTGACCGCACCGTTGGCGCTGGGTGCCTGGGTGGTGGTGGCCGATGTCGAAGGGGTCGTGCATGTACTGTCGTCGGATGATGGCAGCTTTGTTGCACGTGCCAAGGTTGGCAGCAGCGTGCTTACAGCACCGGTTGATATCGGGCCGGGCTTCGCGGTGCAAACCACCAAAGGCAGCATTGTCGCCTTCCGGCTTAAATAACAGCGACTCAAGGGCGCCCTTAAGTCAACATAACGCTCCGCCTTGATCGGCGTAATGCAAGGATAAGCATGCTTCCCACCCTGGTACTTGTTGGCCGCCCAAACGTCGGCAAGTCAACGTTGTTTAATCGATTGACCGGCACACGCGATGCCCTGGTGCATGACATGCCCGGGATGACGCGCGACCGGCATTACGGGCGTGGACGCCTGGGTGACAAGCCTTATCTGGTGGTCGATACCGGCGGCCTGGAACCCGTTGCAACAGAAGGCATCATGGCTGAGATGGCGCGCCAGACGCTGCAAGCCATCGACGAAGCTGACGCCGTGATTTTCCTGGTTGATGCCCGTGCCGGACTTACGTTGCAGGACCAGGTCATCGCCGACCGTTTGCGACGTGCAGCGTGTCCGGTTTTTCTGGCCGTCAATAAAGCCGAAGGCATGAATCCAGGGGTGGTTACCGCCGAATTCCATGAATTGGCATTGGGCACCCCCCTGGCCATATCCAGCGCGCACGGTGACGGTATTTCTGACTTGATCGACGTGGCGCTGGCGCCTTTTTCCTCGGAAGAAGAAAAAACCGACGATTTTGGTATTCCAAAAATCGCACTGGTCGGGCGCCCCAACGTCGGCAAGTCGACGTTGGTCAACGCATTGGTGGGTGAGGAGCGCGTCATTGCGTTTGACCAACCCGGCACCACGCGCGATTCGATATACGTCGAGTTCGAGCGCGACAACAAGCCCTACGTCCTGATCGACACCGCCGGGGTGCGGCGTCGTGGCAAGGTGTTTGAAACGTTTGAAAAGTTCTCGGTCATCAAGACCCTGCAGGCAATCGAAGATGCCAACGTTGTCGTGCTGGTGCTGGACGCGCGTGAGAACATATCCGAGCAGGATGCCCACCTGGCGGGCTTCGTGCTGGAGACAGGGCGCGCACTGGTGGTCGCGGTCAACAAGTGGGATGGGCTTTCCCCCGAACTGCGCGAAGACGTGAAGCGCGACATCGGACGCAAGCTGGCCTTCCTCGAGTTCGCCCGCTTCAACTACATTTCGGCGCTGAAAGGGAAAGGCCTGGAAAACCTGTTGAAGGACGTTGAAGCCGCCCACGCCGCTGCGTTCATCAAAATGACGACGCCCAAATTGACGCGGGTGCTGGAAATGGCAGTGGAGCAGCATGCGCCGCCCAAAAGCGGTCTGTTCCGACCCAAGCCACGCTATGCGCACCAAGGGGGTAAAAATCCGCCGGTCATAGTGCTGCACGGCAATGCGTTGGAAGGACTGCGGGACGACTACAAGCGTTATCTGGAAAACAGTTTTCGCAAGGCGTTCAAGTTGCAAGGCACGCCGCTGCGTATTCAGGTCAAGGAAGATACAGGCAAAAACCCCTATGAAGGCAAAACGCGTGGCCCGCTCTCAGAGAGTGAAGCAACACGGATGAGGCGCAAGAAGCGGGTGCGGCGTAAGGTCCAC
>JBKJIS010000020.1:0-10862 GCA_046598305.1 Thiobacillus sp.
GGCAGTGTATCGCACACCGCTTGATCCATATGGGTGGCAGGCGCGATTCGGTCGCAGCCAGCAATGAGGAAACGGGTTCGACCAGAACAGCAAGGCACGGTGAGGTGCAAAGAAAAATCCGCCAGCAAATAGAGGAGGGACGGGAAGGTGTTCGCGCTTGACCACGGTCGGCTAATGGGTGTCCCCTATTGTTTCTATTGTTTATTTTGGACTGAAGAACATCGGAAAGCCGTGTGCGGGAAAATCGCATGCACGGTTTGATGAGGGGGGTAGGCGTGAGCCTGTTCCCTGCTCTACCCATTTTTTCGTGTGAATATTTTACACGAATTGTTGACAGCGCCTTAAACCCAAGCTAAAGTTCATAAAAAATGTGAATATTTCACACGTTTTTAAAGAAGGCTTAGTTTAATACTCAGCATTTGGGGGCGTTATGAAAATAGTAAAGATACTTTTACCGTTTGCCTTTATGGTCGGTGGAGTAAGCGCACAATCAACTACAGGCATTCTGGGAACCCCTCCGATTGGGAGCACTGTTTCTGGGGTCAGCGCTATTTCTGGCTATCACTGTACGTCGAAGAACATCGAGCTATTTATTGATGGTGTGTCTTTTGGCAAGGTGGGCGCCGGTACCCAAATTTTGGGGACACAAGGCGTATGTGGGCGCACGGATACGGGTTATTCGTTTCTTTACAACTTCAGCAATCTTGCAAATGGTCAGCACACCGTATCAGTGACCGCTGACGGCGTCCCTTTTGCTACGAATACGGTCACCACTGTAAGGTCTGGGGGAGAGCAATTTCTAACTGGCAAAATTAAGCAGATACAGATTCCAGATTTCCCTCAGCCAGGTCAGAAGGCCACTCTTGAATGGGTTCAGTCCTACCAGAATTTTATGGTTACCGGGATTTCAAATGGTACGAATGCAGCGCCAGTGGCCAATGCAGGAACGGCACAGAGCGTCGTCTCCGGCGCCATCGTCACACTCGACGGCACCGCCAGTTCCGACGCCAATGGCGACACACTTTCATATGCTTGGTCTCTGACATCTAAACCCGCCGGAAGCGCTGCGGCCCTGAGCAGCAGCACCGCCGCAAAGCCCACCTTCACAGCCGATCTGCCTGGAACCTACGTCACCTCGCTGGTAGTAAATGACGGAAAGGTCGGCAGCGCACCCGCGCAGGCCGTCACCACGGCGGCGCACAAGCCGCACGGGGCATTCGCGAGCAAGATCACGTCCAGGGCCATCGAGAACACGAATGCCAGAGGAGTGCTCATCCGCGTCTTCTGGAGTGATCTTGAGCCCACGGCCGACGGCGACGTGGTGTTCGACAAGGTCAGCGACCCACGTACCGAAGTCTTCAAGACGTCGCTCGACGCACTGGTGGCCGCGCGCGGATCTGAGGCGAAGTACTCGCTCGCGATCATTGCGGGTCCCCACGCCCCCGATTGGCTCAAGGCGGAATGCGCTCTGAAGGTAAAGTGCGAAAACCTTTCGATCACGTTTCGCGAGAGCACCGAGTCAGTGCCGCGCGCGTGGGACGCGTACGTTCAGCAGCGCCTCGAGGTGTTGGCGCAGAAGGTCGCTGCGAAGCTGAAAAGTGACGCGCGGCTTGAGCTCGTGTACGTGCCGCAGATGAGCGCCAACGGCGTGGAGGGCCACTTCAACGGAAATACGAAGGTGTCGCTCGAGAGCCAAGGCATGAGCGCCGAGAAGTGGACGTCCGCGTCCGTAGCGATCGCGAAGTCGTTCGCCCGCGCGTTCGATAACAAGGCACTCGCGTTCGAGGTACATGATGTGCTCGACACGCACACGATTCCCGAGGCTATTTTGAAAGAATTATGGGAAGCGCCCGAGACCAGGGGACGCGTGGGAGCCGCGATGTGGTGGATCAACGGCCAGCTCAACTACCAGCCCAAGCTCGTGGAGGTGCTCAAGAACTTCCCGGGCGACAAGTACGGCCAGATCATCGGCAACTCGAGCCAGGACTGCAACCCGAACCCGACCTGCACCGACAACACGGGCAAGCAGTGGTCGAACTACGGGCGCTACGGAATCGAGGCCCAGGGCGGCGGCTTTGCGTCGGTGTTCGCGCAGGCCAAGGAGCTTCGGATGCGGTATATCGAACCCTGGAACTACGAGTTCGAGACGTGGAACGAGAGCGGCATCGACCCGCAGAAGCAGAAGATCGCCCAGGCCATCAAGGACTTCAACAGCTGGGCCGAATCGACCTTTCCTTGACGCCATGGCGCGCGGCCGCACTCGCCGTATCCTCAGTGATCGCAGCGGCTTGCACGCTCCTCGCGCCGAGCCGCGAGGAGCTCACGGGCGGTCGCGACGCAGCGGCCGCCAGCGAAAAATAAATAGGTAGAGTGAGAACAGCCTTGCAACCGCCCTCCCTCATAAAACCGTGCATGCAGTATTCCAAGCTGTTGAGTTAATCTGTTGATGATTTGATTGAAGGCTAGCCAGGCCTTGGTTTGCAGCGAGTCAGGTGCATAGGCCAACCTAAATCCGGCAACTAAATCGGTTAACGGAAGGTAACTGTATGATTATAGTTAACAATATACATTGCGAAGCAATCGCTTTTAGGTGAAATGAACCCGCCCTGGCGGAATGGGTGGGCCGACTACTCGAAAAAACCCAAAACGACGCGCTCAAAATCAAGCAGGCCGCCCTTAAAACTCAGGCGCTGACCTTGCCAATAAGAGCGAGGCGTTCACCGCCGAACAGCGCGAGCTGTTCGATGAGCGTTGGACGACGCTGGCAAGGCCATCTGATAGTGGACGACTACGCTGGTTACAAAGCGCTGTTTACGCAAGGCGTCACTGAGCTGGGCTGCCTGGCGTATGCGCGCCACAAGTTCTTTGATCTTTATGCGGCCAACCAAAGCCTGTTTGATCGTGTGAACGTTGGCGATTTAACTTTTTGAAGCCCTCAGTTTTGAACACCAGGCGATTGTTTGACGCGGGCAGTGCCTGAATCGGACGCACTTCCGGTAAGCTAGCCGCATGCCACTCAACATCGACTCCCCTCTCGCCCGCCGTGTAGCGGCGTTCGCGTTTCTGATTCTTATATTCGGGTTCACCTTTTGGGTGCTGTCGCCTTTTTTCGCTGCTCTGGCGTGGGCGGGGATTCTTGCGTATACCACTTGGCCGCTTCATAAGCGCTTGCGCCATCGTCTGTGCGGGCGCGACAACCTGGCCGCACTGCTGATGACGCTGGGGGTGGCGGCGACCCTGCTGCTGCCACTGGTGTGGGTGATGTTCACCGTGGCGATGGATGTGGCGGCGGCCACCGCGACCCTCAAGCAGCTCACGACTCATGGCTTGCCGCCGATGCCCGCCGCCGTCCGCGCCTGGCCGGGCGGAGAATGGTTCGCCACGCAATACGGGAACGTGCAGGGCGATCCCGCCTGGCTGCGCGCGCAGCTTGGCGTTCTGGGTCTCAACGATAGCGCGTCGTTGAAAGCGCTGCTCGGCGGCGTTGGGCGTAACGCGGCGAAATTCGGTCTGGCGGTGTTCGCGCTGTTCTTCCTGTATCGTCAAGGCGACAGCGTGCTGGCGCAGTTTCGCGGGGTGGCCACACGCTGGTTGGGCGAGGCGGCGCGCGGCTACATCCAGGCGGTTGGCGTGACCGTGCGTGCTGTGGTGTTTGGCATTGTGCTCACCGCGCTGGCGCAAGGGGTGCTCGCCGGGCTGGGTTACTGGGTGGCGGGGATTGAAGCGCCGGCATTGTGGGGCGCGATTACCGCCCTGGTGTCGCTGATTCCCTTCGTCGGCCCGGTGGTGTGGATCGGGCTGTCGCTGAATCTGTTGGCGCATGGCGAAACCCAGGCTGCGCTGGGCCTGTTCTTGTGGGGTGCGCTGGTGGTGAGCTGGATCGACAACCTGATTCGCCCGATTGTTATCAGCGGGCCGACGCGTATTCCGTTTTTGCTGGTGTTTTTGGGTGTGCTCGGCGGCCTCAATGCATTTGGCCTGATCGGCCTGTTTCTGGGGCCGGTGCTGCTCGCCGTGTCGGTCGCCATTTGGCGTGAATGGCAGGTTCACACGCGTTCAGTCTGAACAGGGTGCCAGCACTTCAAGGCACTTGAGGGGTGGCTTGGTGGTATCCTTGCACGCTGCGCAGGGGCTTGTGCCGGCATGCGCGAATCCATCCCGCCGCTGATGCGACCCTTCTACGCCCCCCTACAACGCACCACTCGAACAGACAGCAATTGCAGCCATGACCAACCCAAATAAGACTTACGCCGGATACAACCATGACAAGCATGGAATCACCACGATGGGGCGCGTTGTATTGGATGCCTGGGTGTTCGGGTTTTTGCCCGAAACCGAAGACTGCGCGGGCTGGGATCTGGGTCGGATGCAGGTGCTGATGGAAAAAGTCGAAGCCGAGTGGGACAAATACATGAACCTGCCCAGCCGCCTGCCGCCCGAACTGCAAGCGCGACACACCGCCCTGTATAAAGTAGCGGTGGAAGATGCGCGCAAAAAAGGCTGGAATCCCGAACTCGGCGATGACGATTAAGTCATTTATTTAAGCCATATATTTGATTGTCGTTATCAACTCGCCTGATTCGCCCCCATGGAACTGACTCCGCCGCTGCTGCAACTCGCCACCCAGGCGCTCGACCTGGTGCTGGATTTCAAGCGTCCGGCTGATGCCGAGCTGTCGGCATTTTTCCGCGACCACAAGAAGCTCGGATCGCATGACCGTGCATTTGTCGCCGAAGCCGTATTCGGCGTGCTGCGACGTTATCGCTATCTGTCGGTGGTGGTGCCGGCTGCCAATCCGCGCACCTTGGTGATTGCCTGGTTGATCAAGGCGCGTGGCATGAGTGGCGCGGTGTTGGAACAATTCGCCAAGCCCGAACTGATCGATCATATCCGCAACGCCAAAACCGATGATCTGCCGCTGGGCATCGCAGCCGATCTGCCCGACTGGGTGATCGAAAAGCTGCAGCTGTCGATGAGTGATGCCAATATTCTTGCGCTAGGTCGCGCCTTGCAGTTGCAGGCACCGCTGGACGTGCGCGTCAATACGATCAAGGCAAACCGCGAGACCGTGCTGGCGCAGTTGCGCGCAGAGGGCATGGCCGTTGAGGCCACGCCGTATTCGCCGTGGGGCATCCGCTTCAAGGAGCATCCGGCGATCAACCGTCATCCCCTGTTCGTCAATGGCAGTCTGGAAGTGCAGGATGAAGGCAGCCAACTGTTGGCGCTGTTGGTTGGCGCCCGGCGCGGCGAAATGGTGTGCGACTTCTGTGCTGGGGCGGGGGGTAAAACCCTCGCCATCGGCGCGATGATGGCGTCGTCCGGGCGCCTCTATGCATTCGATGTGGCCGAAAAGCGACTGGTCAAGATGAAGCCGCGGCTGGCGCGTTCAGGTTTATCTAACGTCATGCCGCAGCTACTTTCATCCGAGAACGATACGCGAGTGAAACGGCTGGCGGGCAAGCTCGACCGCGTGCTGGTCGATGCGCCCTGTTCGGGGCTGGGCACAGTTCGCCGCAATCCCGATCTAAAATTCCGGCAGTCGCCCGAAAGCGTGGCAGAGCTGACGCAAAAGCAGACCGCCATTCTGCGCTCGGCGGCCAAGCTGTTGAAGCCCGGCGGTCGGCTGGTGTATGCAACATGCAGTCTGTTGACGGAAGAAAATGAGGCGGTTGTCGAGACGGTGTTGGCAGAAGGACAATTTACGCTGGTGCCGGTTAACGAACTATTGGCGCAGAGCAAGATCGACCTCGACACCGGGCCCATGCTCAAAATGTCCCCGGCGATGCATGGCACGGACGGCTTCTTTGCGGCCGTACTGGTCAAAAACGCCGCTTGACCCATCGAGGCTTTGCAGTTTCAATTTGACGTTCTGATAAACGGGCCTGACTGACTCGATATGACCGCTGCTTCGCTCGACCCGGACAAGCTGGTTACGCTGTGTGGCCTGTTTCAGGCACGTGTCGCCGCATCACCAGATCAGCTTGCCTACCGTCAGTTCGATGAGGCGAGCGACGCCTGGGTCAGTGTCACCTGGGCACAGGTGGCCGCTGAGGTGGCGCGCTGGCAGGCTGCCCTGATCAAGGAAGGCCTTATCCCCGGTGATCGCGTGGCGGTGATGCTGAAAAACAGCGTCGAATGGGTGATCTTTGATCAGGCTGCACTTGCGCTGGGACTCGTCACCGTGCCGCTGTATCTCGATGACCGCCCCGAAAATGCGGCGTATATCCTCAACCATTCCGGTGCCAAATTGTTGCTGGTCGAAGGCAAATTTCAGCACAAGAAGCTTGCCGAAATTACGGGCTCGACCACGACCTTGCAACATATCGTCAGTCTGGTGGCGCCGGACAGCGAATTGATGAGTTGGAGTACCCGCTTTGTGGTGGCGGCCGACTGGCTGGCTGCAGCAAACGAAACGCCGATACCCGAACGTCACCTGAGCCCGGATCTCCTGGCGAGCATCGTCTATACGTCGGGCACCACGGGGCGGCCAAAAGGCGTGATGTTGACGCATGAAAACATAGTGCGAAATGCCCTTGCCGTGTCGGCATTTGCGGATTTTGGTGCGCATCCGGTGTTCTTGTCCTTCCTGCCGTTATCGCACATGTTTGAGCGCACCGTCGGCTATTACCTGCCGATGCTGCTGGGCGCCGAGGTTGCGTATGCACGTTCGATCGCCCAATTGGCCACTGATCTGCAGGCCATTCGCCCCACTGTGCTGGTTTCGGTGCCGCGCATTTTTGAGCGGGTGTATCGGCGAATTCAGGATGGCTTGGCCAAGAAAAGTCGGGTGGCAAACATGTTGTTCAATTTGGCCGTGCGGGTGGGTTGGCGTCGATTTGAGCATGGTGAGGGGCGCGCTAATTGGCACCCCGAACACTTGCTGTGGCCGCTCTTGAACAAACTGGTTGCGGGCAATGTCACCGCGAAACTGGGCGGGCGGCTGGAATTTGCGATTTCTGGTGGTGCGGCACTGTCGCCCGATATTGCGCGTGTGTTCATTGGTCTGGGTGTGCCTATTTACCAAGGCTACGGACTCACCGAAACCAGCCCGGTGGTGTGCTGCAACCGGCCGGGCGACACTCAGCCCTCGAGTATCGGCAAGCCTCTGCCAGGAATCGAAGTGAAGATTAGCGACGAAGATGAATTGCTTACGCGCAGCCGCTGCGTGATGCGCGGCTACTGGCAGAATGAAGAAGCCACGCACCAAGCGATCGATTCCGAGGGCTGGGTTCACACCGGCGACAAGGCGCGCGTCGATGCCCACGGTTTTTACACCATTGTGGGCCGCATCAAAGACATCATCGTGTTGAACAACGGTGAGAAAGTCCCGCCCACCGATATGGAGTCCACGATTCTGCTTGATCCTTTGTTCGAGCAAGTGATGATCGTCGGCGAAGGCAAACCCTATCTGGCCGCGTTGATCGTTTTGAACGAAGAACACTGGCAAGCCTTTGCCGCCAGCATTCACGTCGATTCAAAACATCCCTTGATCCTTCGCGATCCCAAGGTGGTCAAGTTGATCACTCAACGCGTGGCGGCACAGCTCAAGCATTTTCCGGGCTATGCTCAGATCCGGCGCGTGCATCTGGACCTCGCGCCCTGGACGGTGGATGACGGGTTGCTTACCCCCACCCTTAAAGTCAAACGCAATCAGGTACTCGAACGGTACCGTGCGGCGGTCGAGGCTATGTATGTTGATTTCGCGCGTTAGATTCAAGTCCATTACGGAGAGTTAAATGGCACCCCTTACCCTCAACCGCTTGGCGTTCGGTCTGACCCTGGCCGGAATGGCGGGGCTGCCCCATGCTGCCGGCTTCGCCTTGATTGAACAGAACGCCAGTGGTTTGGGCAATGCCTACGCTGGACAAGCTGCGAGTGCGCAGGATGCCAGCACGATATTTTTTAATCCGGCCGGAATGACGATGTTGCCCGACCGCCAGGTCGTGATGGCCGGCCACCTCATCAAGCCGCAGGTGGAATTCAGCGGAAGCTCGAATATCGGCGGCGGCGACGGCGGTGATGCGGGCGGTCTTGTGATTGTGCCAAACGCCTACTTTGCCTACCGCGTAACATCCGATATCCACGTCGGGGTGGGCATGAACGCGCCCTTCGGCTTGAAAACAGAATACGACAGCGATTGGGCGGGTCGCACTCAGGGTGTTAACTCAGAGTTGAAAACCATCAACCTCAATCCGTCCATAGCGTGGAAAGCAAGCCCGACTTTGTCGCTGGGAGCGGGCTTGAGTGTGCAATACGCAGAGGCCACTTTGACATCCCGGACAGGTGCGGCGCCGACGGCAGGGTTGCTGACGGTCAAAGGCGATGATTACGGTTGGGGCTTCAACCTGGGCGCTTTGTGGCAGGTGAGCCCAGCCACGCGCATTGGTTTGGCCTATCGTTCAGAAGTCGATCAAAAACTTGATGGAATATTAGCCGGCATATCGCCCTCGCCTATCCCCGCCATTGCGCGCGTGACCTTGCCGGATAGCGCATCCTTATCTGTATTGCACAAGCTGAACCCCAGGCTGGAGTTGCTGGCTGACATCACCTGGACGGGCTGGAGTGATTTTGACGAACTTCGGATATTGCGCAAATCAGATGGCTCGATCCTTGGTTCACCCACGGATGAAAACTGGAGTAACAGCTACCGTTACTCGGTCGGCGCCAACTACCGCATGAACGACAAGTTGACCCTGCGCGGCGGTGTGGCATACGACGAGACGCCCGTATCTGATATTTTACGCACCGCACGCATTCCGGACGAGAGTCGCACCTGGCTTGCATTCGGCGCGCAATACCGTCTGTCCAATAAAACCGCCCTCGACTTTGGCTACGCGCACCTATTTGTGGAGGACGCGGCGATAAGGGAAGGCGGCGTTAAGCTTGCCGGTAACTATGAAGCTTCGGTTGACATCCTCTCCGCTCAACTGACCCAAAGCTTTTGACCTTGATCCAAACCATCCCTTTCGACAACCTCCTGACGCGTCTGGTCGACCAAAGTCAGGACGTTGACCTGTTGTGGCAGCTGGGTGTGCTGGTGGCCTGCGCGTTGGTGGCCTGGGGCGCGATGCGCTTGGCCAAACCCTACCTCAACAATCCTGAATCGATTTGGTCGGCCGGGCGCGCAGGTTTCAGCCGGGTGAGTTTCCCGTTGTTCATGTTGCTGGCGTTATTGATTGGCCGTGACATTGCGAGTCTCTGGCTGAAAAGCACCCATCTGCTGAATCTGGCGGTGCCGCTCTTGCTTTCGCTGGTGGGGGTGCGGCTGGCGATTTACGCGCTGCGCTATATTTTCGAGCCGCGCGAATCGCTCAAGCTGTGGGAACGCAGCTTCGCCTGGTTTATCTGGGGCGTGTTCGCACTCCATATCACCGGCCTGTTGCCGCGTATTCATGCCGCGATGGAAGCGCTGGCCTTCCAGTCGGGCAGCCATCGTTTTTCACTCTTGACGCTATCCCAGGCCGCTCTGCTCATCGTGGTGGCAATCATCATTGCGCTGGCACTGGCGCGCGGGGTTGAAAGCCGCTTGATGGGCGTCACGCAGATGAATCTGTCGCTGCGCATGGCCTTGTCGAAAGCCGCCCGGACCATTTTTTTGATTCTGGCCGTATTGGTGACCTTGCCCGCCGTGGGCATCGACCTCACCGTGCTGTCGGTGTTCGGCGGTGCGCTCGGCGTGGGCATCGGCTTTGGCCTGCAAAAAGTTGCCAGCAACTATATTTCCGGCTTCATTATTTTGCTGGACCGCTCGGTGCGGATTGGCGACCTGATTACGGTCGACAACCAATACGGCGAAGTCAGCCAGATCAATACCCGTTACACGCTGCTGCGAGCGCTCGACGGCGCCGAATCCCTTGTGCCAAACGAGACGCTGATCACGCAGACGGTGGTCAATCATTCCTTGTCCCAACCCAATGTGCGGGTTGCTTTGCCTATACAGGTGTCTTACAGCGCCAATCTGGAACAGGCGCAGGCACTGATGCTGGAAGCGGCCCATGAACAAAGCCGGGTGATCCTCGACGAACCGGACAATCTGCCCAAGGTGTTTCTGAAGGAGTTTGCCGATAACGGGGTCTCGCTGGAGATGGCTGTGTGGATCCGGGACGCCGGTTCAGGCCAAAACAATCTGCGCTCCGACCTCAACTGGGCGATCTGGCGGCGTTTCAAGGCCGCCGGCATCGAAATCCCCTACCCGCAGCGGGTGGTGCATTGGGCCCCGCCCGCTAATTTAACCGCGAATAATCCTGAATAATCCTTGATTTTTATGGGATTTGTCCGTAGATTAGCTGATGATTTCGTCCTTTTTTAGGAACCAAAAACCATGCAATTAGGCCTGTTAGATCTTCCCTGGTGGGGTTATGTGGTGGCGGCGCTGGCGCTGACCCACATCACCATCGCCGGCGTCACCATTTTTCTGCACCGCTCGCAGGCGCATCGCGCCGTCGACCTGCACCCTATCGTGAGCCATTTCTTCCGCTTCTGGCTGTGGTTGACCAGCGGCATGGTCACCAAGGAATGGGTATCCATACATCGCAAGCACCACGCCAAGTGTGAAACGGTCGATGACCCGCACAGCCCGCAGACGCGCGGCCTCAAAACCGTCTTCTGGCGGGGCTCCGAGTTGTATCGCGCCGAGGCCAAGGTGGCCGAGACGCTGGAAAAATACGGCCACGGCACGCCTGACGACTGGATGGAGCGCAACGTCTACAGCCGCCATTCGGCTGCAGGCATTTGGCTGATGATGGCGATCAACCTGGTTGCTTTCGGCCCCATCGGGCTGACCATCTGGGCGATTCAAATGGCTTGGATTCCCGTTACCGCAGCCGGCATCATCAATGGCATCGGCCATTACTGGGGGTACC
>JBKJIS010000106.1:0-5311 GCA_046598305.1 Thiobacillus sp.
GTGACAGAACGCCCCGACGCCGTCATCCGCCCCACCCCCGCGCTTCTCACCCGCCTGCCGTTTTTTGGCCGCGAGGCGCTGCGCCACGCCGAATACAGCGGTGATCCCGCGTTACTCGCCACGCTCGATCGCGTCTTCAAACAGTTGAATTGGGACGTCGAAGCCGATCTTGCGCCACTGGTTGGTGACATCGCTGCACATCGCCTGCATACCTTTGGGCGCGACGCCCTCGCCGGAATCGCCCAAACCGTCTCCGCACTCGGCCACAACGCCAGCGAATACCTGGTCGAAGAAGCCGAATTGATGGCGCGCGCGGTCGATATCGCGCGTTTCAACCGTGAAGTGGATACGCTCGCCGACGCCGCCGCACGGCTGGAAGCCCGTCTGCGATTGCTGGAAGCAGACAAGGCATGAAGCTGCTGCGCCTGATCCGCATTCTCACCATTGGCCTGCGCTTTGGCCTGGAAGAGTTTTTCCTCGGCCACGAGCGGGTGCGCCCGCTGCGCTGGCTGGTACGCGCCACCCTGTTTTGGCGTTCGCTTTCCGAGCCACGCGGCGTCCGTCTGCGTCGTGCGCTAGAAGCGCTGGGCCCGCTTTTCGTCAAATTTGGGCAGATGCTCTCGACCCGGCGCGACTTGATCCCGCTCGATATCGCCGACGAACTTGCCCTGTTACAAGACCGGGTTCCCCCGTTTCCCTCGATTCAAGCCATCGCCACACTGGAGGCCACGTACAAAAAACCCCTCAGCGAAGTCTTTGCCGAGTTTGATGCCACGCCGGTCGCATCCGCTTCGGTTGCTCAGGTCCATTTCGCGCGGCTGCACGACGGCACCGCCGTTGCCGTCAAAGTGCTGCGTCCCGGCATTGCGCCGGTGATCGCGCATGACGTGTCGCTGCTCTATGCAGCAGCCGGGCTGATCGAAAAACTGTTCGCCGATGGCCGCCGGCTACGCCCACGCGAAGTGGTGTCCGAGTTCGAAAAGCATCTGGAAGACGAACTCGATCTGATGCGCGAAGCCGCCAACTGCTCGCAACTGCGGCGCAACTTCAAAGATTCGCCGCTGCTGCTTGTGCCCGAAGTGTATTGGGATTACTGCGGCCGCGACGTCATGGTGATGGATCGCATGGACGGCATCCCGGTAAGCCAGATCGAGCGCCTGCGCAAATCGGGCGTGGACATCCCCAAGCTCGCCGCCACCGGAGTGGAAATTTTCTTCACCCAGGTGTTCCGCGACGGCTTTTTCCACGCCGACATGCACCCCGGCAACATCCTGGTCCGCGCCGGCTCCGAGCAATACATCGCGCTCGATTTCGGCATCATGGGCACGCTTACCGAAGTCGACAAACAATACCTCGCGCGCAACTTCCTCGCCTTCTTCCAACGCGATTACAAAGCCGTGGCGCTGGCGCACCTGGAATCGGGCTGGGTGCCGGCCGACACCCGCATCGACGAACTCGAAGCGGCAGTGCGCGCGGTGTGCGAACCGGTATTCGACCGCCCGCTGAAAGACATTTCCTTCGGCCGCGTGCTGCTGCAACTATTCCAGGCCTCGCGCCGCTTCAACGTGGAAATCCAGCCACAACTGGTGTTGCTGCAGAAAACCCTGCTCAATATCGAAGGCCTCGGCCGCCAACTCGATCCCGAGCTCGATCTATGGAAAACCGCCAAGCCGTTTCTCGAACGCTGGATGAACGAACAAATGGGCTGGCGCGCATTGCTGAAAAACCTGCAAACCGAAGCACCGAAATGGGCTGCCCTGTTGCCACAACTGCCCCGGCTGGCGCATCAGGCACTGAATGAAAACCGGCTGACCCAACTGGAGTCCGGCCTCACCCTCATGCTGCACCAGCAGCACGCCCGCAACCGCTGGCTCGGACTCATCGCCGGCCTGCTCGCCGTTTTGTCAGTAGCCACGCTCTATTTCGCCATCACTTATTTCAACGTGGCGCGATAAGGACACACCACCATGCTGATCGGTTTCGTCGCGCTGTATCTGCTGTTATCCATCGGCATCGGCCTGTATGCCGCCACCAAAGTCCATAACGCCAGCGACTACATCACCGCAGGACGGTCACTGCCCATGATCGTGGTGGTGGCGATGGTATTTGCAACCTGGTTTGGTGCCGAAACCGTATTGGGCATTCCCGCCACGTTCCTTAACGAAAACCTCGGTGCCACGATCTCCGACCCGTTTGGGGCCTCGCTCGCGCTGATTCTGTTCGGCCTGTTTTTCGCCCGCCCACTGTACCGGATGAAGCTGCTCACCCTGGGCGACTTCTTCCGTCAGCGCTACAACCGCCCGATCGAAATGGTGATTTCGCTGGCGATTGCGCTGTCCTATCTGGGCTGGGTGTCGGCCCAGGTAGTGGCGCTGGGGCTGGTGTTCAACGTACTGTCAGACGGTGTCATCACCCAGGTGCAAGGCATCACTATCGGTGCAGCCGTCGTCCTGCTCTATACGTTGTTTGGCGGCATGTGGTCGGTGGCCCTAACCACGCTGGTGCAAATGACGGTCATCGTCCTGGGACTTTTATGGATCGCCAAGCTGGTGGGGGACATGCCCGAAGTGAATGGCATCGCCCCGGTAATTAAACACGCTGCCGCAGCCGGAAAATTTGAATTTTGGCCGCCACTGGAATGGGCGGCCGTGGTCACGTTTATCGCCGGCTTCCTCACCATGGGGCTGGGCTCGATTCCGCAGCAGGACGTATTCCAGCGCGCCAATTCCAGCAAAAACGAACGCATCGCGGTATGGGGCACCGTCATCGGCGGCTCGCTGTATTTCGTCTTCGCCGCCGTGCCGCTCTACCTCACCTACGCCGCCACCCTGGTCAACCCGGCCATGACCAGCGCCATGCTGGCCAACGACGCTCAACTGGTTTTACCCACCTTCGTCAAAATGCATCTGCCGCTCTATGCGCAGATCATTTTTTACGGGGCGCTGCTCTCGGTCATCATGTCAACTGCCTCCGGCACGCTGCTCGCGCCATCGGTCACCATCTCTGAAAACATCATCAAGGAATTCATGCCGCATCACCGCATGAGCCAGAAAAAACTGCTGTGGATCACCCGCAGCGTCGTCGTCGCTTTCACAGGTCTGGTGGTGCTTTATTCATTGTGGTCGCTGAATACCGAAACCAGCATCCACCAGATGGTGGAAAACGCCTACAAAATCACCCTCGCCTGCGCCTTCGTCCCGCTGGTCGCCGGGCTGTACTGGAAGCGCGCCAGCAACCTCGGCGCCGGGCTGTCGATTGTGCTGGGATTGGGCGTGTGGATCGCGATGGAATTCATCGCCCCCGAAGCGGCCTTGCCGCCGCAGTTTGCTGGCTTCATCGCCAGCGCGTTGGGGATGCTGGCCGGGAGCCTGCTCGGAGCCAAGCGCCGGGTTTGAGTGCCGGGAAATTTGTCGGTCTGATCCATAACGGTCAGCAACAAGCATAAGGGCAGGCGAATGAGGGCTCCCGTCCGGGGTTGGGCGGGTAGCGAGCTCCCCTGCCTACCCAAATGAGTAGCCCATCCCTTGCCAGAGCACGATCCCCATGCTGCCCTGCTCCATCGGGCG
The DNA here is from genome assembly GCA_046598305.1 of Thiobacillus sp. GTDB lineage: Bacteria > Pseudomonadota > Gammaproteobacteria > Burkholderiales > Thiobacillaceae > Thiobacillus. The sequence goes on from JBKJIS010000106.1 coordinate 3,567, forward strand.
GCTGCGCACACTCAGGCCATCGAGCATTTCTGTTATTCCCCTTTTCTCCTTTATAAACTTTGAGATGCCGCAGAGCCTGATTCCGGGTGTCGGAATTTTTTACACTCCATCACGCATAAATTTTCCTGGCCGGTATTTCGGCTGGGCTGAATATCAATAACACATTGTAATTTATCAATATTTAACTTTTCAAGCCATTGGTGGCATGGATGATGCTTTATTGTGAAGTGTAATTACGGTGATGGTGTTAGGTGGGATGAAAGTCATGTCTGGACCCATTTTTTCCACCGGATCCAGAAATATTATGTTCATAACATCAGGAGAAGAATCATGAACTTCGCTAAAAAACTCGCGCTGACAGGCGTTGTGCTCGCCATTTCCGGCCCGGCTCTGGCCGTTCCCTTGGTCTACAACCTTGCATTGAACAACATATCGGCCTTCGATAGCGTGATCACCGGCACCGGTTCGACCGTGTCTCTCGCCCCAGTGGTATTAGGACAAAACGTCTACGGCTTCACCGATACCAGTGGCAATGCAGCGACAGTTACGGTAACCCGGCCGATTAGCGCTGCTGTTGCTAGCCCCACCATTAGTGGCTATGGATCCGGTATCGGCGCGGTGTCTGGTGCACTCTGGAACATCGGGCCGTCGTCCGCTGCCCTCGGCGGCACGCCTCCCATCCCTGGCTTCAACAACTCAGGCCTGAAGTTCACGTTCTCCTCGCCCGTTAATGCTTTCGGCTTCGAAGTGGGCGATTGGGCCACTTGCTGCACGAATGTGATCCGTCCTGCCAATGTTCAGTCTGCTTACGGCGTTCCGGCAACCGGTTCTGGCTTGTGGATCGCATTCGACGGTGGTGCCGCAACCTTACCTGCAAACGCCTTGAGCGCCTTAGACAATCCAGGTTTTGTTGCTTACAACCAGTACACCAACTTCATTGGGGCAATCGACTCGTCTGGCTTCTTCTCCAGCGTGACCTTTTTCGGTGACGGCTTCGGCGAGGTTCTCTACGCCGGCGGAACGTTGCGCTTCGCGTCCGTACCGCAAGGCTCGGTGGGTCGTGTTCCTGAACCCGCCTCTTTGGCACTGATGGGGCTGGGCCTGGCTGGTCTGGCTGTAGCACGGCGTCGCAAGAACGCATAACATAACGCGCCCATCCGGCAAACAAAAAACCCGACAGTTGCCTGTCGGTTTTTTTACGCCTGAAACATTAAAAGGTCACAAAGCATTAAAGGTCACCCATTAGCCCTCTTTAGGCAAGAGCATGCACCGCGTGCGTGGGCGAATCGGGAATGTTTTTCATGGGGTGTTTGACCATTGAGTGTTCAGGCGACGCAGCAATAAAAGCGGCAGGCGCAACAGAAAACCGAGCATCAGCCGGAGGTGCATCCAGCTGAGCAGGGTGTTGTCGCGCAGGTAGTTGAAGTGGGAAACGCCACCCTCGTCGGCGCGCAGGTATTTCACCGGCGCGGGCAGGTTGATCGGGCGCACGCCGCGCCAGCACAGGCGCACCACGGCTTCGGGGTCGAAGTCGAAGCGGCGCATCCAGCGCTGGCCGCGCATCACTTGGCGCAGGGGGTCGATGGGGTAGGCGCGAAAGCCGTAGAGCGAATCGCCGATGCCGGCCCACAGCGTTTCCAGGTTGGCCCAGCCGTTGGATATCTTGCGGCCCTGCACGCGCAGCGCCGGCGCACTGGCGTCGAACACCGGCACGCCGAGCACCATCGCAACGGGCGATTGTTGGG
>JBKJIS010000203.1:0-17993 GCA_046598305.1 Thiobacillus sp.
CCGAAGGCGAAGACCCCGACAGTTACATCCGTACCCACGGCCAGGCCGCATTTTTGAACCTGCTGGATACCGACACGCTGCCGCTCTCGGCTTTTCTGATGCGCGAACTGGGTCGAGACCGCAAGCTCAACAGCCAGGAGGGCCAGGCTGCACTGTTAAAAGCGGCCAAACCCCTACTGGAAAAAATTGCTGCACCCATGCTGGCCAGCCTGATCCAACGCCAAATCGCTGATTTGGCCCACTTGCAGCCCGGAGACCTCAGTCTAATGGGGGTCAAACCCGCTGTAGCGAGACGGACCCCACCACAACGGCCACAACGTCGTATCGCGCCCTCACACCTGCGAAACCTGGCACACGCACTGCTGATGCTGCCGCAACGTGCCGCCGAAATCGAGGACCAATGGCTCGAAGTCGACGACCCACTAGGCGCGCCCGTTCGCTCGCTGGTGGACTGGTTATCAAAGCTGAACGCGCCCGCTTCCCCCGCTGCACTGAAAGAGGCTGCACGCGGCAGCGAACTTGAGCCCCTGATTGATGAACTTATGACCGGCCTGCTCGACAAATCAGATGATTGGGATTGGAACGCTCACTTTGAACTTGCGGTCGAACAATTACGTGAGAAATGGCGACTGCGCCGAAAGCAGGAACTGAGTTCGCGTTCTTTGAGCAGTTTGTCCGAGTCGGAACGGAACGAATTGACATAACTGGCACGTTCTTGGCTTGCCACAAACGTCAAGACAAACCCCCGGATTACGGTATAATTGCCGGTTTTTGAACGATTTTATCTCCCTTGTGCGGCAAGCGCAGGGCGGAATTTAAGCGGAGAAATATCTGTGGCCGTACGTGGAAGAAAACCAGGCAGTGGCGCCAAAAAAGCCGAAGCGCTGATCCCTCTCAAGGCACTGACCCCGGTGGAAGCCGAGGCGCGCCGCACCCAACTGAAGAACCTCATCATTCTGGGTAAGGAACGCGGCTTCCTGACTTACGCAGAAATCAACGACCACCTTCCCGATGAAGTGCTGGATGCCGACCAGATCGAGGGCGTGATCAGCATGCTCAACGACATGGGCATCCAGGTCTACGATGAGGCGCCAGACGCAGAAACCCTGCTGTTACATGAGTCCGCACCTGCCGCCACCGATGAAGACGTGGCCGCAGAAGCTGAACAGGCACTTACCACCGTCGACTCCGAGTTCGGCCGCACCACCGACCCGGTCCGCATGTACATGCGCGAGATGGGCTCGGTCGACCTACTGACCCGTGAAGGCGAAATTGAAATCGCCAAACGTATCGAAGAAGGTCTGCGCCACATGGTGATGGCCATTTCATCGTGTCCGCTAACGATCCAGCAAATTCTGGATATGGCGTCTCAGGTTGAAAACGAAACCATGCGCATCGATGAATTGATCGATGGCTTTGTTGAAGTCGAAACTGAAAAAGAAGAAGAGCAAGAAGAGGAAGAAGAGGAAGACTCCAGCGTTGAGGACGACGACGATAGCGAAGAAGATGACGCAGAGGCCACGGCCAAACTGGCTGCGGCAAACCTGGCACAACTAAAAATTGAGGCACTCGCTCAATTCGACTTCATCCGCAAAGCCTATAAAAAAGCACAAAGCGCACACGTCAAATTCGGCATCGGTAGTCCTCAGCACATGAAGGCACAATCCGAAGTCACTGAATTGTTGATGGTTATCCGATTCACGGTTCGCCAAGTAGACAGCCTGTGTGAAAAAATCCGCAGTGCGGTAGAAGAAGTCCGCTCGCATGAACGCAAGATCATGGAATTCTGCGTCGCTCGCTCTGGCATGCCCCGCCCGCACTTCATCAAAGGCTTCCCCGGCAACGAAACCAACATGGCCTGGCTGGACAAGGAAATCGCCGCCAAAAAAGCCTATTGCTCTACCCTCGCCAAGGTTCAGTACGAAGTTAAAGCACACCAGGAAGCCCTCATCGCGATGCAGGATCGTGTGGGCCTGCCGATCAAGAGCCTGAAGGATGTCAACAAACAGATGTCCACCGGCGAAGCGAAAGCACGTCGCGCCAAGCGTGAAATGATCGAAGCCAACCTGCGGCTGGTGATCTCGATCGCCAAGAAATACACCAACCGCGGCCTGCAGTTCCTCGACCTGATTCAGGAAGGCAACATCGGCCTGATGAAAGCCGTTGAAAAGTTCGAATACCGTCGCGGCTACAAGTTTTCGACTTACGCCACCTGGTGGATTCGCCAGGCGATCACGCGCTCGATTGCTGACCAGGCACGCACCATCCGCATTCCAGTGCACATGATCGAAACCATCAACAAGATGAACCGGATCAGCCGTCAAATTCTGCAGGAAACCGGCGTCGAGCCGGATCCAGCAACGTTGGCGCTGAAGATGGAAATGCCAGAAGACAAAATTCGCAAGATCATGAAAATCGCCAAAGAGCCGATTTCCATGGAAACGCCGATTGGCGACGACGAAGACTCCCATCTGGGCGATTTCATCGAGGATTCCAGCACCCTGTCGCCCGACGACTCAGCGATCTACTCCAACCTGCGCGACGCCACCCGCGAAGTGCTGGACAGCCTGACCTCACGTGAGGCCAAGGTGTTGCGTATGCGCTTCGGCATCGAAATGAACACCGACCATACGCTGGAAGAAGTCGGCAAGCAGTTTGACGTAACGCGTGAGCGAATTCGCCAGATCGAAGCCAAAGCCTTACGCAAGTTGCGCCACCCGACCCGTTCCGAGCGGCTGAAAAGCTTTGTCGGTAGCGGCGAAGAATAAGCACCACGCCCCGCCATTCGGCGGGGGTTTAACCGTTTTCGGGTCTGTAGCTCAGCTGGTTAGAGCAGGGGACTCATAATCCCTTGGTCCACGGTTCAAGTCCGTGCAGACCCACCAATAAAATCAACGGCTTAGAGATAAATACTCTAGGCCGTTTTTCATTTTCGGACACAGGCGGGGCACTCAACAAAAATATTTTAATATGACACCACCACCTCCACCTGTGCTACCCCCGGCTATTTATTACGGTGACCGAGTTCGACGCAGGCAAAATTCCGTTCGGTCAATGCATGCTCGATTTCTTGATGGTGATCCAGCAATATGTTGAGCGTGAACGTTTTGGAGTGGTTCGAAATTTTCAGCCAGATAACTTGCGGCGGGAGGCCTGCGACCAACGAGCGTTCCTGAAAATTCGAATCGCGGCTGACGATCACGACACCGTTGTCTTTTGCGTATTGCCAGATGTCAGTCCAATCTGGGCGACTTGCGATGAGCCGGGGAAGGCCGATAGCAGGAAGGGGACGATACGTCTCGACAAGTTTTCGTCGGGCGAAGAAGCTCTATAGAAAATCATACTAGCTATGCTGTGCCTATTTTGCACCCAAGCCCACGGGAAAACCCAATAAGACAATTGATTTATCTATAGAACATATTATACAAATATGATCTATAGATAAATCAATATTCTTGACATTCAGAGCAAATCCAGGAAAATACTCATACCGTAACGTTATGGTTCATAGATGATCGAGTTCAGAAGATGCCACGAATCATAAACAGAACCTACTCCCGGCACACGCGCGAAGCGGTCACGCTACTTGGTAAACTGATCCGGCTTGCCCGAAAGGAACGCAGGCTGAGCGCGGCAGAGCTAGCGGAACGCGCAGGCATTTCGCGCGGCACGCTCCTGCGTATCGAGAAGGGTGATCCCAAGGTCGAAACCGGCATCATGTTCGAGGCTGCGACGCTTGTCGGGGTCAACTTGTTCGACGCAGATAACGGTCGACTGAGCAGCAAGATCGCTCGCGCCGACGATAAGCTCGCGCTGATGCCTAAGGCAATCCACAAACCCTCACCCGGGGTCGTAAAAGATGAGTTCTGACGCCTACACCGAAGCCTATGTCTGGATATGGCTGCCTGGCGCAACAGAGCCGGTCGCGGCTGGCCGCGTGTACGCGGAAGGCGGCGCAACCTTGGCGTTCAACTACGGCAGATCCTACCTGGAGCGCAAAGACGCCATCCCCCTCTACCTGCCGGAACTACCGTTGAAATCCGGCGCACTGCCCTTGCTTGACGGGCTATCGATGCCAGGTTGCATCCGTGATGGCGCCCCTGATGCTTGGGGACGGCGCGTCATCCTCAACCGCAAATTTGGGACGAAGGCTGTCGCGCTTGACCAAGCGGACCCGTCTGAACTTACATTCCTGCTGGAGTCAGGTTCTGACCGCATCGGCGCGCTGGATTTCCAAGCCTCGCCGAAAGATTATGTTCCGCGCTCTGCGCAAAACGCCAGCCTTGAAGTGTTACTGCGGTCTGCCGAGCGCGTTGAAAATGGCATCCCACTCACTCTCGAGCTCGATCAGGCCTTACACCACGGCAGCTCCATCGGCGGGGCGCGCCCCAAGGCCCTGATCCAGAACGGCAACCAAAAATACATCGCCAAATTTTCTACCTCAAACGATCTCTATAGCGTCGTGAAGGCCGAGTTCATCGCCATGCGTCTGGCGGCACTTGCCGGGCTTGCGGTTGCCCCCGTTTCCCTTGCCCGCGCATCCGGCAAGGATGTGTTGCTGGTCGAGCGATTTGACCGCAAATGGACCCAAACCGGCTGGGAGCGCAGGACAATGGTCTCGGCCCTGACTATCCTTGCCCTTGATGAAATGATGGCGCGCTATGCCAGTTATCAGGACTTGACCGAGATCGTCCGCCAGCGGTTCAGCAACGCGCAGGGCACGCTGCGTGAACTCTTTGGCCGCATCGTCTTCAATATCCTGTGCGGCAATACCGACGACCATGCCCGCAATCATGCCGCCTTCTGGGATGGAAACATGCTCACGCTCACCCCGGCTTACGACATCTGCCCCCAGGCGCGCACTGGGCAGGAAGCAAGCCAGGCTATGCTGATCCACGACAACGACAACATGAGCCGCCTCAGCACATGTATGCAAGCAGTGCATCATTTTCTGCTTTCAGAAAAGCAGGGTGTTGAGATCATTGAAGCGCAAATGCACATCATTTCCGCGCACTGGGGAGAAGTGTGCACCGAAGCGCATTTATCCGAAGTGGACCGCAATCTGTTCTGGGGCCGTCAGTTCCTTAATCCTTACGCCTTTTACGACCTCGAAGGCGGCGCTGCATCGTTGCGCAAATTAGCGGATGAGGTCCTGCTGAATTAATGTCGCGGGTGAATTAATTGACTCTGACCCTCATGCCACAAGTTTAAGCGCTTTGAGTGCCCGTTTTCTCCAGGTTTCTTAGCGTGCGACATCGCGTGGAATGGTTAGCAACGGCAGTGGCTTGGGTCGTCTTTTTTTGACAAACCACCATTTAACTCAAGCATCGCGGATAATTTAGCACCCATAACAATAAGGGAGTGTCTGATGGTAGGGGAAGCCAAAAAGCCCGGCGAGCGCCGATTGCAAATTCTGCAAACGCTGGCCGCGATGTTGCAGGAGCCACAACCGGAAAAAATCACCACGGCAGCTTTAGCGGCTCGCATTGGTGTGTCCGAAGCGGCGTTGTATCGCCATTTCGCCAGCAAAGCTCAGATGTATGAAGGTTTGATCGAATTCATCGAACAAACCTTGTTCGGTCTGATTGCGCGCATCACCACTGACACCCCCTCCCCTGCCGCACAAGTCGAGGCTATCCTCAGCATGTTGCTGAATTTTGCAGCGAAAAATCCGGGGATGACGCGGGTACTGATCGGCGATGCACTGGTACATGAAAACGAACGGCTGCAAAAGCGCATCAATCAATTGCACGACCGGGTAGAAGCCCAACTGCGACAATGTCTGCGTTTTTGCGGCGACAAGCAGTCTGAACTCAGCGCACCGCTGGCCAATTTGTTGCTGTGTACGGTGGTGGGGCGTTGGCACCAGTTTGCCAAGAGTGGATTTAGCCGTCCACCTGGCAGTGATCTCGATCTGCTGCTGTCACGATTGCTGGACGCGCATCCCGCCTAAGGGCCCCCATAAGTCTCCACCCCACCCGGCCCGCATATTGGGCAGGCTGGGTCACGTGGCACCTTCATGACGCGAGCATCCGCCTGTAAGCCATCCCACAGCAGTAATTTACCGATCAAGGGTGCGCCTACCTGCGCCAGATATTTCAGTGCTTCCATAGCCTGCATGGCGCCGATCACACCCACCAAGGGCGAAAATACACCGGCATCAGCACAGCGCAATTCAGCCTCATCTGCATGCTCAGGAAACAGGCAGTGATAACACGGGCTGGCTGCTCGAGCTGAGTCAAAAACTGCCAGTTGTCCCGAGAATCCAAGCGCGGCGCCCGATACCAAGGGCTTATTCAACTGCACACAGGCACGATTGACGGCATGGCGGGTGGCAAAGTTATCCGACGCATCGACGACCAGATCCACCGCAACCACAGCCTCACGCAGAGCGCGACCCGATAGCGCTTCGCGTAGTGGCTGAACTTCGATTTCCGGATTGATGGCCAAAATACTGCGCGCAAGTGAATCAGCCTTGTTATCCCCAATGGCTGCGCTGGCATGGCCAATCTGGCGTTGCAGGTTGGTGAGGTCGACCGTGTCGCCGTCCGCGACCAACAGATGCCCCACGCCAGCCGCACCCAGATAAAGGCCTACGGGGCATCCCAGACCCCCGGCACCGACGATCAGTACCGACGCGCCGGAAATACGTGCCTGTCCCTCCACACCGATTTCGGGCAGCAGAATATGGCGGCTGTAACGCAACAGCTGATCATCATTCAGGTCCATTTTTTGGAATGAAACGACTCGGAAGCTACTTATAGTCCCGCCATTCTTCCGGCGTATCGTCGCGATCACCATGCATATGATGTTCGTAGACCTTCATGAATGCCTGCTGTGATTTGATATCGGGCTCGTTTGCTTCAACGTTGCCACGCTGCACCGCTTCACAAAAATAAGCCAAGGCGCGTTTTAGCTTGCTGAGCAGGCTATTGTCGAGATGGAACCCTTGGCTGGCCAGTGCTGTTTCCAGCCCCTCGAGCGTGTACTCGCAGACATGGTAGCGAACGCGCAAATGGTTGGCACTTTCGCCGGCAGCAACCAGAAGACCGTCCATGCCTTGCAGCAGTCTCAGCGCACGCGCTGCCTGACCGGCGGGTAAAGCATGGAAAACGATTTCACGATTTTTTTCGAGGTCACACGGGCGCATGGCACCCCCTGAAATGCAAGCTTAGTCCAGTATAACGCGCACTTCGTGCTGTGGCTTACGGGCAACCACAGCACGCTTACTCAGCGACCTTGAAAAATTTGCAGGCCTTTCAGTAAATTCAATGCCTGATTCACCTGGAAATCGTTCTTCGACACGATTTCGCCGGGCTCCAGCGTCAGCGGTTTGAACTCTTTATCCTTACCGGGTTTGGTCGTTGGGGGCGTCTTTAAACTTTCGCCGGGTTTAATCACGATGGGAGCAGACTCGCCACCATTTGGATTGCTCAAATGCTTGTCGAGGTCTACCTCACGTATGCCCAGGCCTTCAGCTTCTGACGGCAGATTAGGATCTTCTACAATGATATCCGGCTCAATGCCTTTAGCCTGGATGGACCGACCATTCGGCGTGAAATAGCGCGCCGTGGTGAGCTTGATCGCCGTGCCATTTCCAATGGGAAGAACTGTTTGAACCGAGCCTTTGCCAAACGTACGCGTGCCCATTACTACGGAACGTTTATGGTCTTGCAAAGCACCCGCCACAATCTCCGATGCTGAAGCTGAGCCGCTGTTGACCAGGGTCACCATTGACACCTGCTTCACCCCATCCGGCAGATTTTTCAGATAGTCGAGCTGCATTGGGCGCAGGTAGTTTTCCCGACTGGCTGTCAGCCGCATCTTGGCATCTTGGCTGCGGCCTTCGGTGTACACCACAAGACTGTCGGGCTTGACGAACGCTGCAGTCACCGCCACCGCTCCATTCAGCAAGCCACCCGGATCATTGCGCAAATCCAGAATCAGCCCCTTAAGCGGTGCCTTGTTGTCCTTGTACAGTCCGATCAGGGCTTCTACCAGCAATTCGCCAGTGTGCTCCTGGAACTGCGTGACACGGACGTAGCCATAGCCATTTTCAAGCAGCTTGGATTTCACGCTGCGGATTTTGATGACCGCGCGGGTAAGGGTAATAACAACCGGTTTGTCGATCCCTTTGCGAGAGATGGTGAGCTTGATTTTCGAACCCGGCTTGCCGCGCATCCGTTTCACAGCATCGTTCAGCGACATGCCTTTTACTGGCGTGTCGTCAAGCTTGACAATCAGGTCGCCCGGCTTGACGCCGGCGATGAAGGCGGGCGTATCTTCGATGGGCGAAACCACCCGGACGAAGCCATCTTCCATCCCCACTTCGATACCAAGCCCGCCAAACTCGCCCTGGGTACCGACCTGCAGGTCTTTGAAACCCTCTACATCGAGATAGGAAGAATGGGGATCCAGCCCGGTCAACATGCCGTTGATTGCACCCGTAATCAATTTCTTATCATCGACCGGCTCGACGTAGTCGCTTTTGACCCGCGCAAACACATCGGTAAACGCGCGCAACTCTTCAATAGGCAGCGCAGTCGCTGCATCCTTGTCGGCGATCGCTGACAGGTTGACAGTCAACGCAGCACCTGCCAATAAACCAGCCAGTCCAACAAGTACGAATTTTGTTTTTTGAGTCATCTCTTACTTCACCCACAGAAGGGGATTAACAGGACGGCTTTGATGCCGCATTTCGAAGTACAAACCTGTATCGGGCTGACCGCCACTATTACCGACCGTCGCGATGGCGTCACCGGGCTGAACCCGTTCACCCACCTGCTTATACAGACTTTCATTATTACTGTACAGGCTCATATACCCCTCGCCATGATCGACTATTACGAGGTTTCCAAACCCGCGCAGCCAATCTGCAAACACCACCTGTCCGGCTGCAATTGCCTTGACTGCGGTGCCTTGAGCCGAACGGATAAACAGGCCTTTCCAGCTCAAGCCTCCGTCCTCTCTCGGAGCCCCAAAGCGGTTCATGAGTTCCCCTGCCACCGGCAATCGCAATAAACCTTTAAGGCCAGAGAAAGGGCGGTCGGACCGAAAGGCAACTGGCGTTTCAGTATTAACCGCAACGGTTTTGCGCGATGGTCTGCCTTCGCGCGGATCTTCCTTTAGTTTTTTCTGTGCCTGTAGTGAAGCCGCACGTGCACGTGCGGCTTCACGCGCAGCCTGTTGCGCCATCACCTGGTTCAACCGTTCCACCAGGTCGGTCAAACTGCGCTCATCGCGTTTGAGGCTGGAAATTTCGCGCCGCTGCTGCTGAATTTCAGCAGACAGCTGATTCATCACCTGATCGCGCTCGCGCTTGTCCACCAGCAATTTCTGCTGCTCGGCCTCGCGCGTCGCCTGCAACTGGGTTAACTCGTTTTTCTTTTGCGCAGCCACCTGTTGCAGTTCACTCAGTTTGGCCAGATCCACCCGCAGCATTTCTATCATTTCATGTTGCGCTCGGGAAAGCTGCGCCAGATAGCGCAAGTCGCGCGCAGTCTGGTTGGGGTCCGCACCATTAAGAATCAGTTTGAGCGCATCACCCTGTCCACGTTGGTAGGCTCCTTTCAGCGCTTGCGCCAGATGCGCTTGTTGCTGACGGATCCGGATTTCAGTCGTTGCTGCCTGCTGTGACAATATCTGCAAATCGTTTTGCGTACGCTGACGCGCATTGTCGAGTTGCCGCAACTGGCGCACTCCATTACTGATAGCGCTCTCGGATTGACGCAATCCATCCGCCACTTCCTTGCGCTGAGCCTGGTTTTTCTGGAAATCCTTTTGCAGCATTTGCAGGCGGTGTTTGAGCGCGTCGAGTTCGGTTTTCTTGCGATCGACCTGGCCGGCGCTGGCAGCCAGTGGCCAGCATAGCGTCAACAGGACGAGCAATTTGACGCATGCCAAAAAACGCTTGGTCAAAACGGCTTACTCAAAATCAACCAACGCTTCACCCGTCATTTCAGGCGGTTGCGGCAAGCCCATCATTTTTAGCAGCGTGGGGCTGACATCTTCCAGCGCACCGGTTTCAGCCAGCGTGGCGTTGCGACGTCCGATGTAGATCAGCGGCACCAGGTTCAAGGTATGCGCGGTATGCGCTTGTCCGGTTTCAATGTCACGCATCAGTTCAGCGTTGCCATGGTCAGCGGTTACCAGCACTTCGCCTCCACGTGCCTGCTGCGCTTTAACCACCCGCCCCAGGCAGGTGTCGACGGTTTCGATTGCCTTGATGGCCGCCTGTAGGTCGCCAGTGTGACCCACCATATCCGGATTAGCATAGTTGCAGATAATGAGGTCGTACTGCTTGCCCTCAATTGCCGCAACCAGTTTATCGGTCACCTCGAATGCACTCATCTCGGGCTTGAGGTCATAAGTGGCAACATCGGGTGAGGGCACCAGAACACGATCTTCACCTGGAAAAGAAATTTCTTCGCCGCCATTAAAGAAAAATGTCACATGCGGGTATTTTTCGGTTTCGGCGATGCGTAACTGGCGCATGCCGAGATTGGCCACGTATTCACCCAATCCATTTTTGATACGTTCAGGCGGGAATGCCACCGACACCACAAAATCGTCGCTATAACCTGTCAGCGTGCAATACGTCGCCAGGCGAGGGGTGACCTCGCGTTCGAATTCGCTGAAATCAGGTTCGATGAAGGGCCGCGACAACTGACGCGCACGGTCGGAGCGAAAATTGAGGAAGATGACGGCATCACCGTCTTCCATCTTCACCGGCTTGCCGTCCGGCGGCAGAATCGCAGTGGCTTTGACAAACTCATCGGTCTCGTCACGAGCATAAGCCGCTTCCAACCCGGCCAGCGGCGTTGCGGCTGCATACCCCGCCTGCCCCTGCGTCAGCAGGTCGTAGGCAGACCGAACCCGCTGCCAGCGGCGGTCACGATCCATCGCATAGTAACGGCCAATCATCGAGGCAATATGCCCTACCCCCACCTGTTCGATCTTGTCGGTCAGGCGACGGAGATACGTTTCGGCACTTTTTGGCGGCGTATCACGCCCATCCAGAAACACATGCAGGCAAACCCGGTTTAATCCTTCGTTCGCAGCCATATCCAGGAGCGCATGAAAGTGCAACTCATGGCTGTGCACGCCGCCGTCTGACAACAGGCCCAGCACATGCAAAGTTTTATCGTTGTCACGCGCCAAATGCATCGCATTTAATAACGCAGGATTCGTATAAAAATAGCCGGATTCAATGGCGTGATCGATGCGGGTGAATTCCTGATACACCACACGACCCGCTCCAATATTGAGGTGCCCCACCTCGGAATTCCCCATCTGGCCTTTGGGCAACCCGACCTCGGACTCCGAGGCATGGATGAGGGTATGCGGATTTTTGTGCCACAACTCATCCCAATTAGGCTTGCTGGCCTGGGCGATTGCGTTGTCATTGCGCTCTGAACGACAGCCAAATCCGTCGAGGATAATGAGGAGAACCGGCGAGGCTTTCATGAAAAAGTTTATTTAACCTGACTCGTTTGCATGGAATTATTTTAATATATGCGTGATTGCTTATCTACACGCAACCCAAAATGTTACAGCGATGTAGCCCGCACTGCGCTGAACCCACGCATAAATTTGCGACGCATCAGGGTACACCACCAACAGGAATGAGGTAATGAATATGGCATCTGAATGGGACGACGTTGACCTGATGGACAAGGACGAGCACATCGAGCAAGCCTCGCGCGCAATGAAAGCCATGTCACACCCGCTACGCCTGAAAATTCTCTGCGTATTGGGTGACAAGGAAGTCAGTGTGCAGGACATCGTCGACCATGTCGGCACCTCACAGAGCAATATTTCACAACATTTGGCCATTCTGCGCGACAAGGGCGTGCTGCGCACCCGCAAGGACGCCAACCGTGTGTTTTATCGGGTCGGCGACACCCGTACGCTTAAATTACTGAGCATGATGCGCGACGTATTCTGCGGCTTTTCCAAGTAAACTGCCACTACGACGCAAGGCCCGGCAACGCGCAAGCGAGCCGGGCCTTTGTTTTATCTATTGCGGTAACAGCTATGCCTCTAAAATACGGCAAACCAGAATCCACCAAGGCGTGCTACCCCTTCGCATTTTGGCTGTATTTAGCCCCAACAATATAAGCCAAATACTTGAATTCAATAGTTAATTAGAGTATTCTAATAAACAATTTTTCGGAGATGTGCCTGTGCTGAATTTCGCCCGACTGCTCGCCTGCATGATTCTGGCCGTCCCCACCGCGTGGGCGGCTGTGCCTTTTGCGGTTGAAACCGTGAAATATCAAGTTTCTGATAGCGGTTACTCCACCGAAGCCGCTGTTGAAGCCGTCAAGCAATCAACGGTCTCGGCTCAGGTATCGGGACGCGTTTCAGCGGTCAACTTTGACGCCGGCGATTACGTCAAGGCGGGCTCAGTCATTGTTCGACTTTCCGCACAGGAATTATCGTCCGCCGTTGCTGGCAGCCAGGCACAGGTGGCACAAGCAGCGGCAACACTCGCCAATGCCCGCGCCAACTACGAGCGCCAACAACAGCTGTTTCAGCAAAAGTTCATCAGTCAGGCCGCGCTCGATCGCGCCACCGCTGAATACCGCTCCGCCGAAGCCGGTGCGCGCGCCGCACGAGCCGGTGCCGGCCAATCGTCCGCGATCAGCAGCTATACCGTCATTACCGCGCCGTTCTCTGGCGTTGTCTCTGCCCGCCACGTGGAAATAGGTGAATCCGTCTCACCCGGCAAACCCCTGATGACTGGATTTGATCCCAAGGACATGCGGGTCATTGCCAACATTCCGCAGTACAAGCTGGCCGAGGTGAAGAACGCCCCACGCGTCGCGGTCGAAATTCCCTCCCTGAACAAATGGATCGACGCCACTGGCATCACCGTACTGCCTGCTGCCGATACCGCCACCCATTCGATCAAGGTGCGCATCGATCTGCCCGCCAATCTGGAAGGCGTTATCCCCGGCATGTTCGCGCGCGCGCACTTCTCCGTGGGCAGTGCACGCAAGCTCATCATTCCCTCCCGTGCAGTGGTACGCCGCTCCGAAGTCACCGCGGTCTACGTGGTGTATTCAAGCAAGGTGAGCCTGCGTCAGATCCGCCTCGGCGTTGCCAATGCGAGTGGGCAGGTCGAAGTGCTGGCCGGGCTGAACGCAGGTGACATCATTGCGCTCGAACCCATCAAGGCGGGGATTTACGCTAAAAGCGCCGCCAACCCGTCTGTCAAGTAAACGGAAGCACACATGGGACTCTCCGGCCGCATTGCGCGTTTCTTCCTGACCTCCCAGCTCACGCCGCTGATCGCATTGATCGCGGCCTTGATGGGTCTGTTTGCCATCCTCGTCACACCGCGCGAGGAAGAGCCACAAATCAACGTGACCATGGCCAATGTGTTCATCCCCTTTCCTGGTGCATCGGCGAAGGATGTGGAAGCGCTGGTCGCCACGCCGGCCGAGCAAGTCCTGTCGCAGATTGCAGGCATCGAGCACATTTACTCGGTGTCCAAGCCCGGCATGGCGGTGCTGACCGTGCAATATCTGGTCGGCGAAGATCGCACCCAGGCGCTGGTGCGGCTATACGATACGATCCAGGCCAACCGCGATTGGGTATCGCCCGAACTCGGTGTCGGCGAACCGATCATCAAGCCACTCGGCATCGACGATGTACCCATTGTCACCGTCACGCTGTGGACGCGCGATGCCACGCGCGGCGCGCATGAACTGGAACAGGCAGCGCACGCGGCGGAAATCGAACTGAAACGGATCGCCGGCACGCGTGAAGTCGCCACCATTGGTGGCCCGGGCAGCGCAGTGCGGGTCTTGATGGATCCGGATCGGATGGCGGCATTCAATGTTACCGCCAAGGACATTCGCGACGCGCTGCAAGTGTCCAACGCGGCTCAACCGTCCGGCACCCTGGTATCGAACAACCAGGAAATTTTGGTGCAGACCGGCACGTACCTGACCGGCGCCGCGGACGTCGGTCAACTCGTTGTCGGCGTCACCCAGGACCGCCCGGTCTATATGAGCGATGTGGCCCGCGTTGTCGCCGGACCCGGGCAGCCCGCACGTTACGTCTGGCATGGCCCCGGCCCGGGCGGCGCGCTCCCGGCCGACACCGGCCAGACCTTCCCGGCAGTCACGCTCGCCATTTCCAAGAAGCCAGGCGAAAACGCGGTCGAAGTAGCGGAAAAAGTCATTGCCCGCGTCAATGCGCTGCACAACAGCGTGCTGCCCGAAGGGATCGAAGTCAGTGTCACCCGCAACTATGGCGCCACCGCCGACGACAAGGCCAAAAAGCTGATTCAAAAACTGATGTTCGCCACTATCTCGGTGGTGTTGATGGTGCTGTTTGCGATTGGCAAGCGGGAGGCGCTGATCGTTGGCGCGGCAGTGCTGCTGACCTTGGCGGCCACGCTGTTTGCCTCGTGGGCGTGGGGCTTCACGCTCAACCGGGTATCGCTGTTTGCCCTGATTTTTTCGATTGGCATCCTGGTCGACGATGCCATCGTGGTGGTGGAAAATATCCACCGCCGCATGGGGCTCGATCACGACGGACTCGAAGCCATCATTCCGCGCGCGGTCGACGAAGTGGGCGGCCCGACCATCCTCGCCACGCTGACCGTGATTGCTGCGCTGCTGCCGATGGCTTTCGTTTCCGGCCTGATGGGGCCTTACATGAGCCCGATTCCGATCAATGCCTCAATCGGAATGGTGATCTCACTGGCGATTGCGTTCGTCGTCACGCCTTGGCTAGCCCTGAAGTTAATCAAGCAGACGGCACACGAATCGAATACTGGCGACAGCCGACTGACAAAGTTGTTCCGCACCCGCCTCACGCCATTCCTGCGCGGCAATGACGGACAGGGCGCGCGTCGCATGCTCTGGCTCGGCATCGGCGCGGCCATCCTGATCTCGGTCGCGTTGCCGGCCGTCAAGCTGGTCATCCTGAAAATGCTGCCGTTCGACAACAAGTCGGAATTCCAGATCATCGTGGATATGCCGGTCGGCACCCCGCTGGAGAAAACCGCGCAGGTGTTGAGCGAAATGGGTACGGTCGTTGCCAAGGTGCCTGAAGTCACCGACTATCAGGCCTACACCGGCACCGCGGCGCCGATCAATTTCAACGGCCTGGTGCGGCAATATTACCTGCGCGCCGGACCCGAGATCGGCGATTTGCAGGTCAACCTCATCGACAAGCACGATCGCGACCGCAAGAGCCACGAGATCGCGCAGGCGATACGCCCCGCGCTCGAGGTGATCGCCAAAAAACACGGCGCCGACGTCAAGGTGGTCGAAGTGCCACCAGGGCCGCCGGTGATGTCGCCCATCGTCGCTGAAATCTACGGCCCCGATTACGAAGCACAAATACAGGTCGCCAAACAGGTGCGCAAGGTGTTCGAGCAGACCGAAGGCATCGTCGCCATCGACGACACTGTCGAAGACGACGCCCAGCGTTTTGTGCTGCGCGTGCTACAGAACAAGGCAGCGGTCGCGGGCGTGGCGCAGAAGGATATCGTCGAGACCATGAAAATGGGCTTGTCCGGCGAAAACGTCACGCCCATCCACGGCAGCGGCGCCAAGTATGAAATCCCGGTTCGGATCACCCTGCCGCCGGAACGTCAGTCCGCCATTGGCGAATTGCTCAAGCTCACCGTACGCGGTAACAACGGCAATCTGGTGCCCCTATCCGAACTGGTCGAAGTCATGCCCGGGACCCGTGAAAAAACCATTTACCACAAGGATCTGCTGCCCGTTGTGTTTGTAGTTGGCGACACCGGCGGCAAGCTGGATTCGCCCTTGTATGGCCTGTTCGAAATGCGGAGCAGCCTGAAAGACAAGCCGCTGGCACAGGGGGGCACCTTGTCGGAATATTTCATCAACCAGCCGGGTGACCCCTACACCGGATTCAGCCTCAAGTGGGATGGCGAATGGCAAGTAACCTATGAAACCTTCCGCGATATGGGTCTGGCCTATGCGTTCGGGCTGCTGCTGATTTATGTTTTGGTGGTGGCGCAGTTCAAAAGTTATCTCACGCCGCTCATCATCATGGCGCCCATCCCGCTCACCATTATTGGCGTGATGCCGGGTCATGCACTGCTCGGCGCGCAGTTCACCGCTACCTCAATGATCGGCATGATCGCGCTGGCCGGCATCATCGTGCGTAATTCCATCCTGCTGGTTGACTTCATCAACATGCAGGTGCGGGAAGGCATGGATTTCCAGGAAGCGGTGATTCAGGCGGGCGCTACCCGTGCCAAACCCATCGTGCTGACCGGTGCAGCCGCGATGATGGGCGCCTTTTTCATTCTCGATGACCCGATTTTCTCGGGCCTCGCCGTGTCCTTGATTTTCGGAATTTTCGTCTCCACCTTGCTCACACTGGTTGTCATCCCGGTGTTGTATTACGCTGCCAATTACCGCAAGTTTTCTTCACAACAATCTGGAAGCTCTTCATGACCGTAGAACGTATAGTCCGCATCATTGCTGGTTTTTTCATTATGCTGTCGCTCACACTGGCGCATTTTTCGGGAAGCATCGACATGACCCAGATCTCCTGGGCGTGGTTCACCGCCTTTGTCGGCTTTAACCTGTTCCAGTCCGGCCTCACCCGCTTCTGCCCGATGGATATCATGCTGAAAAAAGCCGGCGTCAAATCGGGCTGCGGCCTGTAAGCGGAGAAGTCACATGGACACACAATTTCTGCAGGACAACTGGATGCTGGTATCGCTGGCTGTCGTTTCAGGCGGTATGCTGGCATGGTCGTTTCTCGGTAGCAGGCTGTCGGGCATTGAACAGGCCGACACGCTCAAAGCCACGCGTCTGTTTAACGACGACGCGCTGATTCTTGATGTGCGCGAGGATAAAGAATACGCGGCCGGACACATCCCCAAGGCCCGGCACATCCCACTTGGCACTCTCAACAGCCGGATCAAGGAACTCGACAAGTATAAAAACAAACCGATCCTGGTCACCTGTCGTAGCGGGCAGCGCTCGGCGCGCGCCTGCCGCATACTGAAAAAAGCCGGCTTCGAAACCGTATTCAATCAGTCGGGCGGCATCATTGCGTGGGAACGCGCCAACCTGCCCGTCAACAAATAATCAACACAAGGAACCCGTCATGGCCAAAGTTGTAATGTATTGCACTGCCGTCTGCCCTTATTGCACCGCTGCCGAGCGTTTGCTTAAAAGCCGCGGCGTCACTGACATCGAAAAAATTCGCATCGATCTCGATCCGGCCAAGCAGGCTGAAATGATCGCGCGATCGGGCGGTGCCCGTTCGGTGCCGCAAATATTCATTGGCAACACGCATGTAGGCGGTTTCGACGACACCTCGGCGCTTGATGCTGCCGGAAAGTTGATGCCTTTGCTGGCGGCCTGATCAGATAAGGGGCTTGCGCTTGATTTTCCCGCGCACCGCCCTCACCTGAGGTATCAATACGACGCTTCAAGGACACCTGATGGAACTTGCCTGCCCGCACTGCCTCGCCATCAACCGCGTACCGGATGATCGCCTCGGAAATGCCCCGAAATGCGGCAAATGCAGCGCGCCGCTGCTGCCCGGAAAACCGATAGACCTGACCGCCGACACCTTCGACCGCTTTATCGCCCGCGCCGGCCTGCCGGTACTGGTCGATTTCTGGGCAGAGTGGTGTGGCCCCTGCAAAATGATGGGACCCATATTCCAGCAAGTGGCCGCCGAAATGAGTTCACGCGTGCGTTTTGCCAAGCTTGATACCGAAGCGCACGCGCAGGTATCGATGCGCCATCACATCAAAGGGATTCCCAGTTTGATCTTGTTCAAAAATGGCGCTGAAGCAGCCCGCACATCGGGTGCAATGGAATCCCATGCGCTCAAACGTTGGCTGGCGTCACTAGTGCCGTGAATCAGAAATATCGCAACATGAAACGGCGTCTTTTTCCGCATGGCTGCGTTGCTCGTCGTTGCCATAGAGCCAGCTATGTCGCCTCCTCGCGCCTTGCCACGCGAAAAAATCC
>JBKJIS010000223.1:0-37535 GCA_046598305.1 Thiobacillus sp.
GTGGTGTATTCCTTTGTGTTTTCTGTCGTCTTCAAGGCTCGCTGGCCGGGTGGGGACGAATCGCATTCACAGTTTGCGGTGGTGTTGTTTGCGGGGATGGTCGTTCACGCCTTGTTTGCCGAGGTGCTCAATCGTGCGCCCTCCATCATCTTGAGCAACGCCAATTATGTAAAAAAGGTGGTTTTTCCGCTGGAAATTCTTGCTGTTGTCAGCTTGGGTTCTGCCTTGTTTCATGCGCTGGTCAGCTTGCTTATCCTGGTTGTAGCTCTTGCCGTGTTAAACGGCTTTCTTCACTGGACGGTGATTTTTGTGCCATTGGTGTTGCTGCCGCTGATGATTCTGAGCCTGGGCTTTGGCTGGATATTGTCTTCTCTTGGAGTATTTGTGCGTGACATTCAGCAGGTCATCGGTGTTATCACTACAGTCCTTCTGTTTCTTTCTCCGGTCTTTTTCCCGGTCAGCGCGGTACCAGAGCCCGTACAGGTATGGTTACATTTGAACCCGTTGACGTTCATCATCGAACAAACCCGCGGAGTGTTGATCTGGGGTCACTTGCCCGACTGGAAAGGATTAATGGTTTACTTCGTCGGGGCGAGCATTTTCGCCTGGCTTGGCTTTTTCTGGTTCCAGAAAACGAGAAAAGGATTTGCCGATGTTCTTTGATGCACGCAACGGAAGCTGACGCATCTGCAAGCAACATCACTCGGCTTCAGCGCTTACGCATAGCCCCCATACCGATGCATCGGTGACAGCACAATATCCTCATGATAGTGATGATGCAGCGTATCCAGCAGCTTGGCGTGGATGCCGCCGAAGCCGCCGTTGCTCATCATCAGCACGTGGTCGCCGGGGCGGGCATCTTGTACCAGTTGGCTGACGAGTTGGTCTAGGTTATTGAATACGCGCGCCTTGTCGCCCATGGGCGCTAGCGCTTCGGCGGTGTCCCAGCCGAGGTTGGCGCCGTAGCAGTAGACCTGGTCGGCATCAGCGAGGCTGGCGGGCAGGGCGGCTTTCATGACGCCGAGTTTCATGGTGTTGGAACGCGGCTCCAGCACCGCGAGGATGCGTGCTTTGCCAACTTTCTGCCGCAGGCCATCCAGCGTGGTGGTGATGGCCGTGGGGTGATGGGCAAAGTCGTCGTAAACGATAATGCCGTGGACGGCGCCGCGGATTTCCATGCGGCGTTTGACGTTCTCGAAGCGGCGCAAGGCATCGATGGAGACAGGGGCCGGCACGCCGGCGTGACGCGCGGCGGCGATGGCTGCGAGGGCGTTCATGCGGTTGTGCTCGCCGATCAGGTTCCACTGCACGCGGCCCTGCAGGATGCTGTTGAAAAAGACATCGAAGCATCCCTGTGCATCCGGGTCGCCGGTGGTCCAGCCGCCAGTGCTGCCGAAACGCTCTACCGGGGTCCACAGGCCACGTTCCATGACCCGATCAAGGTTTGCATCGTGCCCGTTCGCCACAATGAGGCCATTGCCGGGAATGGTGCGAATCAGGTGGTGGAACTGGGTTTCGATGGAGGCGAGGTCAGGAAAAATATCGGCGTGGTCGTATTCAAGATTGTTGAGAATGACGGTACGCGGCCGGTAGTGGACAAACTTGGAGCGTTTGTCGAAAAAGGCGGTGTCGTATTCGTCGGCTTCGATGACGAAGAACGGGGTGTCGGTCAGCCGGGCGGAAATGCCGAAATTCTGCGGGATGCCGCCGATCAAAAAGCCGGGCTGCAGGTTGGCATCGTCGAGAATCCACGCCAACATGGCCGAGGTGGTGGTCTTGCCATGGGTGCCGGCAACTGCCAGCACCCATTTGTCGTGCAGCACATTGTCAGCCAGCCATTGCGGACCGGAAGTGTAGGGCAGGTTGCGGTCGAGTATGGCTTCCATCAGCGGGTTGCCGCGAGTGACGACGTTTCCGACAACGAACATATCGGGATTGCGGTCGATCTGGCTGGCATCCCAACCTTCGATCAATTCGATACCCAGGGCGCGCAACTGGTCTGACATCGGCGGGTAGACGTTGGCGTCGCACCCGGTGACGGTATGGCCGGCGGCGCGGGCAATCGCAGCGAGGCCACCCATGAAGGTGCCGCAAATACCAAGAATGTGCAGATGCATGATGTTTATTGAGCGTCCCGCTGAACCGGGCCAAGAGCCAAAAAGAACAGAGATTATCCCACAGCCGACGCGCGCGCTTGCTGGATCAAATGAGTCAGAAGCGCGCGCAGTTTGGCGGGGCGCAGCGGCTTGTGCAGCATCGGAAAGCCGGCGTGGCTGATGCGCAGAATGGTGTCCGGCGCGGTGTCGCCGGTCACCAGGATGGCGGGAATGTCGCGGTCGTATTTTTGCCGCAGCCGGGTGATCACCTCGATGCCATCAGTACCGTCTGGCAGTCGGTAGTCCGACACGATGACATCCGGTACGCGGCCGATGGTGTCCAGCCATTGCAGGGCTTCATCCGCACTGCGTGCCGTGACCAGATCAATATTCCAGTTGTCGAACAGCTCGGTCATGCCGCGTAAAATCGCACTTTCATCGTCAACCAGAACAACCAGCGCATCGCCAGGGATGGGTCCAGGTGCGTTGATCGGCATGGGGTTCTGAATCAGCCGCGCCTCACCACAGGGCACATCAATGCTGAAGATTGATCCATGCTGCGGGCGCGATTGGAGGTCGATCCGGTGGCCGAGCAAGCGGCCCAGGCGTGAAACGATGGCGAGCCCCAGCCCTAAACCTTTGCTGCGGTCCCGTGCAGAATTGTGCAACTGAACGAATTCCTGAAAAACACTTTCCAGCTGATCGGGCGGAATGCCGCGCCCGGTATCGAAAACGCTCAGTCGCAGCATGCGTCCTCGGCGACGACATGCCACCAGGATGCCGCCGTCATCGGTGTAGCGGATCGCGTTGGCGATCAAGTTGGAGAGGATGCGTTCGATGAGTAGCGGGTCGCTGTAAAGCGTGGCATCGCAGGGGCGAAACCGCAGCCGCAGTTGTTTTTCCGCAGCCAGCGCGCTGAACTGCTTGTCAATTTCACCCAGCAATTTCCGCAGTGAAAAGTGTTCTGGATGCGCTTCGATTGTTCCAGCGTCCAGGCGGGAAATATCAAGCAGTGAATTGAATAGCAACTCCATGGCAGCTGTTGACGCTTCGATGTTGTCGATCAGGGTTTGCGTCTCGGGTTGCTGGTTACGCGTCTTGAGCGCGGCGACAAATAATGAGAGCGCATGCAGGGGTTGCCGCAGATCGTGGCTGGCAGCAGCAAAGAATCGAGACTTGGCAAAATTGGCGCGTTCGGCCATGTCTTTTTTGGCGGCGAGATCGGCGGTGGCTTCGCGGATTTTTTTTTCCAGTTCGTCGCGATGTGTCTGCAAGGCTTCGGCCATGTTGTTGACCCCGGCTGCCAGTGCGCCGACCTCGCCCACTGGGGGCAGTTGGGTGCGCACAGCCAGATCGTCACAGGCGAGTCGTCCGACCACCTGCCCTACATGCCGTAACTGTCCAGCCAGACGAATGGACAGTCGCCATGCCAACAGCCCGGTGATCAGGAATGCCAGCATCATCAGGAGCGCCCCCTGGATCACGGTGTTGCGTTTGAATAAGTTGATTTGATCCAACGAGACGCCAACTTCAACGTGACCAAGCAAGGCATTGGAAGCACGCATATGGAATTTAGCAGGACGGGCACTCAGATAATCTGCAGCAGGAAAACGAATCTCGGCACGTTGGCTAAAATAGTTTTCTGGAGATGGGGTGTGTGTGACGTCACCGGTGTGTGCGATCAGTTGACCGCTGGCGTTGGTTAGTCGAACAAACGACAACGTGCTTTTTTCGGATTCGGCTTCAAGCAGGATGAGGGTCCGCGCCGTATTTCCATCGAGCAGCAAAAACGGCAGCGTATCGGAAAGATGGCGTGCTGCGTTATAGGCTCGGGATTGCAAGGCCGCTTCAGCTGTCGCGAGCGACAGTGTTGTGAAGTAGGCCACCATGCCAAACTCAGTCAGCAAGGCGGGCAGCAGGGCAATCATCAGCATTCGACTGCGGATGCTGTGGAGCGGTAGACGGCTGAGGAAGTTGCGGAAAACCCCCACGGTACTCTACGGGGCTTGAATTTGCCGCTGGATGGCCAGCACGGCTTCGGTGCGGTTGGTGACCTTGAAGGCACGAAAGAGGGCGGAAATGTGAACTTTTACGGTGCCTTCCGACATCGCCAGCATGCCGGCGATGGCCTTGTTCGTGCAGCCTTGCGCGAGCAGGCGCGCCACTTCAAGTTGACGCGCAGTGAGCCCGCTGTGTTGCAGGTCTTCGAAATCAGCAGGCGCCACGGTGTGCAAACCATTGGCACCGAGACATGCGGGCATATACAAATCGCCCGATAACACTTGACGCAAGGCCGCCAACATCATGGGGGTGGAAGTGGCCTTGGCGATATAGCCGAGTGCACCGGCTTCCAGTGCGCTGCGAATGTCATGCGGCGATTCCGACGCGGACAACACCACGAGGGGGATATCCGGAAAGCGGCTGCGAAACTGGGTGATTCCTTGCATTCCGACAAATCCGGGCATGTTCAGGTCGACCACCGCGAGATCAAGGTCGGTATGGGCGGCCGTTTGCGCAAACAGGCTGGGGTAATCGTGCGCATCGATTATTTCGACGACCGGTTCGAGTTGTGCCAGCACCTGACGCACGCCTTCACGCATCAAGGGATGGTCATCAGCCAATAAGGTTTTCACGTGGGCGCTCCCTGCATGGCGGGGATTTTAGTACGACTACGTTCGAATATCGTGATGTTTGACTCGCTGGGTGCTCGAAGCAAACCTTTTTTCGCTGAAATACAGCAGATTTTAAAGCGGATGACCCGTCTGATAGAGCTTAACTGCCGCGTATTTTGCGTGTCCCTTCTTCGATTGCAGCCTCCAGATAACCAAAGTAGAAGTCCGCGATCAGCAGGCCGACTATGGGCTCGCTGGTTGCGTTGCCGCGCGTGTCAAACACCTTGACCGTGGGTACGATGCGTACCTTGTTGACGGCAGCAAACGCGCCTTCGGTGGTGGCGCGGCCATCGAAATCTGTTATGGGTGCGTTGGAACCCACGGTGACTTCACGAATGATCACTCGATTGCGGTACGCAGGGTCTTTCTGCATGGGCAGCAGATAGACCTGTTTGACCTGCTCGCAGTAGTGACATGTTGGGCTCGAAAAAAGCACCATGACAGGCATTTTGCGCTGGGCAGCTATGAGTGAATCAGCCTTGAAATTGCTTGCGCGGATGAGATCGCTCCCTGCGCTGGCGGGTCCAGACAGGAGGGTTCCCCATGTTAAAATGAAGGCGCAGGCTGCAATCAGTCGCGTCAAGGTGATCGTCCTTTCATGTGGATGCGGGCGCATCGGTATGCTTGTGAGTTTCGCGCCATCTTTAACTAAATCAAACAGTCAATTCCTACTGCCATGCATAACTTGACCATCGCCTCTCGTGAAAGTGCCCTTGCCATGTGGCAGGCCGAGCATGTCCGTGACCGCCTGCGGGTGTTGCATCCCGCATGCACCGTAAATATCCTTGGCATGACCACACGTGGCGATCAGATCCTCGATGTCACGCTGTCTAAAATCGGCGGCAAGGGCTTGTTTGTGAAAGAGCTCGAGGTCGCGCTCGAAGGCGGTCAAGCCGATCTGGCCGTTCATTCGATGAAGGATGTGCCGATGGAATTGCCGCCCGGGTTTGAGCTCGCTGCAATTGGTGAGCGTGAGGACCCGCGTGATGCCTTCGTGTCGAATCAGTACCAACGATTATCCGACTTGCCGCCAGGCAGTGTGGTGGGCACCTCCAGCCTACGCCGCGAAGCACAGCTGCGTGCACGTTACCCGCATCTGGGTGTTAAACCCTTACGCGGCAATGTTGGGACGCGACTGAAAAAACTCGACGAGGGTCAGTACGACGCAATCCTGCTTGCTGCCGCAGGTTTGAAGCGGCTGGGTCTGGGTGACAGGATCAAGAGTCTGCTCTCGGTAGAGGACAGTATTCCGGCGGCGGGACAGGGTGCGCTGGGCATCGAGATACGCAGCGGAAATGCAAGCGTGGCGGCAATGCTGGTCGCGCTCAACCATGTTGAAACCGCCGCCTGCGTCCGCGCTGAACGTCAGGTAAGCCGCGTGCTCGGCGGCAGCTGTCAGGTGCCATTAGGCGCGTATGCGGTATTGCAGGACGGCCGGTTGGTGATACACGGTTTTGTCGCCCATCCGGACGGCAGCCGGTTTATTCAGGATCGTGCGGAAGGCGACATGCAGGACCCCGAAGCCGTGGGCCAGCAATTGGCCGACAAGCTATTGGCGCTGGGCGCGCGCGCAATCCTCGATACCTTGCCGAGCACATGACCGCCCCTCTGGCCGGGCGAACTGTGCTGGTGACGCGACCGCAGCAGCAGGCGGCTGCTCTGTCACAGGCAATTCGTGCGGCCGGCGGTGATGTATTCGATTTCCCTGCACTCGTTATCGAAGCCGTTCCGCTGGAGGAGTTGAGTGCTTCGCTAGACCAATTTAGCGCTTCGCTGGAGCCGCAATTAGAAACTGCCGATATCGCGATTTTTATCAGCCCCAACGCAGCACAATTCGGCATGGCTGCGATACAGGCTGTGGGCCGCTTGTCAGCTGCAACCGAAATTTTTGCAGTGGGGCCGGGAACCACCCGGGTATTGCAGGGCCTCGGTGTGTTACAGGTCATCACCCCGCAGGGGCAAGACAGTGAAGCGCTGTTGGCATTGCCGCAGCTGCAGCATGTCGCGGGCAAACGCGTGGTCATTGTGCGGGGCGTCGGTGGGCGGGCTGTGTTGTCCGACACCTTGACCAGCCGGGGCGCTGACGTGCATTTTCTGGAGTGCTATCGCCGCAGTTGCCCGCAGGCAGATGTCGCTCCGTTACTGTCACGTCTGCAAACTGGCGGCATCGACGCGGTCACCATCACCAGCGCAGAAGCTTTGCACAATCTGGCTGGATTGCTCGGCGAAGCCGGAGTGCCCTTGTTGGCCAACACCCCGCTTTTCGCGCCGCATGAGAAAATCGCCGAAGCGGCTCGCCGTTTTGGCATTGCACAGGTCATCGCCACGCCGGGTGGCGATGCGGGGTTGGTAGACGGCCTGATTAACTGGTTTGGGAATACGCGATGAATGACACGACCGATACGTCCACTGTGACACCTGCACAGGCCCCCGTTGTCGAATCCGCCGCCTCTGTGGCCCCTGCACCGGTGGCGCCTCAGCCTGTCATAGCTCACGAACGGTTCCATGTGCTGCCTATTGTTGCGATGCTGGTGGCGACGCTGGCCCTTGCAGCAGCTTCCTGGTCATGGTCCGACAGCCGTGAGCGCATCCGTGACTTGAAGACCGAACTGGCTCGTCGGCTGGCCGAGTCGGGCAGCGAGGTGAGCGAAAGTCGTTTACTGGCGCGCAATGCCGACGATGTGATGCGGCAGAGCAGCGAAAAGATTTCGCGTATGGAAAACCAGATGGTTTCGGCCCAGCAGCAGCAGCTGGCGCTCGACACTTTATACAAAGAACTGGCACAAGGACGTGACCAGTGGACGCTAGCCGAAATCGAGCAAATTCTGCTCACCGCCGCGCAACAGGTTCAGCTGGCGGGTAACGTGAAAGCGGCGATCATTGCACTGGAAGGCGCGGATGTCCGGCTGCTGCGTTTGAACAAACCGCAGTTCACTACACTGCGCCGTGCCATTGCTGCCGATCTGGCGAGTTTGCGGGCGGTGCCGTCGTTCGACGAAGTGGGCACCAGCGCGCGCATCGAAGCCTTGGTGGCACGCCATGCCAGTTGGCCGCTGGCCAGCGCACAAAGTTCCGAAGCGGTGCCCGCGCCGCACGCGAGGGGAAGCAATATTGGTCAGGAGTTGTGGACGGAGTTAAAACATCTGGTGCAACTGCGCCGCGTGGAAGGTAATGAAGCTGTTTTTCTGCCACCGAATCAGGCCTATTTTCTGCGTGAAAACTTGCGCTTGCGCTTGCTTTCTGCCCGACTGGCCTTGCTGTCACAGGATCAGGCTGGTTTCAAGGCGGATTTGCGTGCTGTGCTAGACATGTTGACGCGATATTTCAATACACGTGATGCCGGCGTTGTTGCGGCAACCAGGGAAATAAAACGTCTGGCTGATTTGCAGATCGTGTTCAAACTCCCAAGCATCGACGCCAGCCTGGCCGCATTGGATGCCTACAAGGAGAACCACTGATGCGCTGGCTGATTTCGATTCTGATTGTTGCGGTGCTGGCCGTTGCGCTGGCGATGGCCGGGCGTTACGACCCGGGTTATGTGGTGCTGGTTTATCCGCCGTGGCGGATGGAAATCTCTTTCATCAGCTTCGTGCTGGTATTGACCGGTTTGATCATCGGTGGCGTGATGCTGGTGCGGCTGGCTTCGCTCACATTTAATCTGCCCAGCATTGTGCGCGCACAGAGTGAACGCCGCGCGGCAAAAAAAAGCGATGAGAATTTTGTCGGAGGCCTCAGGGCGTATACGGAGTATCGCTATCAGGATGCCGAACAGTCACTTGGCCAATGGCAAGGAGACGAAGCACGGATGGGACTGGCTCGGGTGTTGGCTGCCCGCTCTGCGCAGGAAATGCGCGCCGAAGCGCAGCGCGCGCGCCACATTCAAAGCGCGACCGAACACGGCGCCGAACTGGCTGCGCAGTTGTTTAAAGCAGAATCCTGCCTCGATGCCAAGGAAGCTACTGACGCGCTGGTGGCGATTAATCGCGCCAAGGAAATAGCGCCGCAACACACTGCATTGTTGCGGCTGGAGCTCAAAGCGCGTCAACTTACCGGGCAATGGGATGAGGTCGAGCGCGTGCTGAATGCGTTGGCACGCAGTAACGCGCTGGACGGTGTCGTGTTGACCCAGATTCGCCGCCTGAGCTATGCTGAAAACCTCAAGCGGCGTGCCGAAGATGACCGTGGGCTATTGGACTACTGGAAAAAAATTCCGTCAGAATTCAAACAGGATGCCTTTGTTGCACGGGCGGCAGCGCGGGCCTTCATGCAGCGCGGTGGGCACGATACGGCGCTCGACGTGCTGGAAACCACCCTCAATCGCGAATGGAACGAAGATCTCGTGGCATTGTATGGCGAGATCCGTGGCAGCAGCCCGAAACGGCAAATCGAACAGGCTGAGAAATGGTTGCGTGCCCAGCCGCGCGATGCGCAGTTGTTGCTCACACTGGCTCAACTGTGCAGCGTGCAGCAGCTGTGGGGTAAGGCGCAGAGTTATCTGGAAGCCAGTCTGGCCATTTCAGCCAGTGCCGAAGGCCATATCCGGATGGCCGAACTCAAGACGCAGAGTGGTCAGGCAGGTGAGGCGTGTCAGCACTATCAAAAGGCATTGGTACTCTGTCGCGCGGTTAAATAATCCGGATTTCCTGCCAGGCTCCTGTGCCGGGCTACCGAGTGTATATTTGCGTGTACGCCTATAATCTTGAAACGCTAGTTTTCTTGAGGACACCTGCCATGAGACCTGTTTCTTTATCTGTTTGTGCCGTTGTAATGAGTGCAATGATGCTGTCTGTGCCCTCCGGTTGGGCCGCCGTCCCCAAACCCGTAAAAACAGCCCAGCCTGGTGTATACAAGCTGGAAATCGACAAAAGTGTCAGCTTTAACGACGCGGCCGAGTCGATGCGTCTGCGTGCGAATGCCTTGAATCTGCAGCTGGTTGCTGAGCTCCCTTTATCCAAGCAGGTCGAAGCAATAGTCGGCAAGCCGCAGCGCATCATCACCATTTTCCAGTTTTGCGATGCTGTGATAGCCAAGGAACTGATCGATATGAGCATAGACTTTGCCACTTACATGCCATGCCGCATCGCCATGATCGAAGATGTAGACGGTCGAGGCTGGCTGATCATGACGGACATTAACGTCGACATGCTGGCTAAGGAAAAGAAACTGCAGAAAGTGTTAACCAAGCGCATCAAGGGTGTGCGCGATGGGCTGATCGAAATCATGCAGGCGGGTGCCAAAGGCGCGTTATAAACTTAGGTTAGGCCCCGCAAACCACAACTTTTGGACGCGTCCGCTATGCACATCGCGATACTCACTTTTCAAGGGTTCAATGAACTTGACTCCTTCATTGCGCTCGGCGTACTCAACAGAATAAAAAAGCCTGGTTGGCGCGTGACACTGTGTTGTCCTGAACCGCAAGTCACTTCGATGAACGGCGTCACTGTCCATGCTCAATCTTCCATAGACGAGGCCAGGTCAGCAGACGCGGTACTCGTCGGTAGTGGGGTGAAGACGCGCGACATCGTCTCCGATCCTGAATTGATGGAACGGATTGCGCTCGATCCCACGAGACAGTTGATCGGCGCGCAGTGCTCTGGCACCCTGCTCCTCGCTAAGCTTGGACTATTGGGCAAAATACCTGCATGTACTGATCTCACTACGAAGCCCTGGGTACTTGAGGCCGGAGTCGAAGTATTGAATCAGCCGTTTTTCGCTCAGGGTAATATCGCGACTGCTGGCGGTTGCATGGCATCTCCCTACCTGGCGGCATGGATCATCGCCCGCACCGAGGGAATCGAAGCTGCGTCAGCGGCACTGCACTACTTAGGTCCCGTCGGCGAGAAAGACGAATACGTCTCTCGCGCCATGGGCAACATAGTTAAGTTTCTCCCGTCAGCAGAATGAGGGTCGGGGTCTATATATGCAGCACCCCCCCATATTTCTAAAAAGCAGGGCCGCGTTTGCAGCCCTTCGATTATCTATCGGTGACGAACTGCACCGCTTGTGCAGCCGTGATGATCGGTATCTCTCGACATCGCTCAAATCCAATAGATGCGCATCCCCCGACACGATGTAATCGGCTTGCGCAGCGTGGCCACAGTAAATCAGACCAGCTGCGCAGCCGCCACCGTGCTTGCAAGTTATTCTTTAACAGGTATAAGATGCCGCACATGGCAGGCCAAGAAAAGACGCTTGTTTGGATCGGGAGCAGCAAAAAGAATCTGCTGGCGCTTCGGCTCGATGTAAGGAAGTTCTTCGGTCACGCCCTGGACTTCGCTCAGCATGGCGACCAGCACGACGCGGCAAAGCCACTCAAGGGTTTTGGTGGTGCCGGCGTCCTTGAGATCGTCGAAGATAATGTTGGCGGCACGTACCGGGCCGTCTACACAGTCAAGTTTGCGGAAGCAGTATTCGTCCTGCACTGCTTCCAGAAGAAGAGCAAGAGCGGAATCACCACGCCAAAAGAGGACATGGACATCATCCGCGCCAGGCTGAAGGTTGCCGAGGCGCTGGCAAAGGAGCTACGACATGGCAAAGCGCATGATTGAAGGCATCGAGATCGAAACCAGCTCGGGCAACGTCTTCGCAGACCTTGGCCTGCCCGCCGCCAACAAACTCAAGATCAAGTCCGGCTTGGTGATTGAGATCACTCGCGCCGTGCGTCATCTCGGACTGACCCAAGAAGAGGCCGGCAGGCGCATGGGTATCCCGCAGCCGAAGGTGTCGGCTATGATGCGCGGCGACTTCGCCAATCTTTCCGAGCGTAAGCTGATGGAGTGCCTGAATCGCCTCGGATACGACATCGAAATCAAGGTGCGCAAGGCAGCCGAGCCAATCGGGCATCTGACACTCGCGATTGCCTGACCAGGCGAACTAACCCGAACGCTTCATAAATTTGCGTGATGCCCTAAAGGATGCAGGGCGTGCTCATAATCGCGCAGGATTTTGTTTCACCCGCAAGCCCCCCGGAGTTCTACTGGCCATGTGACTTTTGGACGGTTTGCCTATGACTCAACTGATGGCCAGCGGAAAAAGTGTTACCCGGTGTTCCATGCACGCTACTTTTTTCCGTGATGAATATCGCGCTCAGCGCATTGTTGCTGGTGGTGCCAGTAAGTGCGGCCGCTGATCAGGCAACAGGTGTGCTTGCCGCATCCGCCGCGTAGACGAATGAATCCGCAAAAAACTCATCCTCGGGTAGCCCGCGCGTTTGCATGAAAGCCTCCCGTGCGCTGTCCACCATGATGGGTGCGCCGCAGGCGTAAATTTGATAACCCGACAAATCGGCGAAGTCAGCCAGCACGGCGTCATGGACAAAACCGGTGCGGCCCTGCCACTGATCGGCCGACTCCGGGTCAGACAACACCGGAATAAAACTGAAATTGGGGCGTTCGGCCAACCACTGTTGTGGCAGTTCAGCCATGTATAGATCCTTCAGCGAGCGGACGCCCCAGTACAGAATCAATTCGCGATCGGTATGCTCGCTAAAAGCGTGTTCCAGCATGCCCTTGATCGGCGCAAAACCAGTGCCTCCGGCGATAAAAATCATCGGTTTGTCAGAATCTTCGCGGATGAAAAAGCTGCCGAGCGGACCTTTCAGACGCAGGATGTCGCGCGCTTTCAGCGTTGAAAACAGCGGGTCGGTGAACAGCCCGCCCGGTATATGACGGATATGCAGTTCGAGCAGCGCATCGTCGTGCGGGGGATTGGCGAGTGAATAACTCCGTGCCTTGCCGTCTTTCAACTGGAAATCAATGTATTGGCCAGCCAGGAACTGCAAGCGCTCAGCGGCAGGGAGCTTGATTTTGACCACCATCACGTCGTCGGCGCGTTTTTCGAGTGTCTCGACCCGGCAGGGCAATATTTTTACCACGATGTCTTTGGCCGCGCCGATTTCCTTGGCTTCGATGGTCAGATCGGACAAGGGCTTGGCGCGGCAGAACAGTGCGCGACCCTGCGCTTTCTCTTCTTCTTTCAGCGCGGTGGGCGAATGCTTGCCGTAATCAAGCTGACCGGACAACACACGACCTTTGCAGGAACCGCAGGCGCCGTTGCGGCATCCATAAGGTAGAGAGAAGCCTTCGCGGAGGGCTGCTTCGAGGATGGTTTCGTCTTCGTTGACGCTGAATTGGTGCCCGCTGGGCTGAATGGAAACCTGATACGGCATGATGTGCGCTTAAAATACGGTGATAAACCAAGTAATTATCGCTTGAGTAGGCAGGGATTTCACCCTTGTGTAACAAGGGTTACAGGCAGACAGGCATGAAAAAGATCTTGATTGTGGGATTTGGCGACGTCGCCACGCGACTGGTTAAGCGCTACGCCGGGCAGGCCGAATTCGTCGGCATGATACGCAGCGCTGACCGTATTGCAGCGCTGCGTGCGCTGGGTGTGATCCCCTTCGTAGCCGATCTCGACGATCCTCAAAGCTTGCGTCGTCTGCCTCGATTCGATGGGATCTTTCATTTTGCGCCGCCCCCGAGTGAGGGCCAGACCGATCCGCGCACAGCGCGTTTGTTGCATGCGCTAACGCGGCGCGGCAAGCCGGGCGCACTGGTGTATATCAGCACCAGTGGCGTGTATGGAGACTGTGGCGGAAACTGGGTGACTGAAACGCGCGCGGTGGCGCCGGTCAATGGTCGCGCGGTGCGTCGAGTCGACGCCGAGCGCCAGTTGCGGCATTGGGGTGAGACGCAGCGGGTGCAGGTAAGCATTCTGCGTGCGCCGGGCATCTATGCCACCGACCGGTTGCCGCTGGAGCGTATCAAGCGTGGCACCCCCGCACTTATCAGCAAGGATGACAGTTATACCAATCATATCCATGCTGATGATCTGGCGCGTCTGGCATGGGCGGCGTTATTCCGCGGTCGCGCGCAGCGGATCTACCACGCGGTTGATGCACATCCGCTCAAAATGGGTGACTGGTTTGACAGCTGTGCCGACGCATTTGATCTGCCGCGGCCGCCACGCGTGAATCGAGTCGAAGCAGAAAAGGTGTTGTCGGAGGCTTTGCTATCATTTTTGCGCGAGTCGCGCCGGCTGTCGAATACGCGGGCGACAAACGAGTTGAGACTAAAATTCCGCTATCCAACATCGGACGATTGTTTGCGCGAAATCAAACAGGCGCGTGGGCAGATGAAGCTTTTTTAAACCTGCCCGGTGCTGGCAATTATTGAATTAACGCTGCAAATCGTCAGGCTCACGTTTGAACTCGCCGTCTATTGTTTTGCACCCTGAAGGGCATGAAGGCGCGACGTTCGTATGCTCTTCCCGTAGTGCAGACGGCATGTCGTCATTGGCGGGGCGCAGTGGGTCCGTTTTACGCTTGTCCCACGTGCCCGGAATCAGTAGCAGCACCAAGGCAATGACATCGCTGATGAAGCCAGGGAAGACGAGTAGACCGCCCGCGAGGAGGATGCGACCGCTTGCAAAAAGTGCAGACATCGGATTGACGCCTGATTGCATTGAGAACGCCATGCGGGCGCCCCAGGCGAGTCGCTCGAAGCTTATCAACTTAACGCCGGCTATGGCCGCAAGCAGCAACCACAGCAGAACCCAGGCCCCGATTTTGTCGGCAACCCAAAAAATGCCGATAGCTTCCAGAACCGGAAACGACAGCATGAGTAGTACAACCCAACCAAAGCGCATGACATGGAACCTTTGTTAATCTTGACAAATTTACCCGATGTTGCGAGCGCCGAGAAATTAGCGCAGATACTCATCGAAAAGCGAGTGGCGGCCTGTGTGAACGTTTTGGCGCCATGTCACTCCATTTACCGTTGGCAGGGAGTGGTAGAAAAAGCGGTCGAGATTCCCTTGCTGATCAAGACCACAGCAGTAAACTATGCGCAGATTGAAGAACTTGTTCGTATTCATCACCCCTACGAAGTACCGGAATTGATTGCCATACCGATAACACACGGCCTGCCTTCCTACCTTGCCTGGCTGGCCTCGGAGACTGAAAAACATGAATAGATGGATACGTTTGCTCTGCGCACTGCCCCTACTTTGGGGTGCGCTTGTGCTTTTTCCAGTGGCCAGCGCCGAGGAATTTCTTGACCCGGAAGTTGCGTTCAAGTTCTCGGCGCGTGCGCTCGATGCCAATACGCTGGAAGCACGCTGGAAAATTGCCGACGGCTATTACATGTACCGTGACAAGTTCAAGTTCGAGGTCACCGGCGGCACACTGGGCAAACCGCTCATGCCCGCAGGCAAGATTAAGACCGATGAATATTTCGGCAAGGTTGAAACCTATAGCAAGGACGTCCGCATCGTGCTGCCGATCCAGCGCACGCCGGGCACCACGTCGGTCACCCTGAAAACCGTATCACAGGGGTGCGCGGATGCCGGCCTGTGTTACACCCCGCAAACGGCAAGCATTTCGATCAAGCTGCCGGCGTTGATTGCTTCTGCGGCGGCCGCGCCGCCCGCTTCATCCACCGTGGCGCCAGTTTCGACTGTCTCTGCGTTGGATGGGCTGCGCAGCTTGGGTGGAATGGAAATGCCCAAACTGCTGCCGCCGGAAGAAGCCTTTCCGCTTGCCGCGGCGATGCCCAATGCACAGACAGTCAAGTTTGATTACACCCTGACTGCCGATACCTATCTTTATCGCGACAAGCTGGGCTTCGTTGTCAAATCGCCCTCTGACGTCAAGATAGTCAAGGTTGACACGCCTGCGGGCGACGTCAAGGAAGACCCGACTTTTGGTCGCACCGAGGTATATCACAAGAATTTTTCTGCGACCCTCACTCTGTCGCGTGTGCTGGCCGCCGATGAGAGGCTGGTGCTGGATGCGACCTGGCAGGGTTGCAACGAAGCCGTCGGCATTTGCTACCCGCCGCTTAAGCGTGACTTTTCGCTGACCCCGGGGGTGGGGGCCACCGAGGGTTCTGCGACGGGCACCAGCGTTCAGGCAGCCGCAGTTGAATCAGCCGACGAATCCGATACATCAAGAATTGAGCGCGTGCTGAAAGACGGCAGCTTCTGGGGCGTAGTGGCGACCTTCTTTGGTCTGGGCCTGTTGCTGGCGCTGACGCCGTGCGTGTTTCCGATGATTCCGATTCTGTCGGGCATCATCGCCGGGCAGGGCAAAGACATCTCCAAGACCACCGGGTTCCTGCTTGCGCTCGCCTATGTCCTGGGCATGGCGATTACGTATTCACTGGCAGGTGTGGCGGCTGCGTTATCGGGCACGCTGTTGTCGAATGCCTTGCAAAATCCGTGGGCGCTCGGAATCGGCGCAGGTATTTTTGTGGCGTTGGCTTTCTCGATGTTCGGCTTCTTTGAGATGCAATTACCCAGCTTTATTCAAAGCAAGTTTTCCGACGCATCCAACAAGATGAAGGGGGGCAATTTTGCCGGGGTGTTTACCATGGGTGTACTGTCTGCCGTGATCATGGGTCCATGCGTGGCACCACCGCTGGCGGCTGCCCTTGCCTTCATCGCACAGACAGGAAATACCACGCTGGGGGGCGTCGCCCTGTTTGTACTTGCGCTGGGCATGGGTGTGCCCCTGCTGTTGGTTGGCGTGTCGGCGGGTGCCTTGTTACCCCGTGCCGGAGGCTGGATGAACGCAGTGAAGTACTTCTTCGGCGTGATGATGCTGGCTATTGCCATCTACCTGATTTCGCCGATCATCCCGGCCTGGATCAACATGCTGCTGTGGGCCATGCTGCTGATTGGCTCGGCGGTTTACCTGCATGCACTCGATCCGCTGCCTCCCCATGGCTCCGGCTGGATGCGCCTGTGGAAAGGGTTGGGCGTGGTGCTGCTGATCGGTGGCCTGGCCATCATTATCGGCATGTTGGCGGGCAGCCGCGATTTGTTGCAGCCGCTTGAAGTGTATAAGGGCAGCGCTTTCACGGGCGGGTCGGGTGGACAGGCTATCGCAGCTGAGCAAAAAGGTTTGCCATTCGAAAAGGTCAAGGATGTCGCTGAACTCGATGCACGTCTGGCTGCGGCCAAAGCCGAAGGAAAATCCGTCATGCTCGATTTTTATGCTGACTGGTGCGTGTCGTGCAAGGAAATGGAACGCTTCACCTTCAGCGATCCCAAAGTGCAGGCGCGGCTGAAGGGTGTGGTGCTGCTGAAGGCCGACGTCACCGCCAACAGCGACGCCGACAAGGCGCTGCTCAAGCGCTTCAACCTGTTCGGTCCACCTGGGTTGGTCTTCTGGAATGCGGCGGGTGAGCAGTCAGGCTACAAGGTCATCGGATTTGAAAAGGCCGAGAAGTTTTTGCTAAGCATCGATTCGGCTTTGAAATCCTGATTTGGGTTTTGGCGGTGGGCTCACTCCGCCCGGCCTGCCTCATCAGGCCGGGCGAGTCAGCTCGCGACTGGTGAGCTTGAAATTAAAGTTCTCGGGTTCACGGCCGTCCAGCCGGGTATCGCCAAATTCCGCATAGGGATACATCAAATAGGGGAGGGGTCCTTGGGCGGGCGGAGTCAGTTCAAAGTCCCGAGCCGTATTGAACCCCACCCAGTTCATTTCCCAGTAGCCGAATAAGCGGTTGCGCAGCGCGATGACGCGCGGGTCATTCAACGGCAGCTTTTCTTCCAGCACCACTTTACGTACATCGGCGGGGTCCACTCCAACCCAGCCATGCCGGGGTGAGTAATATTCAGCGCGGCAGTGGTGGGCTTTCGAGATGTCACCCGCTTTTCCCATGCTTTTGAACAGGGCCGAATCGGCGACGCGCACGCCATACATTTCACGTGCGGGCAGCCCGGCCGCCCGTGCAAGCCCAACAAACAGCGAATTGATATCGGCACATTTGCCGCCGAGATCACCCGATTCCAGCATGAACTTGATATTGCCGAGGCCGCAACCGCGAACGGTGGGCTTGCGAAAGGTGTTGTCGACAACCCAGTTGTAAATGGCTCGGGCTTTGGCATCCGGTGCGTTGATGCCCTGCACGATCTTGGATGCGGTGGTTGCGACGATGCCGTCCAGGGGCATGTTGGTAGTGGGTTCAAGATAGCGCGCGATATCCGGTGTAATTGAATAAGGGCGTCCTGCCGGTGCTCGATCACGATTGCGTGTGGAGACCACAGCCGTCACGGCGAGTTGCTGTGACGCATTGGTGCCGTTCCAACCGGCGGCGAAAATGGGGGCCCGGTACTCGGTGTCCCAAGTCAGTGCAGCTTGCTCGGGGGCAGTTTTCCAGGTGACGGAGCTCACACGCTGATAATCACCCGCATCCTCCGGAAGCGGTAACCATAACTGACCTGCGCCTTTTTGTGCCGTCAGGTCGATGTTGTAGGTGAGTTCGAAGGTGCGCCAAGCATGGGCAGGCTGGCTGGCCGATCGGGCTGGGGTCATGGAAAAAAGCAGGGGTGTTGCCACTGCCAACCGCATAAAGTCACGCCGCATCATGGTGGTCTCCTATATCTGTTCCCTGTGGAAACATGGGGGTACAGGGTGCGTAAGGGCATTGTTGTGCATGGGCCATCATTTGCAGGCCCGCCGGCAATTTTTTGAGTTTAGCACTAGCAGCCCTGTCGGAGGTTGCTAGCGAGCCGAGGCTCAGCTGCGGCGCAGTGTCGTAATGCTGTCTAGTAATGGCGTGACTATGGGTTCAATCTTGCGCCGCATCAGCGACCCGATTGCAGTGGTTTTGATAAAAATAGGCAGCACGGTATCGGCATCTATCGCGGCCAGCGCATCGAGGGCCATGCAATCGGGCACCCATTGAGGGGCGACCGCAAGTAGTGCTTCACGCGCTTCGTTGCGTATTGTTGAGGGGGTCTGGCGTAAGGGCGCACACCATTGTGCCAAGGCAGCAAGCGTGTGGTTGACGACTTCCTGAATTTCCGGGCGGTCGAGAATGGTGGAGAGGGTCAGAAGAAAGGTTTGTCCTTGTCCCGATAACGCTTTTTCCAGCATCTTGCTATACGGGTTATCCGTGAGTCGAGGCACGCCGTCGAAATCTGCTCGTGCATTGCGCGGGTTGGGCAGGGTGTCAGGGTGTAATTCGAGAAATGCGGTGTAATACGAATTGCGGGTGTTGCCGCGTTTCCAGATCGACAGCCGCTCTGCATCGGTCAACACGCCGGAGTAAAGCATCACAGCGACTGTGTCGAGAATGCCGACGTCGTCTTCGTGCAGGAAAGCCAGGTGATCGACCAGAAACTCAGCCAGTGTGCGCCCCATACTGCCTTGGCACACCACGTCGCGCATCAGCATCAGCCGCGCGTTTTCGATGGTTGGCATGCACCACCATGCATGGCGTGCCATTTCATCGGTGAGTGCGGGCGAGTGGACCACGGCCACCACCGCTTCTTCCTCGGCGATCAATAACAACTGCGCCAGATGCTTGGGCGATAGCCCGGACTGAGATTGCCGCGTCCAGCGTGTCAGATGCACCGGGTAGCCACCCGGGGAACCCAGGGCGTGACCCGAAAGCAGTTCGCGTACTTTCTTTAAATAGCGGTCGGAGCGCTCGTTGGGTTTGAGCGGCACACTGGCTTCCCCCTGTGGCGTGAGCGCCCATAACGTCATGCTCGACTCGTCGATGCGGACGGCTTTGAGTTCGGTGTTGAACAGGACGTTGAGTCGCAGTTCGTCTTCGGGGGAAAGTTCGTCGTTCATCCTAGAAACCGCAGCTGGACGCGCCCGATGGTGCGTTTGGGCGGGTGGTTGCCGCGAAGCGACGAGGCGGCAGGCCGGGGCTTGCATACGACTCCACACGGGCTTCAGCCCGTAGTGGATCGGAGTCCCCTTGTGGGGCAACGAGGAGCGACAAAGGCAGGCGCACGACCAGACGTGCCAGCGGGTGCGTAGCGTTCTCACCCAAATGGTGAAGGTTATCGAAGGCAAGAAAGTTAATATTCATGCAGCACTCCTTGAGTTTAAGAGCGGTCAACTGCGGTTTTTAGGATCACAGGGCCTTGAACACTTTGCTGGCGGCAGCAACGGTGGCGTCAATGTCTGCGTCGGTGTGGGCCGCCGAAACAAAACCGGCCTCAAATGCTGAGGGCGCAAGCGTGATGCCGTGGTCCTGCATGGCGTGGAAAAACCGGTTGAATTGTTCCTTGTCGCATTGCATCACTTCGACAAAGCTGATTGGCGGTTTCGCTGCGAAATACAGACCGAACATGCCGCCGACCGAATCAGCACAGAACGTAACGCCCGCGTCGCTCGCCGCTGTGGACAAGCCCGCGACCAGGCGTTGGGTAGTGGCGGCGAGGCGTGTGTAGAACCCGGGCGCGCTGACTGCCTTGAGTGTGGCCAGACCCGCTGCAACTGCGACGGGGTTGCCTGACAAGGTTCCGGCCTGATACACGGGGCCCAGCGGCGCGAGTTTGTCCATCACCTCAGCACGGCCACCGAAGGCGCCGATCGGCATGCCGCCGCCGATTACTTTGCCCAGCGTGGTGAGGTCGGGGCGGATTCCGAGCAGCTTTTGCGCGCCGCCCAGATCGACCCGGAAGCCGGTCATCACTTCATCAAAAATCAGCAGCGCGCCGGATGCGTCGCACAGCCGGCGCATGGCGGCCATGAATTCAGCGGTCGGCTTGACCAGGTTCATGTTGCCGGCAAACGGCTCAACGATGATGCAGGCGATCTCGGTACCTAACGCGGAAAAAGTTCGTTCCAGTCCGGCGACGTCGTTGTAGTCAAGAACCAATGTTTGTGCAGCGGTTTCGGCCGGCACACCCGCCGAGGTGGGGTTGCCGAACGTGAGCGCACCGGAGCCCGCTTTCACCAGCAGGAAATCGGCGTGTCCGTGGTAGCAGCCTTCAAACTTGATGATCTTGCTTCGCCCGGTAAACCCACGCGCCAGCCTGACCGCGCTCATGGTGGCTTCAGTACCTGATGACACCAGACGAACCTTCTCGATACTGGGCACCAACTGGGTGATCAATTCAGCGATTTCCAGTTCGGCCGCCGACGGCGCGCCGAACGATAACCCGCGCTCGGCTGCTTCTTGAACTGCCTTGACCGTTCCGGGGTGGGCGTGACCGAGAATCGCCGGCCCCCACGATCCCACGTAATCAATGTACTCGCGACCCTCCGCATCCCACACCCGTGCGCCTTTTGCATGGTCAATAAACAACGGCGTTCCACCGACGCTTTTAAATGCGCGCACAGGGGAATTCACGCCGCCGGGGATGACTTTTAGCGATTGCTCAAACAGGGTTTCGTTACGGTTCATGGTTCGTATCTCATTCTTCGGGTTCGGCTTCAAACAATTGATTCAACTCGTGCGCGGCAGAACGGATATCGGACGTATTAAACAGCGCCGACAATACGGCGAGGCTGTCCGCCCCGGCATCCAGCAGAAGCGGCGCATTGGCAAGCGTAATCCCGCCAATGGCGATAATCGGCAGGTGAATAAGGGGGGTGGCTAGTTTTAACAGTGCCACGTCTGCCCGCTCGGCCGCAGGCTTGGTGAGTGATGGAAAAAAGCTGCCGAATGCAACGTAGTCAGCGCCTGCAGATTGTGCTGCCAGTGCGCGTTCCAGGCTTTGGTAACACGATGCACCGATCAGTTTGTCTTTGCCCAGGATAATTCGCGCTTCACGCAGAGTGCCATCATCACGTCCCAGATGAACCCCGTCGGCGTTACACAAATCGGCCAATCGCAGATCGTCGTTGATGATCAGGGGCACACCAAACTGGTGGCAGAGCGCGATAAGTTCACTGGCTTGCGCATGGCGGCGGGCCACATCGGCTGATTTGTCGCGGTACTGGACGGCTGCCACGCCGCCTGCCAATGCGGCTTCGACCTGCATCAGCAACTGCTCGGTATCGGCCGTTTCGAGGGTGATGGCGTAAATTCCGCCGGGAAACTTAAGCATGGTGGATATAGGCAATGTAGATGCAGACAATCAAGCGTTGCCCTCCGCCAAGCCGTCCTGGGCCCAGAAAAATCGATCGGGAATATATTGCCCCATCCCGGGCCGGAAGGCCGCTTTCAGCGATTCATAAGTGTAATTCTGAGCTTCGCGCACCGCAGTGGGAACATCATGTCCATAAGCCAGATTGGCGGCGATGGCCGCGGCCAGGGTGCAGCCCGAGCCGTGATAGCTTCCCAACAGACGATCCCAGGCATCGGTTTGTACGTGGCCGTTGGCGTCGTACAGGCTATTTAATACGCGCGGCGTGGTTTCGTGTGTCCCTGTGATGAGTACGTACTCACACCCGAGGTCGGTCAAGTGTTTGGCACAGGCCTCAAGCGCCATGTCTTCCTCGTCAGACTCGAACAAGGCTAAGCGGCGTGCTTCGTGGCTGTTGGGCGTAAGCACGCTGGTTTGCGGGATCAGCAGGTCGCGCATCGCCGAAATCATGTCCTCGGTGGCCAGTTCATCGCCGCGGCCGGACGACAGGATGGGGTCGAGCACCACGGGAATATCAGGGTAATCGGCGAGAATCTCGGCGATGATCGCCATCGACTCGGGGCTGCCCAGCATGCCCAGTTTGAACGCGGCAACCGGCACGTCTTCCAGCAACATGCGCGCCTGATCCATCACCCACTCGGAATCGATCACCAGGATTTCATCCACCCCGGCGGTGTCTTGAACGGTCAGCGCAGTAATTACCGACAGCGGGTGGCAACCCAGGCTGGCCAGTGTCAGCAGATCAGCCTGGATGCCCGCACCGCCGGTTGGGTCGGACGCGGCAAAACTGAGCACCAGCGGAGGCGTGGGTTTGGGGGAGAAAATAGGCGGCATGATGTCACTGCTTTAAAATCAAGTTCCGATTTTAGCTTGAATTACCCTTGTCCTATGCTTAAACCCCCTGAATACACGAGCTGGATGTGCCTGATCTGCGGCTGGATTTACCATGAGGAGGCCGGCGCGCCTGATGACGGAATTGCGCCCGGCACACTGTGGGCGGATGTGCCGATCAACTGGACCTGCCCGGACTGTGGGGCGCGTAAGGATGATTTTGAGATGGTTGCCTTTTGAAGGCAGTCGGTTTCCAGTTTCTGTCAAAGTAATAAGCTGGATCGGTGTGTCGACCCTATCCGATAAAGCCACGTTTTTGAATTCGGAAATTCTGGTACATTAGTTTATAAGCTGATGGTAGAATCTGCTCGGCTTGGTGTGTCGATATTTTAATAATCGAGGAGATCGTAATGATTCAGCGGTGGATTTCAGCGTGTGCTTTACTTGTTTTTGCATCAACTGCATGGGCAATTTCCCCTTATATTCAAGGTGATGCACTAGCTGGGGGGAGTGTTCAGGCCGTGGCGTCAGCCGTCGAGGGCAAGCTCAAAGCCAATGGATTTAAAGTGGTCGGCAAATACTTTCCCAAAAGCCTGGCCGGCTCCGGGGTAGTTGTGGTCACGGACGACGCCATGTTGAGCGAAGTGGGTTCCGTGGGCGGCAACGCAGTGCTAGGCGCCGCCATTCGGGTAGGGGTTAAAGCCGATGGCAGTGTGGCTTATACCAATCCTGACTACTGGTATCGCGCCTATTTCCGCAAATCATTTGACAAGAAGGAAAGCGCAGTTAAGGCGCTGCAGGTACGTTTGCAGGATGCACTTGGCGCTGGAAAAGGGGTGGGCGGTGATGAGCCGGCTGCAAATTTGGTCAATTACCGTTACATGGTCGGCATGGAGCGTCTGGATTCGCAGAAAAACAAACTGGTTGAATTCGATAGTTTTGCTGACGCATTGAAGACGGTTCGTGAAAACCTGGCCAAAGGTGTGGGTAAAACGTCCAAGATTTATGAAATCGTATTGCCAGACCGTAAATTGGCGGTGTTCGGTGTGGCCATGAATGATGGCGATAATGCCGATGGCGAATGGATCAAGCGCATCGATATGCAGAACTATGTTGCGGGTTTGCCTTACGAGATTTACATCAATGACAAGCAGGTAGAAGCACCGCATGCCCGGTTCCGGATTGCGTTGGCCTTTCCGGATGTAGGCATGGGGCAATTTATGCGAATTTCTTCTTTACCTACAACCGTTCTGCAAACCATGAATGGTTTGGCGGGCATTGAGAAGAAATCAGAGGGAGAAGCCTGGCAGCAATAGCGGGCACCTTGTACGGTTGAGGGCCAAAAGGGCGCCATTTGACGGCGCCCTTTTATTTCGCCCGCAAAAAGTGTGCTTGCTCTGACCCGCTAACACTAAAGAAGCCGCATTCGTTGCCGTAATGTAATCCACACAGGGGGTGGCCATTGCCGCCTGCCCAATGATCCTCGTGGAGAAGCGTGTGGACAACGAAGTACTGAAAGGCATCAAGGTGATGGTCATCGATGACAGCAACACCATTCGCCGTAGCGCAGAGATCTTTCTGAACCAGGCCGGCTGTGAAGTCATTCTGGCGCAGGATGGTTTTGATGCGCTGTCG
Organism: Thiobacillus sp.; assembly: GCA_046598305.1. Taxonomy (GTDB): domain Bacteria; phylum Pseudomonadota; class Gammaproteobacteria; order Burkholderiales; family Thiobacillaceae; genus Thiobacillus. The sequence goes on from JBKJIS010000223.1 coordinate 24,077, forward strand.
AAAATTACTGACCACGATCCGGATGTGGTGTTTGTCGACATCATGATGCCGCGACTCGATGGCTACCAAACCTGCTCGCTGATCAAGCGCAATGCCAAATACCGGACTACGCCCGTGATCATGCTGTCCTCCAAGGATGGCCTGTTTGATCGCGCACGCGGCCGAATGGTGGGATCGGACCAGTATTTGACCAAGCCTTTTACCAAAGACACGCTACTGACGGCAGTGCGAGAGCACGCCTGTTCAGCTGCATTACCCGTTTCTCAAGGAGTATAAATTATGGCGATCAGCCGCATTCTGATAGTAGATGATTCCCCCACCGAGCGCTTTTTCCTGTCTGAGTTGCTGGTCAAGAATGGCTATCTGGTCAGCATGGCTGAGAGCGGTGAGGAGGCTATCGCTCAGGCCAAGCAAACGCTGCCCGATTTGATCGTGATGGACGTCGTGATGCCTGGAATGAACGGCTATCAGGCAACACGAATGATAACCAAGGAAGAGGCGACCAAGCATATTCCCGTCATTATGTGCACCACCAAAGGCCAGGAAACTGACAAGGTGTGGGGGATGCGTCAGGGGGCTAAAGCGTATCTGGTCAAGCCGGTAAAACCGGAAGACCTGCTTTCGCAAATCAAGGCGCTAGGCTGAGCGGACACCTATGGCCAAGAAATTCAATCTGCGCGAATTTCAGACCACGCTTTCGCAGAAACTGCAGGCGGCGGCGAGTCGCGACAATACCGGATCCCGCCTGGGTTTTCGGGTGGGTGATGTGAATTGGCTGGTAAGCCTCGCTGATACTGAAGAAGTGATTCCCGTCCCGCCAATTGTCCGGATGCCGGGCGCTCGGCGGTGGTTTCGCGGGGTGGTCAACATCCGCGGCAACTTGTTTGCAGTGAGTGATTTTGCGGACTTCATGGGGCAGGGCGTGACCAAAGATCACGTTGACTGCCGGCTTCTGATTCCACACCACGACTTTGGCGTAAATGCGGCTTTACTGGTGCGCGGCACGTTGGGGCTGAAAAACATTAATCATTTCGAAGAGCGCACCGCTCACGCGGCACACCCATGGATTGCGCGCCAATACGCTGACGATATGGGAGGCGACTGGAGTGACATGGATTTTGGGCAATTGCTAGGCAATGTGGAGTTTCTTGAGGTTGAGGCTCAGCTCGGTAATTGATTGAGCATTGAATACGGAGCGCATTGGCGCTGAATAATGATGGGACTGGAGCGATGAATATGGCAATCACAATGAACGGACTTAAGGGCCTGGCGGGTCGCATGACCGAAAGGGTCACTGGCAAAAAAGGCAGCGAGCACACGACGCTAATTATGCAGACGGTGCGGAAGCTGGCAGACACAGAGACCGGCCAAGTCCCCTTGATTGGTCGTTTTCCGGTAGAAAAGCAATACCTCTACGCAGGCGGCATGCTCATTGTTTCACTGGTGCTGGCGGCCGGATTTACCATTTACAGTCTGGTTCAGCTCGACAACCGAACCCAATACGAGGTCAAATCAGGCGAATTGAAAGTGCTATCGCAGCGGCTTCCGCTAACAGCACAGCAATCCGTTCTGGGTAACGCGACTGCGTTTAAGAAACTGGCTGAAGGCAAGCTGGTTTTCGAAAAGACCTTGGCGGGCTTGACCGAGGGTGATGACCAGGTTCCCGCTTCGGGTGGGTCGGCGCGCGATACGCTGGCGAAAATCAGCGAAAAGTGGAAAAAATTCAACCCGCAGGTTGTGCAGATATTGAGTCAGCAGAAAAACCTGGTGGCCTTGAACGAAAGCGTCAAGAGTATTAACGTCCTGAGTACCGATTTGCAGGAAGTCTCGGAACAACTGGCCAGCCAACTGGCTGACACAGGCGCCGGCGTGCGTGAAGTATCGCGCGCCAACCATCTGGTGATGCTGAGCCAGCGCTTGCCTAAAAATGCCAACTTGCTGTTGTCCGCTGACCTGATTGACCCAGAAGTGGTGCTGCAACTCGAAAAAGACACCACCTCTTTCCGCGAAACGGTGCAGACACTGATGAGTGGCTCGGCTATCAAAAACAGTGACAGCATGCTGACCCTCGAAGACTTGGGTACAAATATGGCCGACATGGTGGAGGCGGTGGGCGCGGTGCTGGCCAACACGCAGCCGCTGTTGCAATCCAAACTCGCGGCAAACAACTTGTTCGTGGGTAGTGATGCATTGTTGTCGGATACGGAGCAACTGTCGCTGAATTACCGCGGCGTCGGCGGTCTCAGCTATTTACTGGCGGCCTCGTTTGGTCTGTTGGCGCTAGCCTCTTTGGTGTTGTTGGGTTTGGTCAACATTAATGAAACCAAATCCCGTGCGCGTAAGAGTGAAGAAGAAAACAGCCGAAACCAGGAGGCGATTCTGCGGTTGATGGACGAACTGGGTGAGCTGGCTGAGGGAAACCTTACCATCAATGCCAGCGTCACCGAGGACATCACGGGTGCGGTGGCCGACTCGATTAACTACACGGTAGAAGAATTACGGACGCTGGTGCGTGGCATTAATAGTGCGACGCAGCAGATGGACCAGGCGGCGGATGCTGCTGGCCAGGTTTCCGATTCGCTGCAACAGGCTTCGCGTCGCCAGTCTGTGGAGATCGAAGAGACCTCGGCAGCGGTGGTGAAGCTTGCACAGTCCGTGCAGCAGGTATCGGGAAACGCCGCTGAGTCAGCTCGTGTAGCAGAACAATCGCTGGCTGCAGCCGAAAAAGGCCAGCAGGCGGTGGCAAACGCCATTTCCAGCATGAACGGCCTGCGCGAACAGATTCAGGAAACATCTAAGCGAATCAAACGCCTGGGCGAATCGTCGCAGGAAATTGGCGAAATCGTCGAACTGATTTCCGACATTACCGAGCAAACCAACGTGCTCGCACTCAACGCCGCCATTCAGGCAGCATCCGCCGGTGAAGCCGGACGAGGCTTCTCGGTGGTGGCAGAAGAAGTGCAGCGGCTGGCAGAACGTTCAGCCGATGCGACCAAGCAGATTGCCGCCATTGTGAAAACGATTCAATCAGATACCCACGATACGGTAGCGGCTATGGAAGTATCGACCCAGGGTGTGGTCGAAGGTGCCAAGCTGTCCGATACGGCGGGTCAAACACTGGCCGAAATTGGTGTCGTGTCGAAGACGCTGGCCGGGCTGATTGCGGATATTTCATCTGCTACACAAAGTCAGGCCGAGTCGACTGCCAAGGTGGCTGAAACCATGCAGGACATCAAATCCATTTCCGCGCAGACCAGCAGTGGCACGCAGCAAACGGCTGATTCGATTGGGGGCATGAAGCAGCTGGCTCAAGACCTCAAGAACTCAGTTTCAGGCTTCAAACTTGCCTGAACGGACCTACGATAACTTGAACTAGTGTCGCGAATCAGAAATAGGGAAACAAAATGAAACGGATGGATTTTCCTAAAGGATACCGTCCCTACGGGACATATTTCGCAGGGCAAGGCGTGAGGAGGCGACATAGCTGGCTCTATGGCAACGACGCGCAACGCAGCCATGCGGAAAAAGACGCCGTTTCATGTTGCGATATTTCTGATTCACGACACTAACAGCCGATCATGGCAACCGCAATTAACCTCAGGAATAACACACCATGAGCGCCAACCTCGATTACGATACCGGCCCGTTGAACTGGGTGCGAGGAGACATCGACGCCGCCCTGCAAGCCGCCTTAGGACGTTTGCAGGCCTACAGAGTCGATGCTGACCTGACCAATGCACTGCGACTGGCGGGTGACGATGCCCACCAGGTGACGGGCGCATTGCGCATGGTTGGACTTGAAGGTGCCGCCACGCTGTCAGGTGCGCTGGAGTCCTGTCTGCTTGATATTAATGAAAATCGTTTGAATGCCAGCGACGATCTGTTGCGCGCGCTACGCAATGCCATGGAAGGATTGCAGCGCTGGGTAAAAGATTTGGCGGACGGACGCGGTAGCGGTGAACTTGCACTCTTCCCTCTCTACAAACGGTTGCGTGAATTGCAGGGCGTCGAGCGGGTGTTCGAGGGTGAACTGTTTTTTCCGGATTTACGGTCAGGTGTGCAGACCAGGGCAGCTAACGATGGCATGTCACAGGAAGCATTGGCGGCTGCAGTCAAAATTGCGCGCGCACAATTTCAACGCGGTCTGCTGGCTTTTCTGCGAAATGTAGAAGCTGAGCAGGGTCTCCAGCGAATGCGAGATTCGTTGGCCACCATCGAAAGCATCGCACCTTCGCAAGCTTCGCAAACCTTTTGGTGGGCATGCGTCGGGTTTGTCGATAGTTTGATAGCACACGGTGTGGAAGCGGATTTTCATGTGAAGCAGTTGCTGGCTCGTGTGGATTTGCAAATGCGCCGCTTGATGGAAGGTTCGCCTCAGGTTGCTGAGCGTCTGATGCGCGATGCCTTGTTCTTTATTGCAAAAAGCGAAGCGCTGGAGGGACGTGCCGCGGAAATCCGTTCCAGATTTGGTCTTGATCGCTATCTGCCTGGCCGGGGCATGCTAGACCCGGAAGCCTTGGCGCGCATGCGCCCGGTTCTGGACGCCCTGCAAGCGGGCTTGAAAGCTGCGCGTGATAATTGGCACGGATTTGTGGAAGGCCGTGCTGAACAGTTGGAGCAATTTAATACTCAGTTGGTGCGTATGCAGCCACAGGCTCAGAGCCTGGAAGGCAGTGGCTTGTCCGCACTGTTGGATGAACTGGGTGCAGCGGCAGTTGCTGCAGATGGACGCGAGGGTGATGCCCGTGAACAAATGAATCTGGAAGTGGCTTCCACGCTCTTGTTCATGCAAAACGCCGTCAATCAGGAAGATGTACTTCACGCGGACTTTTCCGCTCGTGCGGAAGGGCAGCAGGCTCGTTTACGTGCACTGATAGAAGGCCGCGAGATGCCGGTCAGTGTCGAAAGCGAAGCTAGCCAGCGTGAATCCGAGCGCGATATGCTGGTGCAAATGGCTCAGGAAGTCGGTCAGAATCTACGTCAGATGGAGGAAGCGCTGGATGCTTTTTTCCGTGACTTCGATGACCGCGACGCGCTGGCTAAGCTTCCTGCCTTATCACGGCAGGCGCAAGGCGCACTCACCATGCTTGAGTTGCCCGATGCAGCCAGTTTGCTGGCTGCCGCTACCCATGTGGCGCATCCATTTGCCAAAGAAGGTGAGCCGGACGAGGCGACTCAGCAGAAGCTGGCCGACGCCTTTTCCAGCTTGGGGATATTTATTGAGTCCTACTGTGCTGGGCGTGCAGATGCCGCCCGGATACTGCGGCCGGTTTTGATTGACTTTGGCGTAGTCGATGCAGACAGCCTTGATGGCAATGCTTTGGGAGAAACAATAGAGTCGGGTTTACCTGCCCGTAAGGAAGGGGTGCAAGCGGCCTATCTTGATTGGCGAGCACAGCCGGACGAAGGAACAAAAAAAAAATATATTGATTCACTGACCGAGCTCAGCCGTGATGCCGAGCTGATCGATGACATTACGCTGAGGCAGAAAACGCGCGCTGTACTGGATGCCAGTCGTGATGCCGCAGCGTCTACCTGTGCATTGGATGCTGCGGTCATGGCGCTGACCGGTCTGGCCGTCCCGGAACGGGCAGAAGCTGAAGTCCTGGCAAATCCGGAAGCAACCGCTACGTGGTCGACCGAGCCGGTTGAGGAGACGCCGGAGCCTGTCGAGCTCATGGAGGGCATGCCCCTCCTTGAGCATGAAGCAGCTTCCGCCGAAGCCGATGTTGATGACCTGCAAATAAGCCCGTTTGACCTGGGTCAAGCGGAAGCCATTGCGGCGACAACGCAACCCGTTTCAATGGATGAAGCAGTGACCCCACTCCCTGATTCGGAGTGGATGCAAACGACAATTCCAGAGGGCGTTGAGCTGGAGCTCCTGGAGATTTTTCTGGAAGAGGCCAACGAAGTTTTGGCTGCCATAGGCGATGCCAATGTGCTCTGTCAGAGCAATCCTTGCGACCCGGAATCGTTGATACTCATTCGCCGTGGATTTCATACCTTGAAGGGTAGCGGCCGCATGGTCGGTTTGATCGAGCTGGGCGATGTGGCTTGGCGCCTGGAACAACTGATGAACAGTTGGCTGAGTGAGACAAGGCCCGCCAATAACGACCTGATGGAAGTTATTGATCGTTCGCGTGACCTGTTTCAGGATTGGGTCGATGCGCTCCAGGCGGACCAGTCAGTGGTATTGCCCGTTCCTGCATTACTCGCTTCTATTGAACGCCTTGATCAGGGATTACCACTCGATAGCGTGCCCGAGCAGGGTACAACTCAACCCCCCCCTAGCCTGATGGACGAGCAGGGTGCTGAGCTTGCAATATTAGATAACGCATCCGGCGCGGAACTCGATTTTGAAACCGAATCTGAGCCGGTGGCCGCTGTAACAATCGAGGCAGCAACAATCGAGGCAGTCACACCCGAGTTGGATTCAGCAGGCGCGTTTTTCCATAGCCAGGAAAACAGGCTTTCTGAATTAGAGCCAGACGAAGACCTGGAACCTGAAATCCGCCTTATCGAACCGACAGTTGAGTCCGTGTCCGATGGATCCCTGTCCGAATTTGAAACCGCAGACATAGCCGACATAACCGACATTGTAGACGCGTATCTCGAACTGGATGTCGGCGCACTGGTCGAATATGCAATAGCGCCCACAGACCCTGAGGTGCCAGATTTGTCCGATGAGGTGTGCATTGGGTCGGTGTGTTTGTCCAGCAGCCTGTATGAAATTTTCATGGTCGAGGCGCATCAACGACTGGCTGTATTGCAGGAAGAATCCGAGCGCCATGCTGAGGCAGCCAACAGTACGGTCAGTGAACACGCGCGCAGGGCCATCCATACGTTGGGCGGCATTGCGGGGACAGCCGGTATCACGAATCTGGTCGATTTATCTCATGCATTTGAGCAGTATTGGAATCGGTTTGTGTATGCTCCAATGCCTGCTGCGCACTTGCCGCTGGTTGATGACACCATCGCTCGCCTGCATGAAATGATTACGACCATTGAGTCGGGTCAACTGCCCGAATCAGCGAGTGATTTGATCGCAACCCTGGGCGAACTGGAAGACGAACACATTACTCCGGTAGCGGATCCGGTTGCGGAAGTGTTCGAGCCGGAAGTGGCACCGGGTGACGCTATTCAGGACACCGACGAATCTGCACTTGTCGGGTCAGCCAGCCCGGCCGTGTCGTCGGAGCACAGCCACGTGGAAGCGGAGCGCGACGTGTTTGACATCAGCACACTTGTGTCCGCGATCAAAGTGTCTGCGCCCATGCCAGTATTTGAGCGACGCGATGTAGCGGATGAAATTGACGAACAGTTGCTGCCTATCTTTATTGAAGAAGCTGAAACACTGGTACCCGAGACCAGCGCGCAACTGCGTGCCTGGAAAGTGGCACCAGGCGATATTCCTGCACGTGATGCGCTCCAACGTAACCTGCACACCATCAAAGGCAGTGCCCGAATGGTGGGCGCGATGCGACTGGGCGAGCTGACCCACGTGATGGAATCGCGCGTGATTGCGGTAATCGAAGGTCATCTGGCGGCAAGTCCGGAAGTGTTCGATACGCTCGAAGCGCAGCTCGACCGTTTGGCCGATACGGTAGATCGTCTGAAACAGGGCGACTTCACACCACTCGCGGATGGCGTGCCAACGCCGGTCCCGATCGCGTCGCCTATTGAGCCAACTTTATCCTTGCTTGAAGAGGCGGAATTGTTGCGGACTCCGGTTGCAGCACAGCCTGAAGCAGCGTCAAAAGTGGTGACGCGTGACAACGCGGCGTTGACCTTGCGCGTGCGTGCCGATTGGGTTGACCGCATGGTTAACCAGGCAGGCGAAGTGGCGATTTCGCGTTCGAGGATTGAAAGCGAAGTGTTCGCGTTCAAACGTCACGTTAATGAATTGTCCGAGGCGCTGGTTCGCTTGCGCGGCCATATTCGTGAAGTTGAAATCCAGGCCGAATCACAGATGCAGGCAACCTTTCAGACATCGGGCGTGGCTGAACAGTTTGACCCGCTGGAATTCGACCGTTTTACTCGCTTCCAGGAAGTCACCCGGTTCCTCGCCGAAAGCGTGAACGATATTTCTACGGTGCAGCATATTCTGCTGGCACGCCTGGGTGAGACGGAAGCAGCGCTGATCCAGCAATCACGCCTTAACCGAGAACTGCAACAGAACCTTTTGCGTGTACGGATGGTGCCGCTGAACTCGGTTTCCGATCGTTTGTACCGCACCGTTCGGCAAACTGCACGTGATGTGAACAAGCGGGCGCAGCTCGATATTCAGGGCGGCGATCTGGAAATCGACCGTTCGGTACTGGAAAAGGTCACCGCGCCGCTGGAGCACTTGCTTCGTAACGCGCTGGCACACGGGGTTGAACCCCCCGAAATTCGACGTGCTGCGGGTAAAACCGAATTCGGTGAAATCGTGCTGGTCGCGCGTCAGTCCGGTAACGAAATGTTGTTGACGGTGAAAGATGACGGCGCAGGCCTCAACTACACCCGCATCCGCGAAAAAGCCGAGGCTGCCGGATTATTGCTACCCGGTGTCGAGCCTACTGAATCATTTCTGGCACAGCTGATTTTCGCGGCAGGATTCACTACGGCCGAAACCGTGAGTCAGGTTGCAGGTCGCGGTGTGGGTATGGATGTGGTTAAAAGTGAAATTGCCGCACTGGGTGGACGCATTGATATCGTTTCGACTGTTGGAGCCGGAACGACTTTCAACATTTATTTGCCGTTGACGCTCGCAATGACACAGGCTGTCCTGATTCAGGCGGCCAAGCACGATTACGCGCTGCCGACCCCCTTGGTGCAGCAGGTGCTGGAACTCAAGCCTGCTGAGCTGGAACAAGCCATGATCAATGGCGTTGTGACGTGGCGGGGTGCTGACTATCCCTTCTCGTATTTGCCACATTTGCTGGGCGACACTGAGGCGGTGCATGAAGTCCTGCGCTACAACCCGGTAATTCTGCTCGCCAGTGGTGCCAGCCAGGCTGCTGTACTGGTCGACTCGATCGAGGGAACACGCGAAATCGTGGTCAAGAACATTGGTCCGCAGATGGCGCGTATTACCGGTGTGGTGGGCGCAACCGTTCGCGGTGATGGACGGGTGATTCTGATCATGAACCCGGTGCCCTTGGCATTGCGTTGGGCCAACCTGCCGCGTTCTGCCATGGAACGCAAAGCACCTGCTGAAGCGGTTGAAGTCAGCCAAGCCTTGCAGCCACCGATGATACTGGTGGTGGATGACTCACTCACGGTACGTAAAATCACCACCCGTCTGTTGACGCGGGAAGGCTTCCGGGTCGACAGCGCGAAAGACGGTGTAGACGCGCTGGAGAAAATGCAAGACCTGATTCCGGATGTGGTGCTGCTCGACGTCGAAATGCCACGCATGGATGGCTTTGAACTGGCGCGTGTGATGCGTAAAGACGCGCGTCTGAAGTCGGTACCGATCATCATGATCACCTCGCGTACGGCTGACAAACACCGTAATCACGCGATTGAAATCGGCGTCAACGTCTATCTGGGTAAGCCGTATCAGGAGCAGCAGTTGCTTGACAGTATTGCGGGGCAACTCGAGCAGAGCGCAGCCGTTCAGGTTTGATCTTTACAGGAGTTCAAAAAAAACGGGTGGAAGATTACCCATTTTTTTAACGTTTCAAGCTGGCTAAATTGCTCCCTGCAAGGCGGGTGAGGTTTGCATCACCCTTTGCCACATCATGGTGAAACGTTGTCATCAGGTGTTGGGCCGCATTCATCCAGTGGGCTTCTGCTGCAGCCACCACTTTGGCCAACTTCGTCGTATCGTGGTGCGTCAGCCAGTCTTCATAAGCGTGTGGCAGTGCTGGAAAAAGGGCACGACGCAAGCCAGATAAATTGGCCAGATAAAAGTGCAGCGAACCCAATGCTTCACGTTCGAGGAGTGTTGGCAACGTCACCATGCAGTCGGCCAGGTGGTCACGTACCGCGCGTGCCAATAGCTCAGCATGTTTGGAGCTGAGGCGTCCAAGCATCGTGTTCCAGTCTTCGCCTAGCAGCCGTTCTGCGCGGACCTCACCGATTTCGTGCAGGATCATCACCTCACTTTCGGCCTCTTCCATGCGGTCAAGTCCACGTTCAACATTGTGCGCAAAACCGTAGTACGTAAACGCGCGGCCCAGCGCGGTGTCCTTTTCCTGCCATTGCCATTCTTCATATTTGTTCCACAGCAGACGCCGCACTGCATCCATGCGCAGGAAAATAGCACCATCACGCATCGCTGCGGGCGGAGCAATCAGGTCGCGCGCATATTCGCAGCCGGCCACCAGAATCTGAACACCTTCACGCATCTCTGACCGTTTAAGCTCGGCCAGAACAAAGTGGGGTTTGCGAAAACGCCCGAGCCCACTGCTGTAAACCAGACCTAGCGGGAGCAGCGCGCGGTTGACGTCGTTGGCCTCGAACGGATCGATGTCAGCTGCGCTGAGCGGCAAGGGTGCAAATTCTTCCTCTTCCACGGTATCCCACAGACTTTCGCGCGCATTCAACCAATCGCCCAGTTCGTCCTTGGGCAGGCGCGCGCCGTATGGGATTTCCATTTCCCAGCGGTAGTACTCACGCATTTCCAGCAGAAAGGTGCATACCGTCATGTCGCGCGCGTGTCGGGCGTCGGTAATGGTGCAATTCTTTTGTACGGTGTCGATGAGGGCGGAAAGGTTTTCAAGCATGGTCGGCTCCTGGAAACAGCTTCACACGAAGTGTACAAATAAAAACAGCCCGGCATACGATCTTGCATGGGCTTTAGCCCATAGCAAGTCGGAGTCCCCTTGTGGGGCAACCGGGCTGTTTTCAGGGGTATTGGCAAAAGCCTAGTGACGCCGGGTGTTGCCGAAATAATTGAGGTCGGCGCGCGAACGGCGGCTGAGATCAAAGCGTGCCGCTTCGGTTCCGCTAAACTGGCCCGCGAGCTGACCATAAACTTCGGTTGCCCAGGTTTTATCGTTGAGCGCGTCAGCAATGCCTTCAGCCCAGCGCAGCTTGTCGGCGGGTTTGCTTAAATGGGTGCCGCATTCGATATACCATTTCTTCAGTGCCTCTGCAGGCAGGGCAAAGCTCTTCAGGCGGTCAATGAACTGGATGCAGGCATCGCCATGGGTGCAGGTCGCCGCAGCAGCCGAAAAATACTCATCTGCTTTGGCGGCGTTGCCCATGCCCGCATATAACTGGCCAATGTGCGTCAGGGCATAGTGATCTTTCGCCTGGGCGCGCGCAGTTTCCAGCAGGCGACCGGCTTCAGCGATATCCTGCGTGGCGGCAAAGCTGACTTCGGCCAGCTTGGCACTGTCGTAGACGGTAGCGTTGGCGTCAGCAGCCTGAGCGGCTTCGCGCGCGGCGAGGAACCCACGCGCTTTCGCTGTTCCCAGTTCGCGATGTTTCAAGTGCGCTGTTGTAACGACCAAGTCCTTGAAGGTGATGAATCCAGACGCGTTCTCGGCGGCGCGGTCGAGCAAGCGATTGAGCCAGTCGACATCGTCCAGGTTTTGGTCCACCGCCAGCAGAATCGGCTTGTAGCGTGAGAACTGGTAACCGGTGCCGTCGAGCAGTGCTTCAGCGGCCTGGATCAGTTTGGCGGCATAGAATGGGTCTTCCAGTTCGAGACGCACCCGCTCAGCCAGTGCGAGGTATTGCTTGACGTTACTGGCTTCGTCTTCCAGTTTCTGAAACGCCAGATAGCGTACGTGGTTGGCCTGGCGTTTCTCCAGTTTGGCTTTCACGCGAGTCAGGCGCTCGGTATCGTCGGCCAGGTGGGCCTCGACCGCGGCGACCAGTTTTTGCATTTCGTCCAGGCCAGCTACGGCTTCTTCAGCCTTGTCCAGCAGTACGGTCGCACCCGGTCTGTCGCCCACGCTGGCCAAGCCCTCGGCCAGTTCGATGTACTCGCCGGTGGCGGTGGCGAGTTCGCCTGCTTTTTTCAGCGCAGCCTGCAAAAAAGCGTCATCGCCGGCCTGCTTGGCCGATTCGACCAGCGTTTTGGCCGTACCGAAATCAGTTGCGCCACGCAGCGCACGCTCGTACAAGGCCTTGGCGCGCGCCGGATCCCCCAGTGTCTTGGTGACTTCGCCGGCGAGTGCCAACAGATCGGGCACAGTGGAAAGTTTTTCAGCAGCCTTGTTGAAAATTTCTGCCGCATAGTCCTTGTCCAGCAAATGTTCAGCCGAGGCGGCTGCCAGCTTGCTGAACTCCACCGCACGCGAAATTTTTGCTTCGGCCTTTTCCAAAACTTTTTTGGCCAATGCGCTATCGGCAATTACGCGCATCACGTTTTTAGCCAGGTCGATCAGCGGGTCGAGGTTGCTGGTTTCCTTCAGCGCCTTTTCATACGATTCCACGGCGGCCGCCTTGTCGCCCATCACCTTGAATTTGGCTTCGGCCAGTGCAACCTGCTCCTCGCCGCTCATGCAATAGTCTTCGGCGGTTTGCAGCAGTTCTTCAGCACGGCTTTGTTCGCCCAGCGCCTGGTAGACGATGGCGCAGGCCGCCAGATCCTTGGTGAACTGGCAGTCATCCGCCACGCGGTCCATCAGTTCCTTGGCATAGGCGGCATCAGCCGGTTCCTGCAGGGCTTCCAGCGCCAGCGCTGCATAGTCGGCGCCGCCGCTGCATGCGGCTTCTTTGGGGGTGAGGGTGTCGCGGGTGGCCATGGCTTCGTCTCCGTGAGAATTTGATCTGTGATTTTCCGCCCGTGGGCGGTGTGCAGCCAATAAGTAATGGTGATGGCGCTATTAATGCATTGGAAAACAGGGCGTTTCATTTATCAGACTTGGTGAGCCCGGTGTTGCGACGGGGCTGATGCCGCCTATCTGTTCCATAGCCGGCACATGTCTTTGGGTAAAAAATAGTGCGCTCCCCCTGTAAGGCCTGGCGTCAGCCTTCGACAAACGTGGGCATGGCAATCTCTGGCTTTGTGTAAATGATGGATTGCCCTGCATTGAAGCACCACACATTGTGCTTCATTTTTACCTTACAGCCTGCGACCTATAGGCCTCATGTCAACACCGTGTTTCATTCATTAAGGAGAGATCTACATGTCAATTCAATCCAAAGGCGCAATCCTGGCTTCTGCCGCAGCTGCAATGGTTCTGTCAATGTCGGCCGCTGTTGCCGCTGACAGCCCCGCTGGAAGCACGGGTGCCGCAGTGGGCGCCAGTGACAAAGTGCATTGCTATGGCGTCCATTCCTGCAAGGGCAACACAGACTGCAAAACGACTGAAAGCAGTTGCAAAGGCATGAATGCTTGCAAGGGCCATGAATGGCATTTTCACCCTGAATGTCGGCTTGGAAGCAAACATTCAGGGTGAAAACCCAGGCGCAAGGCCTGGATTTCGGCTGATGTCTTAGCCCTTTAGGTCGGAAACAACACCGCCTTTGCTCAGACATTCCTTGGCTGCCATGCCTTTGAAGCCATGCCCCTTGC
>JBKJIS010000224.1:0-11036 GCA_046598305.1 Thiobacillus sp.
ATTACCGAAATGGCCGGGACGGTCTGGCCTTCGCTTCAGAGCCCAAGGCGTTGCTGGCCTTGTTTGCCGAGCACCGGGCGGTGTCAGAACAAACGCTGCTCGATTTTTTGGGCAACAATCTTCTTTATGCCAATGGCGAATCCTTTTACCAGGGCATCCATGTGTTGCCGCCGGCCCACTATGCGATCTACGAGGTCAGCACCGGTAAGCTGCGTTTGTCGCGTTATTGGGATTATCCGACCAGTACGAATGAGGAATTGAGCACCGAGGATGCACTTGCGCAATTTGATGTTCTGTTTACCGATGCGGTGCGCTTGCGCTTGCGCAGCGATGTCCCGGTCGGCCTGACACTGAGTGGCGGTCTCGATTCGACGGGTGTGCTGGCCGCCGCCAGTCAGAATTTAGCAAAGCCGCTGACCTGCTTTACTTCCATTTATGGCAAGGGCGAGATGGGGGAGTTGCCTTGGGCGCAACTCGCCAGTGACGCCGCGCGTGCGCCCCTTATTGCAGTCTCCGCGCCGCCGGAAGAGTGGTTGACTACCTTGCGCAAGGTAGCGTGGCACATGGACGGGCCGGGCTACTCGCCTGCTGTTTATCCGCTTTGGCATTTGATGCAGCGCGCCCGCGCTGAGGGTGTGCCGGTGTTGCTGGAGGGCCAGGGAGCGGATGAGGCGCTGGCCGGGTATCCCCAGTATGCGGTTCTGGAGTTGCTGGGCTATCTTTCCGGAAAATCGGGTCAGCGGCGCAGCCTGACGGGGGCGGCGGAACGGATGCGCACCTTGCGCCGTACCTTCTCATTGCGATGGGCGCTGGCCTGGTCGGCGCGCGAGATGTCGCCCATGCTGCTGCGCTGGCATCGCCGGCGCGTGGGGTTCCAGTCACTCATGCACAAGGGCATCAAATTGCCACCAGTGCCCGAGCACCTGGGGTATAGGGATGGTGATCCGGTCAGGCAAAGGCTGCTGGCGGATCATTCACTGACTATTCTGCCCGGGCTTCTGCATTACGGTGATGCCATCAGCATGGCGCACGGGGTGGAGGCGCGGAACCCATTCATGGATTACCGACTGGTTGAGTGGATGTTCAGGCTGCCTGGTCGGCTCAGGTTCAACCGGGGCGAGACCAAATGGGTACTGCGCGAGTACCTGCGCACGCACGGCCAGCAGTCGATTGGCAACCGCCCAGACAAGAAAGGCTACCCAACGCCAGTGGGAAAATGGCTGGCCTCAGAGTCAGGCCGAGAAATTGAGCGATTGTTGCTCGACCCGCACAGCCGTCTACATGAGTGGTGTGATCCGGGCAAGATACGGCGCTTGATCGAACAGAACCGGCAGGGTGTGATGGCGGCAGAACATCACCTTTACAAACTGGTGTCTACCCAACTGTGGTTGAGTGAATGCATTGAAGGGCGCATCCCGTGAGCACACTCGCCCCCGTAGTGGTATTCGCTTACCGCCGTCCGGACCATCTGCGCAATACGCTGGCTAGCCTGATGCGCTGCGAAGGTTTCGACCAGAGCCCGGTCATCGTTTATTGCGATGGGCCGCGTGACGCTGACGAGGCGGACTTGGTCATGGCCACCCGTGAGCTTGCTAGTACCATGCTGGGCGATCATGCCGAGTACCATTTCAGCGAGGTGAATCTGGGGCTGTCCCGCTCGGTCATCGCTGGGGTAAGTGATGCCGTAGACCGGTTCGGGCGTGCGATTGTGGTTGAAGATGATCTGGAATTGAGCCCTTCGTTTCTGACCTTCATGAACCATGCGCTCGACCGCTACACTCATGAAGAAAGGGTTTTTCAGGTCTCGGGCTACATGTTCGACGTGCCGGAATTTAATACATCGCCTTCGGCGCTGTTTCTGCCCTTCACCGTGTCGTGGGGTTGGGCCACCTGGAAGCGTGCATGGGATCAATTCGATCCGTTGGCCTCAGGTTGGGAAGCACTGCGCACTGACAAGGACTTGCGCCGGCGATTTAACCTCGACGGAACCTACGACTACGCGACGATGCTGATACGGCAGATGGCGGGGTTGCGGGACTCTTGGGCTGTAAGGTGGTACTGGACAGTATTCAAGCCGAATGGTCTGGTTCTGTTTCCGCCTGTTTCGCTGGTGAGTAATACTGGGTTTGATGGCAGCGGCACGCATGGGCGCGGCTTGTTGCGCGGGTTTTCGGAAATCAAGACAGCTTTGCCTTCACCCGAGATTGACTTGCCGGAATCGGTTTTTATCGATACGGGATTGTATGCCCACGTCAAAAAGGGACTGTGGCGGCAGAATGGTGGATGGATTGCCCATTTAGTGGGCCGCATAAGTCATCTGCTCAAGCATTAACTGGATACCTGATTGGATACCTGATGTTGTTCGAAATAAAAGAAACCCTGGATGTACTGGCTAAACCGCTTTATGTCGCGCGTGGACGTCGGCCATGGAGCCCTGGCTATTACACAGACAAGAAAAAAACAATTTGTTCTGCCATCGATACCGGTCTGCTTTCGGGTGGCGCTGAATTACCTTCTGGGCATGGCCACCACATTGACGAGCGTGTTGTAGAGTATCCATGGTTGTTTGCCCAACTGCCGAATAATCCCGGTAGGGTGCTTGACGCAGGCTCTGCGCTCAATCATCGCTTCCTCGTCGAACGTGCTCCCTTAAAAGATGCGCAATTGACCATCATGACGCTTGCCCCAGAAAAACGCTGTTTTTGGGATCGCTCGATTTCCTATGTGTTCGGCGATCTGAGGAAAACACTCTTTGCCGATGCGGTATTTGATGTAGTCGCAAGTATCTCGACCATAGAGCACATCGGTCTCGATAACACCCTTCTCTACACAGGAGATGCATCCAAGAAAGAATCCGATGCGCTGGGGTTCATGCCAGCGGTTACCGAATTCAGGCGCATATTGAAACCGGGTGGACTGTGTCTGATTACAGTGCCTTTTGGTCGGCGAGGCGTTCATGGGTGGTATCAGGTTTTTGACCTTGACCTGGTGAATAAAGTGGTTGAGGCCTTTCAGCCCTCCAGTTACACCATTGAATTTTTTGGGTATGGCCCGCATGGGTGGCGCAGAGTGAGGCCCGAAGAGGTCGCGGACGCCGAGTTCTTTGATGTCCATGAGGGCAAATCATTCGGCGCCGACTTTGCCGCGGGTGCCCGCGCTGTAGCGTGTGTAAGGCTGGTCGCGTGAACTTTGATTACTGGGCAAGACGGCTGTCTGGCAGGGCGACATGTGTGATGGGACAGGGCGCTAAATTGACGCTATCGGCTCGAATCCGCAACATCCACGGTGACAGCCAGTGCATCAGGATCGGTAGCCACACTCTCGTTGCCGGTGAGTTGCTGGTGTTCGCGCACGGTGGAAATATCTCGGTCGGCGAGTGGTGTTATATCGGCGAAGGCGCCCGAGTATGGTCATCAGGGGCTGTCGATATCGGTGATCGCGTATTGATTGCCCATAACGTCAATATTTTCGATTCACTGACGCATCCCCTTAGTGCGCGGCAGCGCCATGCTCAATTCAAGGCAATCATGCTTGCCGGTCATCCCCATTCCATCGATCTCGGCGAGCGGCCCGTGAAGGTGGGTAATGATGTGTGGATCGGCGCAAATACCTGTGTGCTTCGTGGTGTCACTATCGGTGATGGAGCAGTCGTCGGCGCCGGTTCGGTGGTTACCCATGACATCCCACCTTTTACCATCGCCGCTGGCAACCCTGCGCGTGTGATTCGTGAGTTGGGTGCGGATGAACACTGATAGCACTTTTACGAGTTGGGAAAATGCGGTTGCCTGGCTGCGTCTGCAGCCGGATCAAGCTCAACTGGTTATCGACTGCTATTACGACGACCCTCTCATCGGGGCCGCCGAGCGCTACTGGCATAGCGAGGAATGGCAGGCGGTGCGGACGGCGTTGGCCGGATATTCAGGGAGCGCCCTGGATGTGGGCGCGGGTCGTGGCATCGCCAGCTATGCCCTGGCCCGGGAAGGGTTTGCGGTAACGGCGCTGGAGCCCGATCCGAGCGCACTTGTCGGGGTTGGTGCGATTCGCGCACTGGCCGCCGAATCGTACCTGTCGATACAGGTCGTCGAGGAGTTTTCCGAGCGTCTGCCCTTTGCCGACGGCACGTTCGATTTGGTCTTTGCTCGGGCGGTGCTGCACCACACCCGCGATCTGGAGGCGGCCTGCCGCGAATTCTTCCGGGTGCTGAAACCTGGGGGGCTCCTGCTGGCGGTTCGTGAGCACGTCATTTCCAGCCCCACCGATCTGCCCCGCTTTCTCGAACAACATCCCTTGCACAGGCTATATGGCGGTGAGCATGCCTTTCTATTGAAGCAATACGTCGCAGCCCTTGAACAGGCGGGTTTTGCAAAGCTGGATGTGATCTCGCCGTGGCGTAGCCCGATCAATTTTGCGCCCTACAATCTGGCCTCGCTCAAGGAAGAACTGGCACGTCGCGCCGGCTTGCGGGTTCCCGGAGTTGAGCGTGTGCTGCTGGCTTTGCTTGGCCTGCCGGGCTTGTGGCCGCTGACCCGATGGATTCTGGAGCGGGTTGACCAGCGACCGGGCCGACTCTATTCCTTTGTGGCGGTGAAGGGCTGAACATGGCATATGCATGGATTACCGGCGCCCATGGATTTATTGGGCGCTATCTCGCTCGCTGCCTGCAGGCGAAGGGATATCAGGTCGCCGGCATCGGCCATGGTGTCTGGCCCGAGGCCGAGGCGGCGCAGTGGGGACTGTCGTTCTGGTTGAATGGCGAGATATCGGCCAGCAACCTTGGCCACATGCAGCGCTCCCTAGGTCTTCCGAATGTGGTTTTTCACCTGGCAGGCGGATCATCGGTGGGGGCGGCAATGGCCCATCCCCATGAGGATTTCACGCGAACCGTGGTTTCCACGGCAGAACTGGTGGAATGGCTGCGCCAGCACTCGCCAGATACGCAGTTGGTTGCGGTGTCCAGTGCAGCGGTCTATGGCTCAAGCCACAGCGGGCCTATCCCGGAAGATGCGCGGTTGACGCCATTTTCCCCCTATGGCGCACACAAGCTCATGATGGAGGAGCTGTGTCGCTCTTATGCCGCTAATTTCGGATTGCTGGTTGCATTGCCGCGTTTGTTCTCGGTCTACGGCCCTGGCTTGAAGAAACAGCTGCTTTGGGACCTGTGCGACAAGCTCGCAGCAGGGGGGCAGATTGCGCTCGGCGGGAGTGGGGACGAATTGCGTGACTGGATCGATGTGCGCGATGTAGTGCAGGCTTTGGAGCAGGTTGGAAAGCTAGCCAGTGCGCAGGCGCCGGTAATCAATCTTGCATCCGGATGCGGGACGTCTGTGCGGAAAATTGCAGCCATGGTGGCGAGCCGGTGGGGAGATTCTGAAGCCGCATCGCGAAACGTCACATTTAGTGGTCGGTCCAGACCGGGCGACCCATTTAGTCTGGTTGCCGGTGTCTCAAAAATGCGCGCTTCCGGTATCGATAGCCTTATTCCAGTGGCTCAGGGCGTAGCTGAATACGTTTCCTGGTACCACACCCAAGCGGGAGTGACACCTTGATGCGTGTGGCGTTCACCCTGATCGGTGGCAAGGACTGGACGGGCGGTTACAACTACCTCCTGAATCTTCTGAATGTATTAGGGCAATATCAGAAGGATCGCCTGGCCCCTGTTCTGTTCGTGGGGGAGGCGTGCACCGAGAAGGATGTGGATTCTTTTGCAGCGATCCCTGGCGTGGAACTTGTTCGAACGCCCCTGCTGAATGCGTCACGGCGTACTGCCTCGCTGGTGCAAGCCATGCTGAGGGGGCGGGATGTCGCTTTGCAGCGTTTGTTTCAGGCTCATCGAATTGACGTGGTATTCGAGGCCGCACAGTTTTTTGGTTGGCACCTCGGGATTCCTGCCATTGCCTGGATCCCGGATTTTCAACACAAGATGCTGCCACACCTGTTTTCCCGCAGTGCCTGGTGGAAGCGGGATATCGGATTTCGTGCACAGGTTATAGGGGGTAGAACCATCATGTTGAGCAGTGATGACGCACGGCTTGCGTGTGAGCAGCATTACCCTTCGACACGTGGACGTACCCGGACCGTGCACTTTGCTGTGGCGCCAGGCCCAAAGATTCCTTATTCTGAAGCGCGCGAGATTGCAGATTCGTATGGACTGCCCGAAACCTTTTTCTTTATGCCCAACCAGTTCTGGCAGCATAAAAATCATGGACTGGTGCTGGATGCCTTGGCTATCCTGCGGCAGCGGGGCAGTCAGATTGTGGTTGCCGCTTCCGGCAAGCAGGCCGATCCGCGCGATCCCGGATACTTCCCCACTTTTCAGGGCAGGCTTGAACAGCATGGATTGCAAAATGCGTTCAGGTTGCTCGGGATGATTCCCTACCCGCACTTGGCATCATTGATGCGGGCAAGCGCCGCCATGCTCAATCCTTCCTTGTTTGAAGGGTGGAGCACGACAGTTGAAGAGGCCAAGGCGATGGGCTCCCCCATGTTGCTCTCAGATATTGATGTGCACCGGGAGCAGATGGGAGAGGCGGCGATTTATTTTGACCGTCATTCCGCGCAATCTCTCGCCGACGCGTTGGACGCATTTGTGCCCTTGAGCGAATTGCAGCGCGAGCTACGGGTCGAGGCCGCAAGGGAAGCCGCGCTGAAGCGCGTTGAACAATTCGCCCTGGATTTCACCGAGCTTGCCGGCTATTGCCAGTCCGGGCACGGATTGTCATGAAGATCAGCATCATCACGGTGGCATTCAATGCCGCCCGAACCATCGCTGATACGCTCGAATCGATTGCCGCACAGACGCACCGGGAAATTGAACACATCGTGGTGGATGGAGCTTCGACGGACGGCACGCTGAAGATTATCGAACGCCATGGAAAGCATGTGGCCCGGCTGATTTCCGAGCCGGACCACGGCATTTACGATGCAATGAACAAGGGGCTGCGTTTGGCTACCGGAGAGGTCATCGGCTTTCTCAATACCGATGACGTTTATGCCGACAACGGGGTGCTGGAGCGGGTGTCTGCAATCATGGCAAAGGAGGGACTCGACGCCCTGTTCGGCGATGCCGAGTTTGTCAGTTCAGCCAGACCTAACCACCCCTTGCGCCGGTACCGCTCGGATCGCTTCCGTCCGGAACGCATTGCCTGGGGCTGGATGCCTGCGCATCCGGCCCTTTTTTTGAAGCGCAGCGTATTTGAGCGTTTTGGGCAGTTTCGAACGGATTACCGTATTGCCGGCGATTTCGAGCTGGTTGCGCGAATTTTCCATGGTGGCATGCTGAGCTATCGCCATGTGCCCGAAGTGCTGGTGCGGATGCGAACCGGAGGAATCAGCACGGGGGGATGGCGCAATACCATCCTGCTTAATCGGGAGGTCTTGCGAGCTTGCCGGGAGAACGGCATTTCGACCAGCCTGCCGAAAATCCTTTCAAAATATCCGGCCAAGTTGCTGGAATTCTTGCACAGATGAGGATTCTGGTTACGTGCGCCAATGGTTTTGTCGGCCGCGCGTTGTGCGGGCATCTCGGTACGCTTGGGCGAGTCGTGGTGTCTGCCATGCGCCGCGCGTTTGGCCGGGCGGATGAGACGGTTATCGGTGATATCGATGGCGCGACCGATTGGACGGCCTTCGTTTTCAACAGTGCCATCAAGGTCAACGGCGAGGGGCGCGCTGCAGCCTATCGTGAAACCGATGCGGCTGCGCCTGAGGATGCGTATGCGATGTCCAAATGGAAAGCCGAACAGGGCTTGCAGCGGATCGCGCTGCAGACAGGGCTGGAAGTCGTCATCCTGCGACCGCCGCTGGTGTATGCGGGGGTGAAGGCGAATTTCCTGCGGCTGCTGCGCATGGTCCAGCGCCTGTGTGGGTCTTTGCAGGTAAATATTAAGAAAACGCGCCGACTGTTAGATTGGTGCTCGCCACTCAAGCTGGATCAAGGTTTGAAGAAAGCTGCGGGGGAGCAATTTTCGTGAAGCGAGTATTTGACCTTTTGCTGGGTTTTGCGGCTGCTGTAATTTTGGTTGTGCCGGTAATATTGGTGGCTGCGCTGGTGCAGCTGACTTCTCCGGGGCCGGCCCTGTATTGGTCAGCCCGCGTGGGTCGCCACAATAAGATTTTCAAAATGCCCAAGTTTCGCAGCATGCGGGTAGGCACGCCCGCAGTGGCCACCCACCTGCTGGCCGAACCGAAAGCGTACCTCACGCCGATTGGCAGTTTTCTGCGCAAGAGCAGTTTGGACGAGTTGCCGCAGCTCTGGAGCATTATCAAGGGCGATATGAGTTTTGTAGGCCCACGCCCTGCGTTATTCAATCAGGACGATTTGATTGCCTTGCGCACCGAATATGGGGTGCATGAATTGGCACCAGGATTAACCGGTTGGGCTCAGATTAACGGGCGGGACGAATTACCTATTCCCCAAAAGGTTGAACTGGATGCTGAGTATTTGCGGCGGCAGTCTTTCTGGTTTGATATGAAAATAATAGGCTTAACCCTGGTCAAAGTGATCAAGCAGGACAGTGTGACTCACTAAAAAATAGGTGCCATAATTGGGCTGTAGGTTGTGAAATCGTTGGATTTAAATTGTTAAGGAGTAAATTATGGAAAACTTGATTGATATTCAAAACCAGATTGAAAAACTTCAAAAACAGGCCTCTGAAATAAAGGCTAAAGAGTTTCACTCAACCGTACAAGACATTCTCGCCAAGATGCAGGCGTTTGGCATTACCGTGAAAGACTTGCAGACCGGCAAAGGACGTGGAGTCAAGGCCAAGGCTGGCGTTTCGGCCAGGCGGACGGACGCTTCAGCCAAAAAGAAAACTGCTTCAGCCGTTGCGGTCAAATACCGGGGGCCAGCGGGTGAAACTTGGAGTGGGCGTGGCTTGACGCCACGCTGGTTAGCCGCTTTGTTATCTCAAGGCAAAACCAAAGAAGAGTTCGCTGTTAAAAGCTAATTTGAATTAGAGGCCAGGTCAGGGGAATCAATGCAGAGTAGGATTTTGGTTTGGCCGCGGGCGGTCAAGTTGGCTGTGGTTATTGCGGTCGACGTTGTTCTGGCATTGCTTTCCACTTGGATAGCGTTCACGCTCAGGCTGGACGAGTTGCATTCGCCCAGCGGTGCGCAATGGTGGGTGTATGGACTTGCGCCGCTGTTGGCCATCCCTGTATTCGTCAAGTTCGGCCTTTATCGGGCCATCTTCAGGTATACAGGGCAAGCGGCGTTGAAAGCCACTGGGAAGGCGGTGGTGGTTTTTGGCATGGTCTTTATAGCCGTGTTGCTGTGGCAGCAATGGCCTGGCGTCCCTCGCAGCCTGGGCGTCCTGCAGCCTCTTGTTTTTCTGTTGCTGGTAGGCTCCAGTCGGGCGCTGGCGCGATTCTGGCTGGCGAACCTCGGCGGTCCGCGCGGGCGAAGTGACGGCCGGCTGCTGATTTATGGCGCCGGTACGGCGGGGGTACAGACGGCCTCCGCCATCGGTGTTTCACGGCAGTTTGTCCTGCTCGGTTTTGTCGATGACGATGCGCGCAAGGTGGGTCGCAGCATCAACGGCGTGCCGGTCTTCGCGCCGGCAGAAGTCCCCGGAGTTGTGGCCCGACTGGATGTGACTGACATTTTGCTGGCCTTGCCCAGCTCCTCGCGGGAGCGACGCAACAGAATCATCGAAGGTCTGCGCTCTGTACCTGTACACATCCGGACCTTGCCGGGACTGGCCGACCTGGCCACGGGTCGGGTCACAGTACAGGATTTCAAGGAACTGGACATCGAAGACCTGTTGGGGCGTGACCCGGTCCCCCCGAATACCGACCTCATGGCGCGCAATTTAGCTGGCAAGGTGGTACTTGTGACTGGTGCGGGCGGTAGCATCGGCAGTGAATTGTGCCGGCAGATTTTGAAAGAACGTCCGCGCCAGCTGCTGCTGCTGGACCACAACGAATTTGGTCTGTACAGCATTCACCAGGAGTTGCTGGGCCTGCGTATCGCCGGAAAGACGGATGTGCAGCTGGTGCCTTTGCTGGGCAGTGTGGTCAGCCTTCAGCGCTTGCGGGAGATCTGTGAAACCTATCTTCCCGCGACGGTGTACCATGCGGCGGCTTACAAACATGTGCCCATGGTGGAATCCAATCCGGCAGAAGGTATTTTCAACAACGTGTTCGGTACGCTCAACATTGCACGGGCATGCATGGACAGCGGGGTCGCCCAGTTTGTGCTGGTGTCCACCGATAAGGCAGTACGACCGACCAACATCATGGGAGCAAGCAAACGCATGGCGGAGCTTGTATTGCAGGCCTTGGCGGCAGAGGGCAAAGCATCAACATGTTTTGGCATGGTGCGTTTCGGCAATGTGCTGGGTTCCAGCGGCAGTGTGGTGCCCCTGTTTCGCAGTCAGCTTGCCGGGGGGGGGCCGTTGACGGTAACCCACCCGGAAGTGACCCGCTATTTCATGACCATTCCCGAAGCCGCCCAGCTGGTATTGCAGGCCGGAGCCATGGCCAAGGGAGGAGATGTGTTTGTGCTGGACATGGGTGAGCCGGTCAGAATCATGGACTTGGCACGACGGATGATTGAGCTGTCTGGGCTGACTGTGCGTGACAAAGTCACCATGGCGGGCGACATCGAAATCGCCATCACGGGCTTGCGCCCCGGCGAGAAGCTGTACGAAGAGCTGCTGATAGGCGACAACCCCGCGCCGACCACGCACGCTCGCATCATGAAGGCGCATGAGGACCATCTTTCCTGGCCAGTTCTCGAGTTGCATCTGCAGACCTTGCGCCTGGCTGCTGACAGCGGCGATGTGCCCGCGATCAAGGCGGTACTTCATGCGTGTGTCCATGGTTATGGCGAGCCTGCCCCCTGAGACCCCGTGATTTTCCCGCCGCGGCAAGGATGCGGCACAATTTGTTATCCCACCCACTGGTTTCGCAATGATCAATTCCCCGTCTACCGACCCCGACCTCTCCCACATAGGCCCGCGCGACAAGGCCGAGATCCTGGCGCAGGCCTTACCGTATATCCGCAAGTTTCACGGCAAGACGCTGGTCATCAA